>CAJOGB010000012.1:0-3320 GCA_905233835.1 uncultured Lachnospiraceae bacterium
GTCATTACACCCAAAGCAAACGTTGTACCGTAATCCGCGGTAGGTGGTCTCAGTCCAAAGATTCCTGATATATTGGAAAGCAATATAAAAATAAATATGGTTCCAATGTAGTTTCGGAATTTCGGAGCGCTCTTTCCCATTGAGCTTGTTACGATTCCATCCAAAAAACTAACGACTATCTCAAAAACGTTTTGCAGTTTTCCCGGAACGGCGGTTGCCTTTGCCATAGTCCGGTTTGCAATGATTGCCAAGATAATAATAACAAGCATTACAATCGCAATACATACATGAGAAGTGGTGATCCAAACGGTCTGTCCGAACAATTCGTATGAGAACAGTCCGTGAATCATGAAGTCGATGTCATTTGCAGATGCCACCAAAATCGCATTGTTCACAATTTCACCTCCTCATCTTTTCTATTATTTTCGTCTTTTTGAAGATGAATCACTTTATGCAATAAAGGCTGTGCATAGGCACTTGCCTTCAAGCCTAACACACCGATAAAAGCTGAAATCAGATTCCCCAAGTGAAACTGCATCATCACAAAAAACACAGCTACCACCACCAAATAACGAAGAACCGATTTAAACTTTATCAGACGGGGCGCAGCATTATTTGTCCGCACCGTTTCTTCCAATACCACCGCCAAATGTATGGCCATCCCAAGGGCACAAGCAATACCAATCAAAAGCCCCGTGGTAAAAAGAAGTTTATCTGAAAAAAACCAGATACCAATGATTTCAACCAGGACACCGTATATTAAAATACCGAGCAACAATCCCGGAAGCGCCTCGTTTAATCGTCTAAATTCTTTTATCATCTTTTTTTAAATACTTCTTTACGATTTTATAGACAGACTCGACGCCCGCCAAAGCGCCGACAAAAAACCCTACAACAGGAATCCAGGATGCATCCATTTTCTTTCCCAACCATACGCCAAACAAGGTGCAGGATAAGATGGGAACAATCATGGATACGCCAAACTGCATCACCAGTGCAAGTGATTCCATTACTTGGTTTTTTTCATTCTTTTTCATCATACGCCAAAGGAAATCTCTCTTCCTGTATGTTCGTACTTACGGAAGGAAACGCCCGAAGCTGTAAGCATGCGCTTAGATGCAATGACGCTTGGCGTATGCTCGTATTTATCACTATCGTAAATAATTTCTTTTATGCCGGACTGAATAATCGCCTTGGCACATTCGTTGCATGGGAATAGGGATACATAGAGTTTTGCACCCTCTAAGGAACCGCCCCTATGATTTAAAATGGCATTTAACTCACTGTGAGCAGTATAGAAATACTTGTTCTCCAATGGGTCTCCATCCCTGTTCCAAGGAAATTCGTCATCTGAACAACCTCTCGGGAAGCCGTTATAACCCATGGATAAAATTCTGTTGTCTGTGCTGACAATGCAGGCACCAACCTGAGTATGAGGATCCTTTGAGCGCATGCCGCTTAAAAAGGCAATGCCCATGAAATACTCATCCCAGCTGATGTAATCTTCTCTCTTATCACTCATGCGTTTCTCCCCCTGTTCGGTCTCAGAATTCTAGTTTTCCCCGTTTAATTTCTCCACAACTTTTTTCAGCGTGGACTTTAGCATTTCAAAACAGATACCGTACGTTTGAAGTGTGCCGCCGTACGGATCGATAATCTCAAGCTCTTCGTCCACAAAAGAAGTAACTACAAAAGTGTTCTCCTCTGTGGCATGCTCAAATCGATCGATAATCTTTCGTCGCTGGGATTCCTCCATAACGAATAAAATCGTATCCTCCGTAATCTCGGAATCCAAAAGTTCCTTCGCCTGATAGTCACTGACGGTAATACCGTTTGATATCATCACGGCTTCCGTCTTTTGATTTAAGGGCTCCGGAAAGGCTACATGTATGCCTCGCGACAAAACTTCCGTTTCGTTTTGTTCTAAAGTTTTAAATATTTCTGCGGCCATGGGAGCACGGGTAATTCCATTTCCTGCCACAAAAATAACGCGTTTATATTTTCTCACATTTTCCTCCAAATGGATAGTCTTTTCGATAAATTTTTTGAATATTTTTTTATTTTCTGATTACAAAGAAACCACCTGGTGTCCTGCTGCCTTTAACAAGCGATTCATAATAGCTTGGCCGATATGCGGTGTTTCAAAGGCTTCGGAGAAAATGAGTTCCATTTCTTCCTCATCAAAGCGTCGCAAAACATCATAAAGATTTCGAGCGATTTCCTCTTCGTCATTTAAGGAACCAATGGCATAAACCTTTGCGTTTTCATACATGGATGCCGTCTCGCTGGAAGATAAAACCGCCACCTTTTTTCCCAGATCCTTCGCATTTTGAATCTGTTCGTTAATGTAAGCGCAGACTTTCTCTTTCTCACCATTTACAACGATCAGATTTCCCTTCGGTGCATAATGTCGGTAGCGCATGCCCGGCGCCTTGGGGCGAACATTCGAATCCTTGGATAAAATTCCCGGATCCATTCGTGCTTCTCCAACCACAGCCTTTACGTCATCCAAAGAAATATATCCCGGACGAAGAATGGTGGGGATGTCTTCCGTCACATCGATAATGGTGGATTCCAATCCGATATTTACTTCACCGCCGTCGATAATGGCATCAATTTTTCCGCTTAAATCCTCTGCCACATGCTTTGCCTTGGTAGGACTGGGACGACCGGAGGTATTTGCAGAAGGTGCCGCGATATAGACACCGCTTTCTTCCATCAAAGCTCTGGCCACCGGATGGGACGGGAGTCGAACCGCTACGGTATCAAGTCCCCCCGTGGTTTCAAGGGGAATGACATCATTTTTCTTAAAGATTAAAGTCATTGGTCCCGGCCAAAAGGCATCCGCCAATTTCTTTGCCGCTTCCGGAATCTCGGAAACAATCCCATCCACCCAGGATACATCCGGAATATGTACAATAAGCGGATTGTCGGATGGACGCCCCTTTGCGGCATAAATCGCCTTGGAGGCATCTTTGTTTTTCGCATCGCCGCCAAGTCCGTAAACCGTCTCCGTAGGGAAAGCCACCAGACCGCCGTTCTTTAAGATATCTCCGGCTTCTTTTACCTGGTCCTTTAATTCTTTTGTTTCATCAATCGTAAAATACTTTGTTTCCATTACTTGATATATAGGGAAATTACTTCCCAAATTCCGTCACTTTCTGTGCCCAGTCGCCAAAAAGCGGCTCCGGCTAACTTTTCATCCTGCATGTTCTGCAATTTCTTTGCCTGAGTTTCCGCATCCACGGTTTCCATATCCCCGGAATAATCTTGGGTATCTTCGTTCCAAGCTCTGGTATAGAAGGAAACCGACAAAACAG
>CAJOGB010000012.1:3329-16972 GCA_905233835.1 uncultured Lachnospiraceae bacterium
GTAATTACATAGTCCGCGTAATCATTTAGAACCCCGAAGTTGTAAGCAGTCGCATCTTCTTTCGGTGCTTCCTCGTTAATCACGGTTCCCGTATGTACCGCCAAAATCAAATCATTATTCTCGCACTTTAAGGAAAGCTCTCGAATAAACTCGGACCAGCCGTCCTTTGATTCTTCACTAACATTTGCAAAATCAATGGTTACCCCATCCATTCCGTAGGCAACCGCACTTGCTACGATATTGTTTACCAAGTTATCACGAGATGCGGTATTGTTTAAAACAGCTGTGGTGCTCACATCCGAATGCAAAGAATCGGAAAAGGCGCCCCACACCTGAACATCTTTCTCATGGCAAGAGGCCACATAATCCATGGATGCCAAATTAGAAACCGCACCGGAGTTATCCGCTAACGCAAACCAAGTAGGAATAACAACATTTAACTTCTTTGTTTTTGCAAGACGGCTTTCAAGATTTCTGTTTTCCGCCTTAACCGTTACTTCATGCCAGCCGGCACAAATCGACTGATCTAAGGATATGTGGCGATAGTCTCTTTCATCCAAACGAGGCTCTACCACCGTAGTTTCCTTTGCTTTTAATTCGCTACTCTTTACGCATCCTAAAATACCGTTGTCATTTAAGATCCAAACCCACTTTCCGGCCGATCCAACCACAGAAACGGTTTCCTTCTTTGCTACTTCGGAAACAATCTTACTCTTCGGACCTCCGAACTGACGCATCACCGTGTTCTTTTTGGATGCGGCGGTGGTTTTCTCATAACCTGCACTCTCCAAAATCACACGAGCCGGCGCCTCCGAAATTACCTGCGTGTTTACATCCGTAAACAGTTCCACAAAATCCGTAAGCACATAAGCAGTATCATATTCTTCAACCACTATCGGTGCATCCAGCTTGGATTCGTTTCTTCCCGAAGTATAGGACTTTTCGTCTTTTGTCACGGAAATCGTCTCAGAATCGGTGGTGTATCGAAGGATGCCCGCCGACTTGTCATAAACATAACCGTCATCCAAATTCTCTTTTAAAAATGACAACTCCAGATAGGCGTGGTCATCATGAAATACCGCATTTCCATAGGTGGCGTTCTTTTCCGGCTCCATCTTTTTTCCGTTAAAAAAGACGATTGCCTCATCGTCACAAACCGTTTGATAATAATCCGCCACAGAAAGAGTTTCCTTTGTGGGCGCATATTTATCGATATAAATCGCCACTCCGGCGATAATCAAAACAAGACCGGCTGCGATTACGAGCCAGAATCGTTTGTCGTCCAAAGACATGCGTTTTAACAATCTCCGCAAATAGACTTTTGCACGGGATCTTTTTTTCTTCTTCATATTTCCTCCGAGTTTTTACCTCTTAAAGTTATCTTTTGTTATTATAGCATTCTTTCATAGGAAGCACAAAAAAGGACGATGCTTTCACACCGTCCCCATACATTTCATATACCTATCTAATTAGTTCTGTTTCGAATCATTCATCTTATATTCTCCCATATGTTGCTTAACCTACAAATTTCGTGAACAATCGAACGTCCTAAGTTTTCTTCCTTAACAGTTCTTTACAAAACAGACATATGGGTCTAATCACCTGCCTTTCTTTTTTGTATTTGATTTGCATTCCCTCATCGCAAAAAACATCCATTTCCCATACGACATTCCTGCAAATTAGATATAAACATCCCAAAAGGAGATAACAAATATGGTATAAATATTATCCTGTGGAAAAACTCACTGAAACAGTGAAAAGAAATAAGTTGGGAATACAACTCATGTGTCGATGGGACAATTAAACCACCCAAAAATTTTTTATGCAATAGGCTTTGCCCATATTTCATAAACCTTTAAAATCTTTTATAAATCTTTCATTTTTTGTTTATAAAGTTTTAAAGATTTGTTAATAAATTTTTCATAATTTCGTTCCTTTACATCCATTTTTACTTTCTTTATAATTAGAGTACTAAACGAAGTTTTTCTTTTTTAGTTAGAAAGGCGGGTGGCATATGAAGATTGAAAAGATGAATGAAAATCAAATCCGTTGCACCCTTACCCGAGAAGACCTTGAACAGCGACAGATTAAATTATCCGAACTTGCTTACGGCACTCCCAAAGCAAAATCCCTTTTCCGAGAGATGATGCGTTGGGCGTCTTATAAATATGGCTTTGAAGTGGAAGATATTCCTTTGATGATTGAAGCGATTCCCATTTCTTCCGAATCCATTGTCCTTATCGTGACAAAGGTTCCTTATCCTGAAGAGTTGGATCCCCGGTTTTCTCAGTTTAGTGCAGGAGATACCGCTTTAGATGACGAGGATTATCAGGATGATATGGACTGGGATGAAGATGAGGACTATGACATGCCTGTGTATGCACCTCATCCGAGCCTTCCGAAGTTAAAGTATTCCAATACAGCGAAGGACGACGCGACGTTAAGTTCCGATGACGAAAAACCTCAGAAGCCTCTGATTCGAATCTTTCGCTTTGACAGCTTAGATGATGTGATTCGACTTTCAAGGGTTTTAACACCTCCACAGGAGTGCTTGAACCATTTGCTTAAGAACTTAAGCGGAAGTTATGAACTTATCTTAGAGCGCAAAAACATGCCGGCGAAAGACTTTAACCGTATGTTAAATATCATCAGTGAATACGGTACCGCATCCGACGGCCATGCCGGAAGTGCAAACTATATTCGGGAACAGCATAACTTAATGCTTAAAGATACTGCACTGCAGTCTTTGGCGAACTTATAGGCATTGTTTTTATTTTTATACTTGTTTTCTGACAACGGAATGATAAAATAAGAATTAACTTGTAAAAGTTGTATGTATGAAAAGTATTATGATAGGAGGAAGAAACTATGGCATATGTAATTAGTGATTCATGTGTAAGCTGTGGAACTTGCGAACCTGAGTGCCCGGTAGGAGCTATCGCTCAGGGAGACAGCCAGTACGAAATCGACGCTACTGCTTGTGTTGAATGCGGTACTTGCGCAGGTGTTTGCCCAACAGGAGCTATTTCTCAGGGCTAATTATTATTTGATTTATAAAAAAGGACGTCCGATTCTTCGGACGTCTTTTTTTATGTTTCTTTATATTCTTTTTTGTTTTTAATCTTATTTCCGAATCTGGTATACTGCGGTAACCAAACAAGTTCCACCGTACCAACCGGGCCGTTACGTTGCTTAGCGATGATGACTTCGGAAATGCCTTTTTTTTCGGATTCCTTATTATAATAATCATCACGATAAATAAACATTACCACGTCCGCATCCTGCTCGATGGCTCCGGAATCTCGGAGATCGGAAAGCATGGGGCGCTTATCCTCACGCTGCTCTACCCCTCGGTTTAACTGAGAAAGGGCAATCACCGGTACCTTAAGCTCTCGGGCCAACTGTTTTAATGCACGGGAAATATCGGAAATCTCCTGCTGACGGGAAACGTTTTTTCCGTTTCCGTTCATAAGCTGAAGGTAATCGACGATAATCATATCCAGTCCCGTACTGCTCTGCTGATACTTTCTGCACTTTGCGCGCATCTCCGTAATGGACATTGGCTGTGTATCATCAATAATTAACTTTGAATTTGCAATGGTAGAAGCACCTTCCACCAACTGCTCCCACTCGGAACCCTCTAAGTTACCGGTACGAAGCTTTTGAGCATCCACAGAGGATTCCAAAGCAAACATACGGTTTACCAGCTGTTCCGCCGACATTTCCAGAGAAAAAATGGCTACGGCTTTGTTTTCACGAAATGCCACATGCTGCGCAATATTTAAAGCAAGCGCCGTCTTTCCCATGGAAGGACGTGCCGCCAAAAGAATCAAATCCGAAGGCTGCATGCCTGCGGTCTTATAATCCAAATCAATAAATCCGGTGGGAATACCGGTAATCTTTCCGTCCTGCTGAGAAGCTTTTTCAATGCTCTGCAACGCATTTTGTACGATATCGGAAATGGAACGGGTGGATCCTTCGCTTTGAAGATCGGACAATTCCTTAAACATCTGCTGAGATACATCGATGATGTTTGCGGCATCCTGATCCTCGGAAAAACTGTCTTTTTCAATATTTTGGCAGGTTCTGATAATCTGTCTTAAAACCGCTTTTTCCCGAACGATTTTTGCATGCTCCGCAACATTTACGGATACCGTGGTGGACTCCACTACACCTGCTATAAAGCCAAACTCCGTAAACTGAGAGGGCACATTCTTTTGTTTTAATCTATCCTGTAGAATCACATAATCAATCTTTTCGCCGTTTTCCTTTAATTCGCAAAGCGTTTCAAAGTAAACGCCGTAGGGCTGATGATAAAAGTCCTCGGATGTCACGATCTGCATCGCGATATCAATCGCCACCATGGGATCCATGATCATGGAGCCGATCAGTGCTTTTTCCGCATCGAGAGAACTTGGCATGATTCGTGTAATCTGTTCTTCCGGCATAGTCTTCTCCTACTTTTCTCCCACGTGAACTCGCAAAGTGGCGGTTACCTTCGGATGAAGCTTTACCTTTACTTCATGAATTCCGAATGTATTGATGGCGCCATCGATTTGAATCTTTTTCTTATCAATGTCGTGTTTATACTGATCCTTTACTGCCTGTGCAATCTCCTTTGAGGATACGGAACCAAAGGTACGTCCGCCCTCCCCGGATTTAATGGTGGTTTCCACCAACCATTCCTTCATCTCAGTCGCCAAAGCTTCCGCCTCCGCTAAATTTTCCGCAGCGACTTTATCCGCGTGCTGATTCTGAAGTTTTAAGTTATTCATATTTGCCGGTGTGGCTTCCACACCCTGATTCTTCTTAAATAATACATTTCTGGCGTATCCGTCGGATACTTCCACGATATCTCCCTTTTTGCCGTGAGGCTTTACATCTGCAAGCAAAATTACTTTCATAGCTTAATATCCCCTTCGTTGATTAGTATATCGATGATGTCTTCGATTCGCTGCTTCACCGATTCCACGGAACTGTTTTCTATCTGAGCTCCGGCAACGTTTAAGTGACCGCCGCCGCCGAGACGCTCCATAATAAGTTGAACGTTAATCTCGTCGATGGAACGGGAAGACACGTAAATGATATTTTTATAATTTGTAAGGACAAAGGACGCCTTGATTCCAACGATATTTAAAAGTTCATTGGCTGCCTGTGCGCCGATAATCATCGGGCTTTCCGTATCCTTTGAGTCATATACGGAAATGGCAAAAGCTCCATGGAATACCTCGGCATGTCGAACCACTTCCGCACGTGCCTTATAGGCTGACATGTCCTCACGCAAAAGCTTTCGAACTCGAGTAACTTCCGCACCGTTTCGACGCAAATAAGCCGCCGCTTCAAAGGTACGAACACCCGTCTTTGTCATAAAGTTATTGGTATCAATTAAAATACCGGCGTAGATTAAGTCCGCTTCCTTGGACGTAATCTCAATCTCGTCTGAGAAATACTGCAACACTTCGGTAATCATTTCACATGCCGAAGATGCATAAGGCTCGATATAGGAAAGGAGCGGATTTGCAATCTTTTCACTTCCCTGTCTGTGGTGATCGAATACCACGATGGCATTTCCGCGATTCAAAAGTTGCGGACATTCTGTATAGGTCGGACGGTTTGTATCCACTACAATCACTAAGGTGTAGGGATCTAACTGACTTAAAGCCTCTTCGGAAGAGACAAACAAATCCCTTGGATAGCTTTCGTCATTTTTTAAGGTATCAAGAAGCGGTCGAAGGGATGATGTCACCGTATTAAGTACAATCTGACATGGCTTTCCCAAATCTCTGGCGCAGCAGTATACGCCGATGGCCGCACCCAAAGAATCCGCATCGGATAAGCTGTGGCCCATAACAAGAATCTTATCTCTGGCTTCCATGATTTCTCGAAGAGCCTGTGCCTTTACACGGGCCTTTACTCGGGTGTTCTTCTCAACTTCTTTTCCACGAACACCAAAATAGGAAACATCCTGATTCTCTTTGATAACAACCTGAGATCCGCCACGTCCCAAAGCAAGGTCGATGGCTGCTCGGGCATACTCGGCACGGTTTACATAGGATTCGGCTCCGCATCCGATACCTAGGCTTACGGTAAAGATATTATCGTTACCGATTTTTACGCCCTGAATATCTTCCAAAATAGAGAACTTATTCTCTTTTAACTTTCCGAGTCCCTTTTTATTAATGATGATAAAGTACTTATCACGATCGGTCTTTCGAACAATACCGTCTACTTCTCTGAAGTAACGGTTGATATTTCGGTCCAAAACCGCCGTTAACATGGAACGTTTTACTTCGTCCACAGAAGCCATTACTTCATCGTAGTTATCGATGTAACAAAGAATCGGAATCATCTTATCGTCTTCATTCTGACGTTTTAACTTCTCAAGTTCGGTCACATCGGCAAGTAAAAGAGAAATCAAACTGCCCATATGCTCCACAAACAGTGCGTCGCCGGGTTGCTTATCCGTCTGGGACTGTACGTCAAAGTCCATTTTGTTTAAGTATGCGTTATAGATACGATCCTCATACTGAATCTGAATGGTAAACTGATCTTCCTGTGCACGCTCCACGGTTTCTCGGGTAATCTCCTTAAAAATCGTGGTGATGGACTTTTGCCAAGAAGTATCCTTTCCGGTAATCTCGGAAAAAAGATTGTTCATCCAAACGATTCGACCGTCCCCTTCCAAAATCGCATAGGGAATCTGGAATTCACGAAGAAGCTTTCCCTGTACGGTTCCGTACTGTACGGCAAATCCGATGATTTCGTCGGAAAGGCTTCGGTTGTTTTTAATGTAAACAAAAATATTAATCAGTCCGTAGATACATGCCAAACTAAGAGAGACGGCTCCGACTCTGCGGCTATAACAAAACAGTACGATACTTCCTGCAAAATACAGGATAAACATATATAATGGCGCTCGCAAATAATGCAAGAGCTTTCCCTTTGCGGTAATTGTTCCCATAAATTCTCCATCAGGGCGCACTTCGCCCTGTACGTATTCTAGGTTATTATATCACTTATTATTTTTTTTTACAAAAAAAGGAGCCCCCACGGGAGCTCCCAAAAAATCATTATTTGCTGGCAAGGAAATTATTGATTTCGTCTACCAAATCATCTGCATTGATGCCGTGAACTGCGGCAGCTTCTTCGAGGGATTCCATCTGAGATGCCGGGCATCCTAAGCAGTGCATTCCGATTCCCATAAGAATTGGTGCGATATCCGCATCAATCTGTAATAATTCTCCGATTAATGTCTCTTTTGAAACTCTAGCTTCTGCCATAACGTCTCCTTTCAACTCTTTCTTATTCTCAAGAAAAATTTTACACAATTTATTTCGCACATGGATTATAACAACTCTTTTAAAAAAAAGCAACATAAAACACCCCCAAGCGTACTCGCTCAGGGGTGCTTCATAAAAAAGAAGAAATTACAGTCATTTCGAAAGCAAATGACGAAAATCTTTCTTAATTAACAAATACTAGTTGGTGATGGTAACCTCTGTGCTCTTGTCGAAGAAGTGAGCCTTCTCCATATCAAGTGCGAACTTAACGGTATCACCCATCTTAGCTGTTGTACGAGGGTCAACTCGAGCTGTAACCTGAGTATCAGCATAATCGAAGTATAAGAATACTTCAGCACCGAGTAATTCGTAAACCTTGATGGTAGATTCGATAACAGTGTTCGGAGAAGCATCGATGAACATCTGTGAATCATGGATGTCTTCCGGACGAATACCGAGAGTAACTTCCTTACCAACATATCCCTTGTCGGTTAATACTTTAGCCTTTGCTACCGGAACGTTTAATCTGCTGTTTCCGACAACTGCTACTAAGCCTTCGCCTTCTTTTTCGATCTTTGCAGAGAAGAAGTTCATCTGCGGAGATCCGATGAATCCTGCAACGAATAAGTTGCCCGGCTTAGTGTAAAGGTTCTGAGGAGAATCGATCTGCTGAACGATACCGTCCTTCATAACTACGATTCTGGTACCGAGGGTCATAGCCTCTGTCTGGTCATGTGTAACGTAGATGATGGTAGCTCCCAAACGATCATGAAGTTTGGAAATCTCGATACGCATCTGGACACGAAGCTTTGCATCCAAGTTTGATAAAGGCTCATCCATAAGGAATACCTTCGGGTTACGAACGATTGCACGACCCATAGCAACACGCTGTCTCTGACCACCGGACAAAGCCTTTGGTTTACGATCCAAAAGGTTCTCTAATCCTAAGATCTGAGCTGCTTCGTTAACTCGTTTATCAATTTCAGCCTTCGGCATTTTACGAATCTTAAGACCGAATGCCATGTTATCACGTACGGTCATATGAGGATAAAGAGCGTAGTTCTGGAATACCATAGCGATATCACGGTCCTTCGGCTCAATGTTATTCATAACCTTTCCATCGATGGTAAGTTCACCGCTGGAGATATCTTCCAAACCTGCGATCATACGAAGAGTGGTTGACTTACCACATCCTGAAGGTCCTACGAAGATGATGAATTCTTTGTCTTCTACTTCAAGGTTGAAATCCTTAACTGCTTCAAAGCCGTTTGGATAAACCTTGCAAATGTTTTTGAGTGAAATACTAGCCATTTTAATTTCCCTGCCTTTCGTTTTTTAAACAATAAAATCCTTTAATGCGTCCATAATGGCATCGATGTCGGTATCCTTCTGGATAACAAGCTCAAGATCCTGAGAAAGATCTAAAGAAAAAATACCCATGATGGACTTTGCATCGATAACATAACGTCCTGCAATGAGATCGAAGTCATTGTCAAAACGTGCAACCACATTAACGAATGCTTTTACTTTATCAATTGAATTGATGTTGATTTTTACTTTTTTCATGGTAAAAACTCCTTTCCCAAATACTAGATTCATTATAGAAAAAGGGCCTTTTGTAAACAATGTCAAAACACACAAAGTTCTTTGTATGAATGAACATAAAAACGGCAGAGAACGTATCTCTGCCGTATAATCTATTTCAAATATTCCGCCAAAATCATTGCCACTTTACAAATAATGGCATCATCGAAGTTTCGTAAATCCAATCCCGTGATCTTTTGGAATTTATCGATTCGATAAATCAGCGTATTTCTGTGGATGTAAAGCTCTTTTGCGGTCTCCACCAAATTCAGCTGGTTGTTAAACAACGCCTTTATGGTGTTTCGCATTTCATTGTCCAACGCGGAAAAATCAAAGCTTGCAAGATTTTCCGTCATATACTCTTTGGCATCTTCCGTGGAAACGCGATATAAAAGTTTTTCCAATCCCAAATCATGATAAGAATGGATGCGCTTTCCGTTTTTAAAGGTAACTCCCAAATGCATGGCCACTTCCGCATGCTTGTAGCTTTGTGCCAACTGTTCAAACTCCGGCACCGTCTTATCGTAAGAAACCCGAGCCGCCGCCATGGCCTCCGTACCCAAAGCATCCACGATGGACGCCGCAGTTTCGTAGCATTCCTCTTCGTTAAGGACTGCCTTGGACTGTCGAATCAAAACGATATGATGCTGATCCATCTCAACTAAAATATCACTGCCCGTTTCCAAAGAAGAAAGGACGGAAAGCGCCACTTCGTCATAGGGACTCTTAAAGGCGATTAAAAACAGGGCGCGATTTACACTTTTTTCAATATGATACTTTAATCTTCCGCTGGCAATATCCTCGGGAGACAACTGTCCCAGCAAAAACTGCTGGAAGAAATAATCCCGATTGTCCACGGTTTTAACAAAAGACAGCATTGCACTTAACTTTTCCTCGGTTTCCGGAGAGAGAATTTCCTCCTCCGGCAAAGAAAAATTTAAGCCGCTTTCCTTATTTAATTTTTCTAGAAGTTCTCTCGTATTCATAACTGTTTACTCTAATAAAAACAGACGACAGAGCACCTGTCGCCTATTTAATATTTTATGAAAGTACGCGTGCACCGTCACCGATGTCCACTACATAGAACTCGGCATCAATGCCGCATTTTTCTTTGTATCCTTTTCCGACGTTTTCAATAAATGCATCAAGTGCATCGTTTTTAACAATAGATACGGTACATCCGCCAAATCCGCCGCCTGTGATACGGCTTCCGATGACACCGTCCTGTGCCCAAGCCAAATCCACAAGTACATCCACTTCCGGACAAGATACTTCATAATCGTCACGAAGAGATACGTGAGATGCGTTCATTAACTTTCCGAAGGTTTCAATATCGTTATTCTTTAATGCTTCCACCGCCTTAATGGTTCTCTGGTTTTCATAAACCGCATGCTTTGCACGCTTTCTGCATACTTCGGAAGAAATCGCATCCTTATTTTCCTCAAAGGTTTCTTCATCCAACTCACCAAGTTCGTTGATATCAAGGACTTTCTGTAACTCTTCCAAAGCCTTGGAGCATTCTTTTCTTCTGTCGTTATATGCGGAATCTACCAAGGAATGCTTTACCTTGGAGTTTGTAATTACAATCTTTGCGTCCGGAAGCTTTACGCTGGCATATTCCATGGACAAATCACTGGTATCCAAAAACATTGCCATATCTTTTTTACCGTTTGCTACCGCAAACTGATCCATAATACCGCAGTTACATCCGTTGAAGTTATTCTCGGAATACTGACCGATCAAAGCCAAGTCCGTCATGGAATAATCATCGTAACCGAACTGATCGCACAAAACCACACCGGTTAACACTTCCAAAGATGCGGATGAAGAAAGTCCGGATCCGTTTGGAATGTTTCCCCAAATAGCCATTTCAAATCCGCTGTCGATAAGCTTTCCGCGTTCCGCAAAAGCCCATACAACACCGAGAGGATAATTTGCCCAACCGTATTCCTTTTTGTTCTTTAATTCTTTACGGCTGACTTCAACAACACCGGCACCCTTTACGTTTGCGGAATAAAAGCGAATGATATCATCGGTACGTTTTCTGGCTACCGCATAGGTTCCGATGGTAAGTGCGCATGGAAACACGTGACCACCGTTGTAGTCCGTATGCTCACCGATTAAATTTACGCGTCCCGGAGAAAAGTATTCTCTTACTCCGTCGGCATCACCGAAAACTTCTGCAAATTCTTTGCGAAGATCAAATTCCATCAAAAAAATCCTCCTAAATATTATATATGTACTTTTGTACCAAGTTTTCTCTTAAACTCGTTTAAAAACTCCTCGTTTAACTCAAGAAGTACTTTCCACTCCTCTTCCGTCTGAGGGTTTTTCACAATCATAGTATAGTAAGGTACCTGATCGTGGGATGTGCAATCCAAAGTCTTCATACGACGTCCCACATAAGGCATTACCGGCTCTGTTTTTGCGGGAGCAAGCACCACAATCTGCTCCACATTTACGGACAAAAGATTCTTTCTCTTAGATCCGCCGATAATTTTATCCACCTCAAACTCGCCGTTGGTGTAACTGTAGTCAAAATCCACCTTCTTTGTCTGCTGCAACACAACAATCAAAAGGATGAAAATAATAATGAATACGGAAAACGCCAAGTTCAGCGTCGCTACTTCCAAAAAGAACAACCAAGCAATCATCACTGCGCAAAAGACAGTATAAATATTATTAAGCTTATGCTCTTTTCTGCTGACTGCCTGTTCCAAGTAGATATCATGATAAATCATATTGCCACCTCTTTTTGCTCTCGTATTCGTTATCTTAACATAAATACGGGTTTCTTTCCAACTTCTTTTCAAAGCAATTCCCTTGGACGGATATGCCATCCAAGGGAATTTTTAGGAATAAAGATAATTAAATGCCTTTGAAGGAGAAATGAAGCGATAAAGGTTTTGAATTATCTATTAAAAACTCGGGATGAACCAACGCTCCCCAGGTATCGTCACCGCCGACACCCATCTGCTTTAAGCCCACACGTACAAAGGTGTTATGAACGGTCGGAAGCTCAGTCGAATGCTCTGCGCAGTCCAATTCGTGCGGGGTATAAGGCAAAGCGCTAAAGGATAAATCCTCGCCCTCGAAGCGAATACCGCGACCACGATGGTCTGTAAGTTCTGCGAAACGAACACCGATCTTATTTCCACATTCCTGCGGGCGTAAGTATTTGGCCATATTGTCCTTAACTTCGTTTTCATACACGCCAAGCTTTGCGTGGAACTTATCCACGTAAGTCTCATCCGGTCCAAGTCCGTACCACTTTAAGTGGTCGTAATCTGCATCGAATCCGAAGAGTACGGAAAATTCCGGAAGCTCTCCGATCTTATCGGATGCATCCAATTTCAAATCCACGTCCACACGGCCGTCCGCAAATACGGTATAGGAAAGTTTTGCGTCAGCTTCCGGTGTTGTAGGTAAATGATAGGTATAAATCACGGTTAAGCGATCATCGCATTTTTCCACTTCGTAGTCCGTTGCCTTACGTCCGTGCTCATATTTATAGCTTAAGAACTGGCTGGCAACCTTCCACTGTCCCGCTCTAAACGGTAACAGGTTTGCAATATCGTTTTCCGTCATTGCGCGCCAGAAATTTGGCTTCGGAATGGTCTTTATCATTTCCTTGTTTGCGTATTTATAGGAAACAAGTCCTCCGTGAATCTTTGAGAATAAGATTTCAAAATCGTCTCCGCGAACACCGATATTGTTCCAGCCTTCGCTGATTTCAAAGAATCCCTTCGGGGTTTCTTTCTTTTCACGTTTTCCGAATACTGCCTGTCCGTATGCTACTTCGTGTCCCGCATCCGCCCAGATTTCATCATTTCTTAAGCAGAAGGAAACCGTAAGTACCAATTCGCCCTCATCCTCCGGAATCTCCATAGGAATGGGAACTCGGGTTTCGGAAAGGGGCTCCAGTTCAAACTCGCCGGTCTGATATGCCAAAAGTTCACCTTCTTTTTCAAGAGTAACTTCAATCTTATATTCATTTAAGTTTGTGAAGAGATTTAAGTTCTTTACAATCATATCTCTTCCTTCGAAGGTAATCTTGATATTCTGATAACAGAATTTTACCTCCTGCATCTTCGGAGAAACCTCACGGTCTTTTCCATAGCAGATACCGTTTCCGCTGAAGGAATAATCACACGGACGATCCCCAAAATCACCGCCGTAGCCCTGGAACTCCACGCCGTATCTGTCGCGAAGGGTTAAGGACTGATCGATGTAATCCCAAATAAATCCACCCTGGAAAAGCGGCTCTTCTTCCGTAAGATCCGTGTATTTGTACAATGCACCGCAGGAATTTCCCATGGCATGTGCGTACTCGCAGTTAATGTACGGACGATCCGGATGCTCTTTCAACCACTCTTTGATTTCATCTGTAGGAATGTACATAGAACTTTCCATATCCGTAGATTCCGGATAACGTCTGTCGTTATGAATTCCTTCGTAATGTACCAAACGGGTATCATCCCATTCATGGAAAGCATCGTGCATCTTCTGGATGTCGATTCCGCCGTAGGACTCGTTTCCGCAGGACCAAATCAAAATAGAGGGATGGTTTTTGTCACGTTCAAACATGGAACGTGCACGATCCAAAACCAGTTTTTGATACTCCGGACGGTCTCCCGGTACAGAGTAGGAAATATCCTCAAGTCCGCGAATAATCGCATCCCAAACGCCGTGGGTTTCAAGGTTTGTCTCGTCAATCAAATAAATACCGTAGAGGTCGCACAATCTGTAAAGAAGTGTGCGGTTCGGATAATGGCTGGT
>CAJOGB010000012.1:17000-25305 GCA_905233835.1 uncultured Lachnospiraceae bacterium
TCCGTATAGATTTCGTCATCCGTTACGCAACGGCCGTTTTCGGATGAAAACTCATGACGGTTTACACCACGGAAGACGATTCGTTTTCCGTTAATGCACATGATGTTATTAATCATTTCAAATCTGCGGAAGCCCACCTGTTCTACAATGACTTCCTGCAAGAATCCTGCCACATCCGTAATTTCCAAGCGAAGTTCATACAAATTCGGATGCTCGGCAGACCAAAGCTTCGGCTCTTTTACCGGAAAAGAAAAATGACTGTTTGTATCAAATTTCTCTTCACCCGCCAAAATATCATCATCTCCGTCGGAAAGATAATAACGAACTCTTCCTTCGGCAGTAGTTTTTAAATCAAGTTCCAATGTGGCATCTTTGTATTCGTCATCCAACAAAGTTTTGATGCGCATATCGGATACATGTACCTTCGGTGTGGTAAAGAGATATACATCGCGATAAATTCCGAAAAAGCGGAAGAAATCCTGATCCTCACACCAGCTTCCGGCCGTAAAACGGAATACGGATACCGCCAATTTGTTTTCACCTTCGCGATTTACAAACTCGGTCAGGTCAAACTCAGATGGCGTAAATGAATCCTCGCTGTAACCAACGTACTTACCGTTACACCAAAGAGCCATACCGCTTTCCACGCCGTCAAAGTGGATATAAACCGGTCCGGTCTTTAAATCCTTTGGCAAAGTAAAATATTTTACATAATTCCCAACCGGATTAAATACCGTTGGAATTTCCCCCGGGGCGATAACTTCTTTTCCGTCCCAAGGGTACTGTGTATTTACATAAGCGGGATTTCCGTAGCCTTCCATATTGATATGGGCAGGTACGCGAATGGTATCCCAACTTCTGGAATCATAGTCAAGTGCTTCAAATCCTTTGATGGAAGACTGATAATTCTTTGCGTAAGCAAATTTCCATACTCCGTTTAAAGAGTATTTAAAATCAGATACTCCATCTTCCGTCTCCTCAAATCGATAAAACTCATGATCGGAATGGGCAGGAAATCGATTTTCCTGAAATATTTCCGGATTTTTAACAATATCATAATTAAACTCCGACACTTTCATGCCCTCCTATTTTTTCATTTATCCTCAAATAAACCCCATTTTTTGCATAAAATAAGGGGCAGATGCCTAAAATCTGCCCCTATAAAGTTGTAGTAAAGCGATTATTTTACCGCTCCCGTAATACCTTCTGCAAACTGCTTCTGTAATACAAAGAAAATAACCATGGTCGGTACAGAGCAGAAGAATACTCCCGCCATCAATACACCGTAGTCTATGGTATAACCATTGGAAAGATTCGTAAGCAACATCTGCATGGTCATAGCTCGGTTATCTGTCATAACAGCACGGGGCCACATGTAGGCATTCCATGCGTTCATGAAAGTAATAACCGCTGCTGCCGCATAGGTGGACTTCATAATCGGCATATACATCTGGAAGAAAATCTTCCATTCCGGAAGTCCGTCGATTCGCGCCGCTTCCATAATATCCACAGGAAAGTTTCGGCTGTTCTGACGGAACATCATAATCATAAACGGTGTTGAAATACCGGGTAAAAAGAACGCAAACACGGTGCTCAACAACTTCATTTTTGACATCATTCTAAACAACGGAATAAGTGTCGCTACACCCGGAATCATCATGGCAAGAAGTAAGATTGCAAATAATCTGTCCTTATGTTTGTCATGATATAATTCAAATCCGAATCCGGCTAAGGAACAGATGAAAATACAAAGTACAGTCTGCACAGATGCATACAGGAATGAGTTTCCCATTACCTTTCCAAGTGTCGCTCCGCTGGAAGCTGCCGCACGCTCTAAAAGACCTTTGTAATTCTCAAAAAAGTAAGTACCGAAAATAATCTTACCGGTAGATACCTCATAAGAAGTATTTGTAGCTGCAGTAAGCATCCAATAAATCGGAAATACAGAAATAAAGCAAATGATTACCAAGAAAATATAACTTGGTATTAATCTTCTTTGAATGGCTGATTTATTTTTCTTATTAGTCACGTGTATCACCTACTTTCAAGCTGATGAAAGCAAGAATGCCCACCATAATAAAGATAATAAATGACAACGCGGATGCATATCCGAAGTTTGCAACACCCTGACCTAAAGACTGGTTCCAAATGTAGTGTGACATGGTCATTGAAGTATTTGCAGGACCGCCGTTTGTCAAGTTAACGGATTCATCGAACAACTGTAAGGTACCGTTGATTGACATAATTGCTGTCATAACAATGGTCGGTTTTAAAAGCGGTACAGTAATATACCAGAAGGTTTTCCATCCGTTTGCACCATCAATCTTGGCTGCTTCGTAAACGGAATATTCTATATTTTGAAGACCGGCCAAGTAAAATACCATATTGTATCCCGTCCATCTCCAAATCAAACCGATGATAATTACGGCTCTCGCTGTAGATGTGGTGCCCAGCCAGTTAATGTTTTCTGAAATTAAGCCTAAATTCATTAACACAGTGTTGATAAGACCCTGTGTTGCAAATAAGGATTTAAAAATCAAAGCATAAGATACCAAAGAAATGGCACAAGGCATAAATACCATGGTTCTGAATGCTCCGCGGAATTTTAAATCTTTGTTATTTAAAATCTGTGCCAATAAGATGGCTAAAATCAACATGATCGGTACTTCGATCAAAAGGTACATAAAGGTATTTCTCATGGACAGTTGAAATAACTGATCCTTTTGTACCCTCAAATAATTCTTGAAGAGTGGCTCCTGCCATTTCATATTTGCAGCAGAACCTGTCTGCAATGACATAATAAATGCCTGAATCATGGGCCAAAAGCTCATGACGAAAATCAAAAGCGTCGCCGGTGCCAAGAAAAACCATCCGGCTCTCTGCTGTTTTCTTTGAATGGATCTACTTTTGTTCAAGCCTAACTCCTCCTTTCTTTTTTAATAAAAATCGGGGAGCCGGATATGATCCGGTTCCCCGATAAAATCATCCCGCTATAATCGGAACTTTCATTTAATTGTTAAGGTCTCTTATTGATCCATTTCGAATTCCATCTGCTCCTGAGCGCTCTGGATTTCGCTGTCGATATCATTTCCGTTAATTACGTTTGTGATAAGAGCACCAACCTTCTCACGAAGTGGATAGTGATAATCGTTCTGCTCTACAGCCGGTACGTGTGTACCCATTTCTACGATCTGAGCGTTTGCTGCAACACCACCGAAGAATTCATCCGGAGCATTGTAAAGATCAGACTCACCTGCAGGTCCGTAGCAAGAAATAACACCACCGTTTGTAAGAGCTGCATCATAAGTAGCGATTGCTCCGTCTCCACCACCGAAGGTGTAAGCTAAGAAGTCGCTTGCAAGATCAGCATGCTTAGAGTTAGATGTGATGTAAAGTGAAGAACCACCGTTTGCAGCGTATCCTTCTTTACCGCTTAATGTAGGAATGGTTGTAATAGCCCATTTTCCTGAAGCGTCTTTGTTCTGCTTCATAGTAGCAATAATCCAGTTACCGTTGAATACGCCGGCTACCTGATCACCAATGATGGTAGAATCTGTATATTCAGACCAGTCGTTTGCAAGGATGATGGTTCCGTCCTGTGCACCCTGAACGATAACTTCGATGATTGACTTGAAAGTATCGTTTCCAACTAAGTTTGGCTTTCCGTCTTTCCACTGTGACTGGCCTTCAGCCTGCATCATCATGTATGGAAGATCGTCTCCGTTATGATCCATAGAAAGAAGAGCGTATCCGGTCTTTTCCTTAACAACCTTTGCCTGCTCTAACCATTTCTCCCAGGTAATTCCTGTGAAGTCATCAACAGTGTATCCAGCCTGCTCTAATACATCGGTACGATAAGCAAAGATAGAAGCACCGTTATCTACCGGCATACCATAATGTTTACCATCGAATGTAGAATAAGAAAGTTTGTCATCTGAGAATCCTTTCCAATCAGCATCTACGGTAAGTGCCTGCCAAGCGTCCGGATAATCTGTCATGTACTTGTTGATGTAGTGATCCTGGAACAAAACGATGTCTGTTAACTGGCTGTAGTCACCAGATGCACCTGCTAATGTAACAGCGTTCTCAACATCTGAAGAAGCAGATACTTCCTGAATCTTTAACTTAAAGTCAGGATCCTTCTGCTGATAAGCAGCTTCTGCTGCCTGAAGTGCCGGGATATTGAAGTTAGCATCCCAAGCTGCAACGGTTAATGTGTGGTCATCATCAGATGCACCCATCAAAGCTACAGATTCTTCTTCGCCTGCTGCTTCTTCTGTAGCAGCTGCTGCATCGCCTTCGGTAGCTTTGTCTGCGCCTGTGCTTGAAGAGCATCCTGCAAATACAGTAGCTACCATAGCACCGGCTAACATAAGAGATAGTAATTTCTTCTTCATTAAAGTTAACCCTCCTTTTTACTCGAAGACTCCTGTGCAAATTGCACAAGAAACTTCTTCTCTCTCTAAAGTCTGTGTACATTATAACGAGGTTTTGTTGAGAATTGTTCACATATTCGCCCGTGATTTTTGCAAAAACGACTATTTAATAGCGAAACGCCCGCGAAAACGGGCGTTTCTAAGAAAAAATATTACTCAATTTTTTTAATATTTTTAATAAATTAAGCCGTTTTTTATGCAAATCATACAATTTGCAACTACCGGTTTTGTACAGAATGTGCAAAAACTACTCTTTGCCTTCCCATCCCGGCTGTGCGGAAATCTTAAAGTTGGAAAGAATTCCGTCGTGTTTTTGCTCCTGATGTTTCCACTGATAGGGGGTCATTCCCGTCAAGCGCTTAAAGTTTCTGTTAAAGGTGGAAGGCGTTTGATATCCCACGCGAAAACAAACATCTTCCATGGAAATATCCTCTTTTTGAATGAGACCGCAAGCCTTATCGATTCGCACCAAGTTCACGTATTCCACGGGTTTCATGTTCATGGTCTCTTCAAACAATCGGCGAAAATGACTTTCCGACAATCCGGAATTTCCCGCCATGTCGGAGATCTTGATTTCTTCCGCATAATGTTCGTTTACATAATGAATGGCGTTTTTTATGTAGTTATTCACTCGATTGGAACGTCTGGCCTGCTCGCGCTCCTCATCCAATCGCAGCATTTCCACCGCCAAGGCATACAGATAACCTTTAATACTTTCCTTATAGTACAGGGGTTTCTCCCGACATTCCTGGATGATTTGCAAAATTAACTTTGCCATCTGGGGGTGATTCTCTCGGGTCTTTAAGGTTCCTCGTTTATTGATGATACGGATCATGTCCTCAGAAGAAATATCCCCGGACTGACCGATATCCCGAATGAATTCATCCATATTAATAAACAAAAACTCCCATTTACAGATGTTTCCGGGCTTGGAAATGGTGGTGTGGGGAATATTTGCGGGAATAATGGTAAACATCTGATCCCCGTAATGATACGAACGGTTTTCGATAATCATCTCTCCGTCCCCGTGGTAGCAATAACCAATTTCCAGATAGTTATGGAAATGCAGCATTCTTCCGTAGCCCAAACCGTATTCCTGTTCCCAGCCTTTACCCAACTTGGGAAGCACATACTCTTCCCTTGGAATATCGTAATATCGAAATTCGATTTTTTGCTTTTCTCTTGCCATAGTTTATCCTCTGATTTATCCCTATAGGTAATAATAAATTTATCATTTAAAGGGAAAAATAACAAGAAAAAGACACTTTCGGGAGATTTGTCCCAAAAGTGTCTTTAAAAATCTTACCTATATTAGGAATTAGTCCTGTACGTACGGCATAAGTGCCACGTGACGAGCGCGCTTAATAGCTACTGTCAATGCTCTCTGATGCTTAGCACAGTTTCCGGTAATACGACGAGGAAGAATTTTACCTCTCTCAGAGATGTACTTCTTTAACTTCGCTGTATCCTTGTAATCAATTACGTTATCTTTACCGCAGAATACACAAACTTTTTTTCTTCTGCGCATAGGTCTTCTTCTTGATCCGTCTGCTTTGAAAGCCATGATTTTACCTCCTTACTTAAAAGGGTAATGTTTCATCCACATTCTCCGGAATATTTAAGAAATCATTGCCTGCATCGGTGCTGGGTGTGAAAGAAGAATCTCCGCCACCTGCCTGAGATGCATTTTTGCTCTCTGCAAATTCAATGTTATTGGTAATTACCTGATAGGAACGAACTTCCTGACCATCTCTATTCGTGTAGTTGTTCTGCTGAATCTCTCCCTCAACAAGAACCTTTGTACCTTTCTTAAGGTACTTCTCCACGAATTCGCCCTGCTTTCCGAAAGCAGTGCAGTTAAAGAAGTCAGCTTCCGCCTGTCCCTCTCTCTTAAATCTACGATCAACTGCGATAGAGAAGCTAGCTACTCCGGTACCGCTCTGTCCATAACGCATTTCCGGGTCACGTGTTAAACGTCCCATTAAAATTACTTTGTTCATAAATTACATTCTCCTTAATAAAAACCCTATGCCTCGTCTTTGCGAACACATAAGAAACGAAGAACGTTATCCATAATACGAACATTCTCTTCGATCTGAGCCGGAGCATCTGCTTCAGCATCAAACTGAATGAAATAGTAGAATGCTTCGTCCATCTTCTGGATTTCGTAAGCTGTCTTCTGCTTACCCCAATCTTCAACGTCTGTCACGTTACCGCCAAAGCGAGTGATATATTCCTTCGCTTTTTCAACTGTGGCAGTTCTGGCATCGTCTTCGATCTTCGCATTCACAACGAGTGCTAATTCATACTTGTTCATGCTTTTTACCTCCTTTTGGTCTAGTGGCCCCGAATATCAGTTTCGGAGCAAGGATATAATATTTATACCACGGTTCACAATAATAACATCTTATCAAGGTGATTTCAAGGGAAATTTTATTAAATCTTGTTAATTTTTATTAAATTTTTATGAACAAAATTACCACCACTAGATATGGATGTTTTCCTTATATATGACCCGTATATCTATGCATGAAGTATTATACTTGAATTTGTGAAAATACTTCTCCGATGGCATCGGCGATTACAAGATCCGCCATGGAGTCTCTGGCGGTTGCGGATTTGTTCACCAAAACCAAATGATCTCCCCGGAAATAATCAATAAGTCCCGCGGCAGGATACACCACGAGAGAAGTTCCTCCTATAATAAGTACGTCCGCATGACTGATTTCGGATACGGATTCCTCCAGTGTTCTTGAATCCAAACCTTCCTCATATAAAACCACGTCCGGTTTAATCACACCACCGCACTTCGGACAGTGGGGTGTGGCAGATCCCCCGTTTTGCCACTCTTCTTTAAAGGAAAGCATGGCATCTTCATCGTAAAACGCTTGTCAACATAACCGTTGTTGATAAATTCTTCCAATTCTTTCAATTTGTTAACACGTGCAGACCGTCGATGTTTTGGGTGATTACGGAAGTAAGCTTTCCCGCCGCCTCCATCTCTGCCAGTTTTTTATGTGCCGCGTTTGGCTGTGCACCTTTTAATAGGATCTTGTCATAATAGAACTTATAGAACTCATCCGTTTTTCGCATAAAAAACGTATGACTTAGAATGGTTTCCGGCGGGTAATCATACTTTTGATGGTACAAGCCGTCCACACTTCGAAAATCGGGAATGCCGCTTTCCGTGGACACCCCGGCACCGCCGAAGAAGACGATGCGCTTTGCATCGCTTACGATTTGTTGTAACTTTTCAACCTTCTCCATAAAAACCCCTCCTTATAATAATGCATTATAAATATCGCGTTTGCTGACGCCGCGGTCCTTTGCCACGGCTTTCATGGCGTCTTTCTTATCCATGCCTTCGTCTAAGTATTGCTGCAAATGCTCTTCAATGGAAAGCTCCTCCCAACGAGCGGTTTCCTCTGCTACCACTTCTTCCCTTGTTTTACCTGCGATGATTAAAACGTATTCCCCCCGAGGATCGTTGGTTTCATAATAAGCGCAGGCATCCTCCAAAGTGGTCTTTCGATGCTCCTCAAACTTTTTTGTCAACTCACGACAAATGGTAATATCCCGATTTCCCAATACCTGTAAGAGTTCCTTTAAGGTCTCTTTTAAGCGATGGGGTGCCTCGTACACAATCAGAGTACGGGTTTCCCGTTCCATTTCCTCCAAAACTCTGCGACGTTCCTTTTTCTCCTTCGGAAGAAAGGCTTCAAAGGCAAATCGTCTTGTTTTTTGTCCGGATGATGTCAATGCGACAACTGACGCTGTCGCTCCCGGGATAGCAGACACATTGTAGCCCTCTTCATAGCACATAGCCACCAGTTCTTCTCCCGGATCGGAGATACCCGGTGAACCGGCAT
>CAJOGB010000013.1:0-3883 GCA_905233835.1 uncultured Lachnospiraceae bacterium
TTTATCCGGAGTATGTCTATCCTACGGACGGCGGTCCCATGATTTTGTTACAGGGAATCATCGATGTCTTTTATGAAACAAAAGAGGGATTCGTGCTTTTGGATTATAAGACAGATCGCGTAAAGGATAAGGATGAGTTAATCAACCGCTATAAAAAGCAGATGGAACTCTACGCAAAAGCCATTGAAAATGCCTATGAGAAAAAAGTAATACGTCGGGTATTATATTCTTTCTCTTTGGGAGAAGAAGTGGTATTATAATGTCTCGACCGACAAAAAAGTGAGGTTTTTTATGATGTATGATGATATTTGTGTTCAAACATTTTTAGAAAAGCAGTTACAGCTTTTCCCGGAAATCGTAGCAGAGACAGAGGAAGAAGCACTTTATTTTTTGGAGGATGTTTGTGCGGTTGTATGCGATAGCCAAAAGGATGCCATTGCTTATATGAAGGATATGCTGGATGTACACGGTATGTCTAAGGAAGAAATTTTAGCGGCGGAAGAGGTATTTGCTCTTCCGGACGGAAGATATTTGATTGTTGAGGGATGATATGAAACGAAAGTGGATAGGAATTCTTTGCCTGATTCTTTGCGTATGTTCTTTTTCGGGATGTACGATTAACGATCATCAGGTGTTTTTCTCCGGTGGTACGGGATTTAAAAACGTGTTTCGCATCGGAGATTTAAAGTGTCCGGATAAGGAAGTAAAACTTTATTTGGCGACGTATCGAAATCTTTACGGCACCGTGGGTGATACCGAGATTTGGGGCGGAGATTTTCAAACGGATACGATTTACGATTCCTTAAAAAAGAGTGTGGTATCTCATTTGACCAGAGTTTATGCGCTAAATATTTATGCGGAAGAAAATGAGATTTCTCTTTCGGATAAGGAAGTCTCTTTTGTGGAAAATGCAGCAGAAGAGTTTTATTCCGGATTAAGTAAAGCCGATCGAAAGGCATTGAAACTTTCCAAAAGCGATATAGAGGAATATTACCTTCGCTATGCTTTGGCGGAAAAGGTTTATTTCGATTTGATGAACCAGGTGGATAACGAAGTTTCCGAAGACGAAGCCCGTGTCATGGATGCCTATGTTTTATATACGACAAAGGAAGATACTGCTGTCTATGTGGAGCAGGCCTTAAATTCGGGACAACCTTTTGCAACCCTTCTTAATATGTACGGAACCGGGGACAAGGGACTTCGTTCCATTCCCAGAGGCACCATGCCACAGGAAGTGGAAAAGGTGATTTTTCAGTTAGAGGACGGACAGGTTTCCGGAATGATTACTGCGGAAGACGGATATTATTTTGTAAGCTGTGTCAGCAAATATAATGCGGAACTTTCCGAATCCAATAAAGCAAATGTGGTTGCCAAACGAAAAGCACAGGTGATTGCGGATATTGTTGCGTTGCAAAATGAAAATTATTATTCCGAATTAAACGAAGAACTTTTAAATAAAACGGAAGTTGCCAATACGGTTGAGACGAAAAACTTCTTTACCGTTTTGGATTCCTATATCAGCTATAAGTAATCGGATCGGAGAGTAAGAATGAAACCCAAACATCAAAGATTTTACATGCTTATTATGGGAGCGCTTCTTTTAATCGGAGCCGTTGTACTCATGTCTTTGATTATCATTTCAAAACGTCCGAAAAAGGAAGATAAAACAACACAGGAAACGGTTGTTATGGAAGAGGAAAAACGCGCGCTTTCGGATGAGGAAGCGGTTTTAAAATACAGTTTGCTTCCTGCAGGAACAGTTATTAAAAAAGAAGAATTATCCTATATAAATCCCATGAGTTTATTTTATGTGGAAGATATTCCGGAGGATGTATTTTCCCGTATGAACGGAGTGTCTTTTCATGAAGAGGGAATTATGCTGCGCTCGGATTTGCGTTACATCCGACTGCTTCATGTCGGATTTGACGGAGAGACCCATATCGGAGAATTGGTGGTAAATGCTTCCTTGGCCAATGAGGTTTGCGATATTTTCAGAAAGCTCTACGACGCAAACTATCAGATTGAATCCGTTTGCTTGGTAGATGATTTTAAAGGCGACGATCATGCATCCATGGTGGCGAATAATACTTCTGCCTTTAACTATCGAGTAGTGGACGATTCCGATTCTTTATCCAATCATGCATACGGTGCCGCCATCGATATTAATCCTTTATACAATCCCTATGTTACAAAAAAAGGTGTTTCTCCCAGTGAAGGAGAAGAGTATGCCGATCGAACAAAAGAGTTTGAGCATAAGATTGATGAAAACGATTTGTGCTATCAACTTTTTACAGAAGCAGGATATACCTGGGGCGGAAGTTGGAAGAGTGTAAAAGACTATCAGCATTTTGAAAAAGAAGAGGGACTTTCAATTTCCGGAAGCGGTACGGAAGAGTCATCTGACGCCAATAATAATGCGGAAGAAAAAAAGTATGTGGTGGTTATCGATCCCGGACACGGAGGAGATAATCTGGGAGCCGATGCTTACGGACCCATTGAAAAGGATATGACCTTAGTTACCGCCCAGGCCATGTATGCTTCTTTGTCACAGTATGATAATGTGGAAGTCTATATGACACGTACCACGGATGCATCACTGTCATTAGAGGATCGTGTAAAATACGCAACGAAGAAAAAAGCGGATCTTTTGGTTTCACTTCACTACAATGCTTCCGACGATCATGAACGATACGGTTCGGAAGTTTTGGTAAGTACTTCCGCGCCCTATAATGCATACGGATATCAACTTGGTGTAATCCAGTTGGAACAGATGAAATCCACGGGAATGTTTATCCGTGGAATCAAATGTAAGAGCGGGAAAAAAGGTGATTACTACGGACTGCTTCGTAATGCAGCAGATGCGGGTTTAACGGCAGTGATTTTTGAACACTGTTTTTTGGATCAGGCAGATGATCATAACAGGTGTGCATCCGCCACACAACAGCAAGTGTTCGGTACACAGGATGCCATCGCTGTCGCAAAGTATTTGGGATTATATTCCACATCCATGAAAGCAGACTATCGTAACTACGAAAAAGTAAATGTGGATCCGAATGCGATAGTGCCTGTGACAGTAAATCATAACAGCGGACCGGATGCACTTTGGCTTTCTGTTTTGTCGACGGATGCCACTACAGGGGTTGTTCAATTTTCTGTTCACGGAGTAGATTCGGATGATACGATTTTGTATTACGATTATTCTTTGGACGGAGGAAAAACTTTTTCGACTCCAAGGTCTGCATGGCCGGAAACAAATCCGGTAAGCGGAAGTTATGCAACGGATTTTCAGTTTGCATTAAAGCTTTCTCCGGGAGTAAATAACAGTATTGTTTTTCGTGCGTTTAATATGTTTGATGAGTCTTCTCAAACAGAACCTATAACTATAAATTGGTAAGAAAATAAGAGTGATTTTTTGGAAAAAATTACTCTTATTTTTTTGCAAATTTTTATGCTAAATTACTATTCTTTTTTTAAAAAATTTTTTGATAAATTTTTTTGTAAAAAATAATTTTGAAAAAACAAAAAAACTGATTTGTAATTTTTTTGAAATTTTTTCTTTACTTTTTTTTGATAGAGGATATAATAAACGTTGAATAAAGATGATTGAATGTATGAAAAATTTCATACGGAGAGGAGCTACAAGATGGCAGAAGTTAAAAAGACTACTGCAGCTACAGTAAAGGCAGACATTGCTAAGACTGCAGCTGAACTTGCAGAAGGAAGCAAGAAGGCAGTTGAAGAAGTTAAGAAGACTGCTACAAAGGCAACAGAGACTGTTAAGAAAGCAGCGGCTAAGAAACCGGCAGCTAAAAAACCTGCAGCTAAGAAAACTACCACAGTTAAGAAAACTACCACAGCTAAGAAAGCTACAGCTACAAAGAAG
>CAJOGB010000013.1:3941-26571 GCA_905233835.1 uncultured Lachnospiraceae bacterium
GTTGCTAAGAAGGAAGCTAAGGTTAATGTTTATCTTCAGTTCGCCGGAAAGAACATTAAGCTTGATGACATCGTAAAGAATGTTAAGAAGGCTCAGAAGGATGCTAAGAAGTATGACATCTATCTTAAGCCGGAAGACTTCAAGGCTTACTTTGATGCTGACGGACAGTTAGGAAATGTTGAATTATAAAAAGTATTTTTTATAAAACAAAAAGAGAGGAGTTACTCCTCTCTTTTTTGCTAGAAATAAATAAAAAATGATACATACATTCATTTTTTATTTTGTTAGGAGCATCATAATCTCGTTGGAGCGATTTACGAACTCTGTCATCTCGGCCGGGGTGAGCGGACGGTTTGCAAGAACTGCCAAATCATAAAGTTGATGCGCAAATGTTTTTGCGTTTTCATTATCTTTATTTTCTGTAATGTATTTTACAAGTTCATGGTTTGCATTTAAGGTGAGTGTTTCCGGACCTGCAAACATGGATGGATCCATACCTGCCATTCCGTACATCTTCATCATATCCTGCATACGTCGTCCTTGTTCGTCTACGGTAAGAACGGAAGCGATGGAAGCGTCTTTGAACTTTTCAACCTTGATGGTAAGTGCATCTTTTGAAAGCGCATCTTTGAAAAGTGCAGACAACGTATCGTTTGCATCTTTTAATTCTTCTTCGGAAGATTCTTCCACCAAAGACTCGGTTAAGTCGGCATCGATACGCATGAACTTATACTGATCGTTTCTTTGCTCTAACTGAGTGATGAAAGATGTATCGATACTGTGATCTAAGATGACCGCATTCATTCCCTGATCTTTGAACATGGAAATGTACTGACCCTGTTGATTTACATCGGTTACATAGTAAACGGTTTTTCTGGTATCTTCCGGTTCTTTGTTCTCATCAGATTCAGCCGCATCGGTTTTGTCTGCATTTTCATCTTCCGGTTTTTCTTCTTTTACTAAAAGTTCCGGAAGAGTGGTGTACTTATCATTGATGTCTTTAAACAAAATGTAGTCGTTCATTTTGTCGCAGAACTTTTCGTCTTTTAAGCAACCGTATTTAATAAACGGAGCGATGTCGTCCCAGTATTTTTCGTAAGATTCTTTTTCTGTTTTGCAAAGACCGATTAATTTGTCCGCAACTTTCTTTGTGATGTACTCGGAAATCTTCTTTACAAATCCGTCGTTCTGCAATGCGGAACGGGAAACGTTAAGCGGAAGATCCGGACAATCGATGACACCCTTTAAGAGCATTAAAAATTCCGGAATTACTTCCTTAATGTTATCTGCGATAAATACCTGGTTGTTGTAAAGTTTAATGGTTCCTTCGATAGAATCGTATTCCGTGTTAATCTTCGGGAAGTATAAAATACCTTTTAAGTTAAACGGATAATCCATATTTAAATGAATCCAGAAAAGCGGCTCTTTGAAATCAAGGAATACATCGCGGTAAAATTTCTTGTAGTCTTCATCTTCACATTCACTTGGTGACTTTGTCCAAAGTGGATGTGTTTCATTCAAAGGTACCGGACGTTTTACAATCTTAAGCTGATTCTTTTCCGGAGAAACTTCTACTGTTTCTTTTGTACCGTCTTCCTTTTCTTTTTCTTCAAACTTTGCATCTTCATGAATCTCTTCGATGACGGTATCGGTATCTAATTTATCCTCTACATTGATGGTCTCATACTCTTCAGGTGCATCTTTCTTGGAAAGATAGATTTCCGTCGGCATGAAAGAGCAGTACTTCTTTAATACTTCTCTTGCACGATATTCGTTTGCAAATTCAAGGCAGTCTTCATTTAAGAAAAGTGTAATGGTGGTTCCGACTTCTGCCTTATCGCCTTCGGACATGTCGTATTCTGTACCGCCGTCACATTCCCAATGTACCGGAGTAGCACCTTCCTTATAAGAAAGAGTATCGATGTGAACTTCGTCGGCTACCATAAATGCAGAGTAGAATCCCAAACCAAAATGTCCGATAATCTGATCTTCGTTGGCTTTATCCTTATACTTCTCCAATCGTTTACTTCATCCTCTGTCATACCAAGACCGTTATCTTTGATAGTGATGGTCTTATCTTCCGGGGAAACGATGATGTCTACCTTTGCCTTATAATCAGCAGGCAAAGAATACTCGCCCATCATGTCCAATTTCTTTAATTTTGTAATGGCATCGCAAGCGTTTGATACAAGCTCGCGGTAGAAGATGTCGTGATCTTCGTAGAGCCATTTTTTGATGATCGGAAAAATATTTTCGCTTGTAATGGACAAGCTTCCGTGTGTTTTTGCCATAGTAATCACTCCTTATGTTAAATTTCATTTTTTACAAAATAATAAGGGGAAATCCTTCTAAAATTCACCCTCGAAAGATAGTGTAACCCCGCCAAAATCAAAAGTCAATAAAAATTTAGCACTCTTTGCAAAAGAGTGCTAATAACGTTAAAAAATTACGTATTGCATGTGTTTTTTTGCTAAATTATAATGGTAGAGGAACTTGAAATCAGTAGCATTCTTGGGGGAATAAACACAGATGATAACTTGCAAGATTTTTGGGGAACCTATCGAGACGGATGCAGTATGCGACGAACTCGAAACCATTTCTTATGTGGATGCGTCAAAGGATTTACATTCGGATGAGGATATTATTTTTAATGGCGCAAAATCATTCTTAAAATTTTCGTATCCTCTTTTAAAAGATGATATTGTCTATGGCTTGGGAGAAACCATGGGAGGCATTAATAAAAGAGGAAGATCCTATGTCAGCTATAATACGGATGATCCGCATCACAGAGATTCCATGAAATCCATGTACGGAGCTCATAACTTTTTTGTGATTGATGGGGAGACTTCCGTGGGATATTTTTTTGATTCTCCGGCTCGCATTACTTTTGATGTGGATGTGGAGAACAGCTGCCGCGTGGATGTAACTGTGGAAACCTTGGATTTAAAACTCTATAACATCGTGGGAGAAAGTGCCTATGATGTTACAAAACAGTTTTTAAACATTATCGGTCGTTCTTTTGTGCCGCCTCTTTGGGCTTTCGGATACGGACAGAGCCGATGGGGTTATAAGAATCATAAAGATATCGATGAAGTGATTTCAAATTATCAAAAGGTGGGAATCCCACTGGATTATGTTTGCCTCGATATCGATTATATGGATCGTTATATTGATTTTACGGTGAATGAAAAGCGCTTTCCGGATATGAAGGAATACGTTTGGGAAAAGAAGCGCACCGGAATTCATCTTGTACCAATCGTCGATGCGGGCATAAAGGTGGAACCCGGAAATGAAACCTATGAAACCGGTGTAAAAAACGGATTTTTTTCTACCAATGAGGATGATAATCCGTTTCAAGCAGCGGTATGGCCGGGAATGACTCACTTCCCGGATTTCTTCCAAAAGGAAGCACGAGAGTGGTTCGGAAATGAGTATCATAAGTTAACGGACCTTGGGTTTGAAGGTTTTTGGAACGATATGAACGAGCCTTCCATTTTCTACAGTGAGTATTCCACAAAGCAAAGCAGATTGGATCAGGCCCTTGATTTTTTGATGCCTTCCCGAGCAGAGAAAAAAGAGGGAAGTAAGAATAATTCTTATCATGACTATCATCATTTCTATCATAAGGTAGAGAAAAAGCGGATGTGTCATCATGATGTCCATAATTTATTCGGTGCTTTTATGACCAGGGCTTCCGGAGAGGGATTGCAAAAGCTTTTGCCCAACAGGTATTTGTTATTCAGCCGATCATCTTATATCGGTGCACATAAATACGGAGGTATTTGGACGGGAGATAATCATTCTTCTTTTGCCATGCTTCGTCAGAATTTGATTCACATGGCATCCTTAAATATGTGTGGCTTTTTATATACCGGAGCGGATACCGGAGGATTCGGAGGAAACTGTTCCAGAGAACTGATGCTTCGTTGGTTGGCATTTTCCGACTTTACGCCGCTTATGCGAAATCATTCCGCCATCGGTACCAAAAAGCAGGAGTGTTATCGTTATAAACGCACGGATGATTTTAAGCGAGTGATTGCACTTCGTTATCGATTACTTCCTTATATTTATTCGGAGTTTATGAAAGCACTTATTCATAAGGACATGTATATGAAGCCTTTGGGCTTTGTGTATCCGAAGGACGAGAAAGCACGAAGGGTGGAAGACCAGTTAATGGTTGGCGAAGGAATCATGATCGCTCCGATTTTGGAAGCGGGGGAAACCCATAGAAGTGTGTACTTGCCGGAGGAAATGGTGCATGTACGCTTTGACGGAGAAAACTTCTATGAGGATGTGATGCCAAAGGGCGACTCACTGATCACGGTGCCGTTAAACGAAGTGGTGTTCTTCATTCGAAAGGACCATTCCATCGTGGTTACGAGACATTTATCAATGAACACTGCACAGCTGGACCTACGAGATGTAAAACCCATCGGCTACGACGTAGACTACGATCAGTATATCGATGATGGATATAGTAAGCTAACTAATTAGTGAAGATGATATGGATATTATAAGGGGATTATATAATGGACGAGAAGCAAACAAAACGAAACCTAATTAACTACCCACTTGGAACCGTGGGCCGTGACATGATTTACGCATTGTTCACAAACTTTCTTTTGCTATTTATCATGTACACGAGAAACTTAACCAATGCACAGCTTGGTGCAGTAACCGCCATAATGGTGGCGGCACGAATCTTTGATGCCTTTAACGATCCAATCATGGGAAACATCATTGAACGTACCCGAAGCAGATACGGAAAATACAAACCCTGGTTATTAATCGGTGTCATCGGAACCTGCGTGGTGGTAAGTGCTATGTTTAATACTTCCCTTGACGGTTGGAATTTTATCATCTTCTTTGGAATTATGTATTTCTTATATTCCATTACTTATACCATGAATGATATTTCTTACTGGGGTATGATTCCCGCACTTTCATCCGATGGAGAAATGCGTGATAAATTTACGGCGCGCACCACACTTTTTGCGGGAATCGGAAATGTGTTGGCATCCGTTGCCATCCCGGTACTTACCACAGGAGCCTATGCATTGGGCGGAAGTGCAACAAGTGCATACGGAAGAATCGCACTTATCATTTGTATCATTACTCCGATTTTTATTTGCTTTACGTTATTCGGTGTAAAAGAAAACAGAGACGATATGAAAACCCAGGCGCCGCCGGTTTCCTTTAAAAAGATTTGGAATACCATTACCGGAAATGACCAGCTTCTTTGGATGTGCCTTGTGTTTTTGCTTCAGGAAACCGGAAATGGTATTGTACTTACCGGACTTGGATCTAACTATATTTACTTTGAATTCGGATATGAAGGCGGACTTTATTCCACCTTTACCACCATCGGTATGATGGCTACCGCAGTGCTGATGATTTTCTACCCTGCGATTTCAAAGAAATTCCATCGAAACAAATTGGTTTTATACATGGGAATTATCGGAACCATCGGATATGTAATTCAGATTACGGTGGGACTTTTAATGGAAGCTACTATGACAAAGTTTTGGATTTTTACCATCGGATTTATGCTTGCAAACTTCGGTCAGTACGGACTGTATCTTATTATGATGATTTCCATTATCAATACGGTGGAGTACAACGAATGGAAGAACGGTACCCGTGATGAAGCCATCATTACTTCCATGAGACCGTTTTTAACAAAGCTTGCCAGCGCAGTTTCCGTTTTGATTGCATCTTTATCCTATATGGTATTTAAGGTAACGGATTTTACAAATCAGATTTCTTCTTTTGAGAATCAGGCGGAACGCGGAGTGATTACTTCTGAAGAACGCTCAAGTTTGATTGCACAGGTAATCGCAAATGTTACGGACACCCAAAGAGTGGGACTTCTTATCTTTATGACGGTGGTTCCGTGCTTAATGATGATTGTATGTTGCGCTTTGTATCGCAAGTTCTATATCCTTGATGAAGAAAAATATGATACAATTTGTAAAGAGTTAAATAAATAGTAATAGGGGAGGCAAAGACCGTTTTGTCTCCCTTTTTAAGGAGGAAATGTGTAATGAGTAAAAAAAGAAAAAAGAGTAATCCTTTGCCAACGATTCTTGGTGTAGTAGTTGCACTTGCATTAATTATCGGAATTGCCTATTTTGCAGCAATTAAACCATTAAAGGAAAAGGCTGTTGATACGGTAGCAGAGAAAGCAATTTCTTCCGTAGCACAGCAGGCCGGCGTGGAAGCGTCTAAGGCACAGGAAGTATATAACAATATGTCCGAAGAAGACAAAGAAGTGGTTAAGGACATGATTGAAGAACACGCCGATGCAGAAACAGTTCAGCAGGCTATGGAGTATTACCAGGATGGCGATACCGAAGCCTTAAAAGAAATGGCTGTCAACGAGTTCTCAGAAGAAGAGATTGAACAGATCAAAGAACTCTATTTAAAATACGCGAATAATTAAGTAATTACAGTAATAAAAAAATCATATTTACTTTTTATATAAAAATGTAGATATGATTTTTTTATGTCGTAAATACCTATTGACGAGGTAGGAAAATAGAGATATAATTCCTACCAGTTGAGTAGGAATTAGGAGGCTTAAAAATGAGTCAAAGAATCTATATGGACAATGCGGCAACCACCCGTGTACGTCCGGAAGTATTTGAAGAAATGAAAGCGTATTTTACAGAGGAATACGGTAATCCCTCCAGCGCATATACCTTTGCGGGGAAGATTTCTCAGAAGGTAGAGGATGCCAGAGAACTTATTGCAAAAAGCATCGGTGCAACCGCCAGAGAAATTTATTTTACCGGCGGCGGAAGCGAATCCGATAACTGGGCTATAAAAGGTGTGGCGGATGCCATGAAAGAAAAAGGAAACCACATCATTACATCAAAAATTGAACATCACGCAGTACTTCATACCTGCGAGTTTTTGGAAAAGCACGGATTTGAGGTGACCTATTTGGATGTGGATGAAAACGGATTTGTTTCACCGGAGGATGTAAAAAATGCCATTCGTCCGGAGACGGTTTTAATTTCTATTATGTTTGCAAATAATGAAATCGGAACCATCGAGCCTATAGCAGAAATCGGAAAGATTGCTCACGAAGCAGGGGTATATTTTCATACCGATGCGGTTCAGGCATTCGGCCATGTGCCAATCAATGTGGATGAATTAAATATCGATATGCTTTCTGCCAGCGGTCATAAATTGGGAGGACCGAAGGGGATCGGACTTTTGTATATCCGAAAGGGAGTAAAGATTTCAAATCTTATTCACGGCGGTGCTCAGGAGCGAGGCAAACGCGGAGGAACTACCAACGTAGCAGGAGTTATGGGATTTGCAAAGGCAGTGGAACTTGCGAATAAAGAAATGGAAGAAAACATTGCTTATGAGAGTAAACTTCGTGACAGATTAATCGAAGGAATTGAAAAGGAAATCCCTTACGCAAGAATTAACGGAGACAGAAAGACAAGACTTTCCAATAACGTGAATGCCTGTTTCCGCTTTGTGGAAGGTGAATCCTTACTTATTATGTTGGATCAAAAAGGTATCTGCGCTTCATCGGGGTCCGCCTGTACATCCGGTTCACTTGACCCGTCTCATGTACTCTTAGCCATCGGACTTCCTCATGAAATCGCACACGGCTCCGTCCGCCTCACCCTCTCTGCAGAAACGACGGAAGAGGATGTTGATTATACTATCAAAGCGTTGAAAGAGATTGTGGATCGTCTGCGAAGCATGTCTCCTTTGTATGAGGACTTTGTAAAAAAGAATAATTAATACACTACAAGCCCCTGCTCGCGGTGGCCAGTAAATGAAAGATTATATTATAAGGAGTAAATTATGAGTCAGGTAACAGAATACAGCGAAAAGGTTATGGATCATTTCACAAACCCAAGAAACGTGGGAGAGATTGAAGATGCTTCCGGCGTGGGTACCGTAGGAAATGCAAAGTGCGGCGATATCATGAGAATGTATTTGGATATCGATGAAAACCATATTGTTCGTGAAGCAAAGTTTAAAACCTTCGGATGCGGAGCAGCGGTAGCTACCAGTTCCATGGCCACCGAACTTGTAAAAGGAAAGAGCGTAGAAGAAGCACTAAAGGTAACCAATAAAGCTGTAATGGAAGCCTTGGACGGACTTCCACCTGTAAAGGTACACTGTTCTTTGTTGGCAGAGCAAGCAATTCATGCGGCACTATGGGATTATGCAGAGAAGAATGGTATAGTGATAGAAGGACTGACTCCGCCGGTAAACGATATCGACGAGACAGAAGAATTTTATCAGATGCAGGGAGAATAGCATATGATTTCAACGAAGGGACGTTATGCACTTCGTGTCATGATTGACATTGCCACAAACCAAAAGGATGGCTATGTGCCAATGAAGGATGTGGCTGCGAGACAGGAATTGTCTTTAAAATACTTAGAACAAATCCTGCCACATCTTACCAAAAACAACCTTGTAAAAGGAATTCAGGGAAAGGGCGGCGGTTATCGTTTAACCCGTGAACCCGGGGAGTATACTGTAGGAGAAATCCTTCGATGTACGGAAAAAGATTTGGCACCGGTAAGCTGTCTTGCAAAGGGTGCGCCGAAGTGTGAACGGAAAAAGAAATGTAAAACAATTGCATTTTGGTCAGGACTGGATCAAGTGGTAAATGATTATATGAATTCAAAAACCCTGGCGGATTTGTTATAAAGAGTCTCGTGATTCATCCGGCATCCACCACGCATTCACAGCTTTCCGAGGAGGAGTTAAATGACCAGGGTATTTATCCAAATACCATTCGACTTTCCATCGGAACGGAACATATTGATGATATTATTGCGGATCTTGAAAACGGATTTAGCGCAGTAAAATATTTAAAAAGAGTAATATAGGAAAGGAACATTATCATGTCAAACATTTACAAAGGAGCCGTTGGCTTAATCGGAAACACACCTTTAGTGGAGGTAACAAACATTGAAAAGGAACTTGGACTTAAAGCTACGATTTTAGTAAAGTTAGAGTACTTTAATCCCGCAGGAAGCGTTAAGGATCGTATTGCAAAGGCAATGATTGAAGACGCAGAACAGAAAGGTTTATTAAAGGAAGGCTCTGTCATTATTGAGCCTACCTCAGGAAATACGGGTATCGGACTTGCAGCCATCGCTGCCGCAAAGGGATATCGTATCATTCTTACCATGCCGGAAACCATGAGTGTGGAAAGAAGAAATATCTTAAAAGCATACGGTGCAGAACTTGTTCTTACAGATGGCGCAAAGGGAATGAAGGGTGCTATCGCAAAGGCAGAAGAATTGGCAGAAAAGACTCCCAACAGCTTTATTCCGGGACAGTTTGTAAACCCTGCAAACCCTGCGTCCGGAAATCTGGAAGGATACCGACGGAAAGGTTGATATCTTTATCGCAGGTGTAGGTACCGGCGGAACCGTAACGGGAACCGGTGAATACTTAAAATCTCAGAATCCAAACGTAAAGGTTGTAGCCTTAGAGCCGGATGACTCTCCGGTACTTTCCGAGGGCAGACCGGGCAGCCATAAGATTCAGGGAATCGGCGCAGGATTCGTTCCGGATGTATTAAACACCGATGTTTATGACGAAATCTTCAGAGCAAAGAACGATGATGCGTTTGCTACCGCAAAACTTCTTGCAAAGAAGGAAGGCATCTTAGTAGGTATCTCCTCAGGAGCAGCGCTCTTTGGTGCCATCGAACTTGCAAAGAGACCGGAAAATGAAGGAAAGACCATCGTTGCACTTCTTCCGGACAGCGGTGATCGTTACTACTCCACAGCATTATTTGCAGAATAATAATCTTCCATTATATATACTTTTCATACTTAAAAAAAGAGAAACGACTAATTTAAGCCGTTTCTCTTTTGCATTTTTTGTATTTGTTATGATACAATGAAAAGATTATGAAAAGAAAACTGATTATTGCCGTTTTAACGGCGGCAATGATTTTAACTGTTTTTTCCGGATGCGTCGAACAAGAGACTCCGGTAAAAGAACAAAAAACGGAAACTAAGGAAGAAACAAGAAAAGATGTGGGGTCGGATATTTTAAACAAAACCGACCACTTAAACATCGCCTTACAACCCATTCCCGGATATCTTCCCATGACGGTGTTACAGGATAAGGGCTGGTTGGAAGAGGCCTTAGCCGAAGCGGGATTCGAAAACGTGGAGGTAACCTTTACGGAGTTTGAATCCGGTCCTTCCGAGAATCAGGCCTTTAACTATGGCTCCATTGATGTGGCGGTAATGGGAAATGTGCCTACGATAACCGGTGCTGCAGCCAACGGTCACAGAGCCATTATCGGTGTAGCCTATAACGGTGAAAAGACAGAAGCTGTATTGGTTTCACCGAATTCCGACATCAGTTCCGTGCAGGAATTAAAAGGAAAACGAATCGGATTGGTTATGGGCTCCATCGCCGAGGATTATTTGGAGCGACTTTCCAAAAAGGAAGGAATCAGACACGAAGATGCGACGCTTATCGATACGGAATTATCCAAACAGTTGGATGCTTTATCCTCCGGAAAAGTGGATGCCATCGCCACATGGCAGCCCAATATCGCAAAAGCCGAGGCCCAGGGTGTGGGACGAGTTTTGGTGGATGCTACCGGGGTATACAAATGCGAGAACTTAATGTCCGCCAATAAAGAGTATGCGGATTTGAATCCGGATATTGTTAGCATCTTTTTGGAGCAGTACAAAAGAGCATGTGAAGAAGTTTCAAAGAATCTTGATAAGTATGCTTCAGAGTACGCAAGCAAATACGGTTTGAGCGGCGATATCGTTTTATCGACTCTTAAAGATATGAATTTTCAAGTAGTCATTAACGAAGACGACATTGAAGACTTCCAGCAGACTGCGGATTGGTTGTATGTATCCGGAGCCCTTTCCGAAGAATTGGATATTCATGATATCGTGGATACTTCCTTTGTTGATACTTTAAAATAATATAAAAAAAGACGGTTCTTTGAGGGGTCACCTCAGAACCGTCTTTTCTATTTTATTTAAGTTTTTCATAGCCGTGGAAAGCATAAGCTTAATACGGTTTAACTGGTTTACTTCGGATGCACCCGGATCGTAGTCGATGGCTGCGATATTGGCATTCGGGTTTTCGTGACGAAGTTTTTTGATAACACCTTTTCCTACCACGTGGTTCGGCAAACATCCGAAAGGTTGGATGCAGACAATATTTGAAGCACCGTCTTCAATAAGCTCCAACATTTCTCCGGTTAAGAACCAACCTTCACCGGTTTGGTTTCCGATGGAAACAATGGGCTCTGCTTTCTTTGCAAGCACTTCAATATGAGCCGGCGGTGTAAATCGCTCAGACTCTTCAAAGGCATGACGCGCTTCTTTTCTTAACCATTCAAAGAAGTTGATAAGCATATTGTTTAAACGCTGAGACTTTTTGGAATTTCCAAGGTTTTCTGTTCTAAAGTTTGTGTTGTAGCAGCAGTACAATAAGAAGTCCGTTAAGTCCGGAACAACCGCTTCGGCGCCTTCGGCTTCTAACAAGTCTACCAATTGGTTATTAGCGGCCGGATGGAATTTAACTAGGATTTCACCTACCACACCGACACGAGGTTTCTTTACATCCCGAAGAGGGAGAGTATCGAAGTCATGGATGATATCGCGGCACATCTTTTTATACTTTCTGTGAGAAAGGATGTGGTCTGCGGTAACAAATTTTAAGACCTCTTTTTTCCACTTTTCGTGAAGCTCGTTTGCACTTCCTTCCACCAATTCGTAAGGTCTGGTGCGATACAAGCAACGCATAAAGATATCGCCGAAGATCAGCGCATACAAACCGTGCTGTAAAAGCTTTGGTGTAAAGGTAAATCCCGGGTTTTTCTCCAAACCTACCATATTAATGGAGATTACCGGTACATCCGGATATCCGGCTTTGTTTAATGCTCGACGAATGAATCCGATGTAGTTTGATGCACGGCATCCGCCACCGGTCTGGGAAATTAAAATGGCGGTACGGCTCATATCATATTCACCGCTTTTTACCGCTGCCATCAACTGTCCTACAACGATAAGAGAAGGATAGCAGGCGTCGTTATTTACAAATTTTAATCCCACGTCCACACATTCACGGGAAGGAATTTCCGGTACCACTAAGTTATAGCCTGCGGCATTAAATGCAGGGGCTAAAAGTTCAAAGTGAATGGGTGACATTTCCGGACAAAGGATGGTGTAATTTTTCTTCATTTCCTTTGTAAAGATGATACGGTTATAGTTGGCCGGTTTAATTTCACGAACCACTTTTCTGCGGTCACGTACACGAATAGCTGCAAGAAGAGAGCGGATTCGAATACGGGCAGCACCCAAGTTATTTACTTCATCAATCTTTAAACAGGTATAGATTTTTCCGGAACCCGTTAAGATATCGGATACGCAGTCGGTGGTTACCGCATCAAGTCCGCATCCGAAGGAGTTTAACTGAATCACATCCAAATTATCTGTTTTCTTTACGTAGTTGGCAGCGGAATACATTCTGGAATGGAACATCCACTGATCCATAACGATAAGAGGTCTTTCCAATTCACCTAAGTGAGAAATGGAATCTTCCGTAAGAACCGCCATACCATAGGAAGTAATGAGTTCCGGAATACCGTGATTGATTTCCGGATCCACATGGTAGGGGCGACCGCAAAGTACGATACCGCGACGCCCGGTTTCTTTTAAGTAGTTTAATACTTCTTCACCCTTTGCCATCATTTCGTTTCTGAAGGATTCCTGTTCCGCCCATGCTTTTTTACATGCGGCACGAACTTCTCCTTCGGAGATGGAAAACTCTTTAGCGAAGACCTTTACCAACTGATCGGCTAAAATCTTTTCGGTAGAGAAGGCCACAAAAGGATTCAAGAAGCGAATCTTTCCTGTGGTGATTTCATCCACGTTATTTTTAATGTTTTCTGCATAGGATGTAACAATCGGACAGTTGTAGTGGTTGTTGGCGCCTTTAAACTCGTTACGTTCGTATGGTACACAAGGGTAGAAGATGGTTTTTACGCCGTTGTTGATAAGCCACTGTACATGTCCGTGAGCTAACTTTGCGGGATAGCATTCGGACTCACTTGGAATGGATTCAATACCAAGTTCGTATACCGCACGGGTAGAACGGGGAGATAACTTTACGGAAAATCCAAGCTCATGGAAAAATGTGGCCCAGTACGGATAGTTTTCGTAAAGGTTTAACACTCTCGGAATACCGATGACGCCGCGAGGTGCTTCGTCTGCCGGAATGGATTTATATTTAAAGAGTCTCTTATATTTATAGTCGTAAAGGTTTGGAATGTTTTCCTTATTCTTTTCTTTTCCAAGACCTCTCTCACAACGGTTTCCGGTAATAAATTTACGATCGTTTCCGAAGTCGTTAATGGTAAGTAAGCAGTGGTTGTTACATCCCTGACAACGGGTAAGGCTTGTTTCAAAGGTAAGATTTAAAATCTCATCCATGGAAAGCATGGTAGAGGTTTTGTTATCTTCGTAGCGCTCTTTTGCAATTAGGGCCGCACCGAAGGCACCCATGATTCCTGCGATGTCCGGACGGATGGCTTCCACACCGGAAATCTTTTCAAAGGAACGAAGAACCGCGTCGTTATAGAAGGTACCACCCTGAACCACCACGTGATTTCCCAAATCCTTTGCGTCGGAAAGCTTGATAACCTTAAACAACGCATTTTTGATAACGGAATAAGCAAGTCCGGAAGAAATATCTGCAACAGATGCGCCTTCCTTCTGGGCCTGTTTTACTTTTGAATTCATAAATACGGTACATCTGGTACCAAGGTCGATGGGGTGCTTTGCGAAAAGCGCCTCTTTTGCAAAATCACGAACGGAGTAGTTTAAGGATTTTGCAAAGGTTTCGATAAAGGATCCGCATCCGGAAGAGCAGGCTTCGTTTAGCTGAACGCTATCTACGGTGTTATCCTTAATCTTGATGCATTTCATATCCTGACCGCCGATGTCTAAGATGCAGTCAACTTCCGGATCGAAAAATGCAGCCGCGTAGTAGTGGGCAACGGTTTCCACTTCACCGTCGTCTAACTGGAATGCGGACTTTAAAAGTGCCTCGCCGTAACCGGTGGAGCAGGAGTGGACGATATTAGCGTCCTTCGGAAGACGGTCGCTTATTTCCTTCATTGCACGAATGGAGGTCATAAGCGGGCTTCCGTTATTGTTATCATAGAAAGAGTAAAGTAAAGATCCGTCTTCGCCAACGAGGGCCACCTTTGTGGTGGTACTTCCCGCATCGATACCTAAGTAGCAGTTTCCGCTGTAGGTGGAAAGGTCTCCGGTTTTTACGTGGCTTCCGTTATGACGTTTAGAGAATTTTTCGTATGCCTTCTCATCTTCAAAAAGCGGCTCCATACGTGCCACTTCAAATTCCATGTGAAGTTGTCCGGATAACTTTTCCAAGATAACGGAAAGTTTTTGGGAATGATCTCCTTTATAGTTTAAAGCAGAACCGATGGCCGCAAACAAATGAGAATTGTTTGGGATAATGGTATGCTCATCGTCTAATTTTAAAGTGCGAACAAAGGTCTCACGAAGCTGATCCAACAAGTGAAGAGGGCCGCCTAAGAATGCCACGTGTCCTCGAATCGGTTTACCACAGGCAAGACCGGAAATGGTCTGATTTACCACCGCCTGTAAAATGGAAGCGGATAAGTCTTCTCTGGTGGCGCCTTCGTTAATCAAAGGCTGGATGTCTGTCTTTGCGAATACGCCGCATCGAGCCGCGATAGGATAGATGGACTGATAGCTTTTTGCGTACTCATTTAAACCGGAGGCATCGGTCTGAATCAAAGATGCCATCTGGTCGATAAAGGAACCGGTACCGCCGGCACAGATTCCGTTCATTCGCTGTTCAACGTTTCCGTTCTCGAAGTAGATAATCTTTGCATCCTCACCACCAAGCTCAATGGCCACGTCCGTCTGGGGTGCATAGTGAGTAAGAGCGGTGGATACGGCGATTACTTCCTGGGTAAAAGGAATGTCTAAATGCTTTGCAAGGGTAAGTCCGCCGGAACCTGTGATGACAGGGTATACAACAGCGTCACCTGTGATTTTATACGCATCTTCCATTAATCCTTTTAGGGTTTCACGAATATTTGCAAAATGTCTCTTGTAGTCAGAGAAAATCAGATTATCGTTTTCGTCTAAAAAGGCTACCTTTACCGTGGTAGAACCGATATCAATTCCTACTTTGTAGAACGTTTTACTCATAAAAATACCTTTCTGTTCGTTTCAAATCTTTCCTATTATAAAAAGGGGGGTGAAAAAAAACAACTGACAAAATGTAAAGTTTGTATTTTTTGAAGGAAGGATTCTTTGTGATTTCTTGACAAAGAAGGCGCTTGACCATATACTAAAGACTGACTTTTTGTGTGACTTAAGGAGTTTTCATGTTAAGCAAATTGGAGAGAAAATTCGGGAAATATGCCATTCCGAATTTGATTAATTATTTAATAGCAGGCTATGTCGTCGGATACTTCTTGGAAATGGGCTATGTGATGTCCGGCGGAAGATTCGATCTTATTACATATTTACAGTTGGAACCGCATCTTATTATCCAGAATCTTCAGATTTGGAGACTCTTTACTTGGGTTTTAATTCCGCCTCCAATCGGAACGGGAATGTTTTCCCTTTTGTTTGCGGTCATCATGATTTACTTTTACTGGCAGTTGGGCCGTGTTTTGGAGCAGACCATCGGTGTATTTCAGTTTAATTTATACATCTTCGGCGGAATGCTTTTTACGATTATCGGATCCTTTATTTACTACTTGATTAACTTTTATGCGTTGGGAAATCTGGTTTCCATCGGAAATAACATCTCCACCCATTATATTAACTTGTCCATATTTTTAGCCTTTTCTTTGTGCTATCCCAATATGGAAGTAATGCTTTACTTTTTGATTCCGATTAAGATGAAATGGATGTCTATCGTATATCTTGTCTTCATCGGATTTGACCTTTTGATTTCCGACTGGGGCGGAAGAGTTGCAATCGTAAGTTCCCTTTTGAACTTCCTTATTTTCTTCTTATCCACCAGAAATCTTCGTAGGATTTCGCCTCATGAAATCCATCGAAAAGCCGCATATCAACGTGGTATGCATCAAGGCCCCTACGGCGGACCGAACCCGTACGGAAGCCCGAAAGCATCTGCGGGTGCTGCCGGTGGCGCCACCACCGCAAAAAAGCAAATCGTACGCCATAAATGTTCTATTTGCGGCCGCACGGATGTAAGCAATCCGGAACTGGAATTCCGTTATTGCTCAAAGTGTGAGGGCTCATTTGAGTATTGTAATGAGCACTTGTTCACACATCATCATATTCATTTGGAAAAATAAAAATTTAAGGATTATATAGAAAATGAGCGAAGAAAGAGTCAGCAGAAATTTTATTGAAAATGAGATCGACAAGGACCTGGCGGAGGGTGTTTACGACCACGTGGTAACCCGATTCCCACCGGAACCAAACGGTTACTTACACATCGGCCATGCAAAGAGTATTCTTTTAAACTCCGGCCTTGCCAAGGAATATAACGGGACCTTCCATTTAAGATTTGATGATACGAACCCTACCAAGGAAAAAACGGAGTTCGTGGAATCTATCAAAGAAGATATCAAGTGGTTGGGTGCCGACTGGGGCGAGCATTTGTATTTTGCCTCCAATTATTTTGATCAGATGTATGAAGGTGCCGTTAAACTTATAAAAAAGGGTAAGGCATATTGCTCCGATTTGTCTGCGGATCAGATTCGTGAATACCGCGGAACTTTAACGGAACCGGGAAAGAAAGATCCGAATTCCGACAGAAGCATTGAAGAAAACTTACAGATTTTTGAAGATATGAAAGCCGGAAAGTACGAAGACGGTTCCATGGTACTTCGCGCAAAGATTGATATGGCTTCACCGAATATCAATATGAGAGACCCGATTATTTATCGTGTGGCTCATATGCATCATCATAATACCGGAGATAAGTGGTGCATTTATCCTATGTATGACTTTGCTCATCCCATTGAGGATGCCATCGAAGGTATTACCCACAGTATTTGTACATTGGAGTTTGAAGATCACAGACCCCTTTACGATTGGGTGGTTCGCGAGTTGGAATATGAAATGCCACCGCGTCAGATTGAGTTTGCAAAGATGTACTTAAATAACGTAGTTACCGGTAAACGTTACATCAAGAAGTTGGTGGAAGAAGGAATCGTAGACGGATGGGACGATCCGAGACTTGTTTCCATCGCAGGACTTCGCCGTCGCGGATTTACACCGGAATCCATTCAGATGTTTGTGGAACTTTGCGGTGTATCCAAAGCACAGTCTACCGCTGAGTACGCTATGCTTGAGTACTGTATCCGTGAGGATTTAAAGATGAAGCGCCCACGTGCTTTCACGGTACTTCATCCGGTAAAATTAATTATCGATAACTATCCAAAAGGCCGGGTGGAGATGCTTTCCGTTCAGAATAACCTTGAAAACGAAGCGCTTGGAGAAAGAGAAGTTGCTTTCTCCCGTGAACTTTATATCGAGGCAGAGGATTTCATGATTGAGCCTCCGAAGAAGTATTTCAGGCTCTTCCCGGGAAATGAAGTTCGCCTTATGAATGCATATTTTGTGACCTGTACCGGATATGAGACGGATGCAGAGGGAAATGTGACAGAGATTCACTGTACTTACGATCCAAAAACCAAGGGCGGAAACGCTCCTGACGGACGTAAAGTTAAGGGAACCATTCACTGGGTGGAGGCCACCACTGCGAAAAAAGCGGAAGTTCGCTTGTATGAAAATATTGTTGACGAAGAGCTTGGGGTATATAATGATGACGGTAGCCTGAATTTGAATCCGAATTCCCTTACCGTTGTAAAAGAAGCATTGGTAGAGCCTTCCTTAATGGATGCGAAGGTATACGACAGCTTCCAGTTTGTAAGAAACGGATTCTTTACCGTGGATTCCAAGGACTCCAAAGAAGGTGTGCCGGTATTTAACCGTATCGTGTCTTTGAAGAGCTCTTTTAAGTTACCAACCAACAATTAAGAAAGTTTAGGTAGTATATGAATTTATTAGCAGGATTGGAAAAATTCGGTATCAAGGCGGATGAAGTTGATATCACCAAAGATGCAGAAAAGAAAAATGCAAAGAAAGCCGCTCCGAAAAAAGCCGCACCAAAGGCGATGACAGAGGATGAACTTCTTTTGGCGAAGGAGTATACTTGCCCGGTTTGTGATAAGAAGTTTAAAGCGCTTATGGTAAAGACCGGTAAGGCAAAGAAAATCGGACAGGAGTTCGATCTTCGCCCGCGCCATGAAGGCATCGATACCATTAAGTATGATGTTATTGTTTGCCCGGATTGCGGATATGCCGCTATGACAAAGACCTTTGAACCGCTTTCCAACACACAGATTAAGTGGATTCGCGAGCAGGTAGGCGAGAACTTTAAGCCTCAGCCACGTGCCGTTGACAGAAGCACCTATACCTATGATGAGGCCATCGACCGTTATAAATTGGCGTTGGTGTCCGCTATGGTAAAACGTGCAAAGCTTTCCGAGAAGGCATATATTTGCTTGAAGATTTCTTGGTTACAGAGAACCCTCCTTAAGGAGATGCCGGAAACCACTCCGGAGGAATTGGAAGCAAAGAATGCCATGAAGACAGAAATGCTTCAGTTCTATCAGCAGGCATACGACGGATTTACCCAGTGTATGTCAAAGGAGACTCCGCCGTTTTACGGAATGGATTCCAATACTTTAGAATTTATGCTTGCCAATATGGCGATTTACTTTAAGGATTACGATACCGCACTTAAATTGGTATCACGTCTTATCACTTCTCCGAACACCGCGGGACGTGTTAAGGATAAGTGCTTACAGTTAAAAGAGCAGATTACGGCTGCAAAGAAAAAAGCGGATGCGGCGCCAAAGCCACAGGCATAGTTATTAAAGAGGCATGGAAATACCCATGCCTCTTTTTCTATACAGTAAGATAATAAGAGTATTTAAGGATGTTGGAATCTATGCGGCTTTAAACCCCAATAGACAAGGTGAAACAGCTTATGGCTATATGTGGAAGTATGACGAAGGAAATCATGCTGATGTTGAACAAGTAGGATATAAGAACAGAAAAAGAATAATTGCAATCAACAAAAATACAGGCAAAATGATAAAAGAGTATCCGTCTATGTCAAAAGCTGCAAAGGAATTGAAGGTTAGCATGAATAAAATCAGAACAGCTTGCAATGGAAGAGATTCTTTTGATGACTTTATTTTAAAATACTCGGATGATATAAATTATTAAAAGTTTATTAAAAATAGAGTTACCCTATTTACATTCTTTTTGTTAGCAGGTATATTTATTTATACGCAAGACGAGGCATTATAGGGTAACTATATATGTCAAAGGGAATACTTACTCAAAATGGTGTTCATTTAAATGAACACGAATACAAAACAATCAAAACACTTCTTAATAACGGTTATGATGTGGAACTGATTCCACCTTCACAAGTTAAAGGAATTCATTTGCCGGATATTTATATGAACTCTGTTGCATGGGAAATAAAAAGCCCTGAGGGGAAAGGTAAAAATACAATTCTACATAATTTGCAGTCGGCAAAAAAACAATCACATAATGTTATCATCGATTTACGAAGATGCGGACTTTCGGAATCAGTAGCAATTAAAGAATTAAAGAATCTTTTTGATCGTTCTAAAAGTCTACGCAGAATGTTAGTTATTACAAAAAGTGAGGAAATACTTGACTTACAGGAAGTATGAGTATACTATGAAGTTACAAGGTGTGGACCTGCGTTGAATTTACGCGGGGGCCGCACCATTTTTCGTTATAAAAGAAGTACCAATATGGTGCTTCTTTTTTTGCTTTTGCCACTTCAATTTACGCCTGTGAAATGAGATAATACATAGGAATGTGAAACAAAGGAGATTTCTTATGAAGTGTATATCATGGAACGTAAACGGGATCAGAGCCTGCGTTGGAAAAGGCTTTTATGATTTCTTTAAAGAAATAGATGCAGATCTTTTCTGCCTGCAGGAAACGAAAATGCAGGAAGGTCAGCTTGAAATGGATACTCCGGGTTATCATCAGTACTTTAACTATGCTGAGAAAAAGGGCTATTCCGGAACTGCGATTTTTTCAAAGAGAGAGCCGCTTAATGTAACCTATGGCATCGGCATTGATGAACACGACCACGAAGGACGTGTGATTACTTTGGAGTTTGAAGACTTTTTCTTTGTGACCTGCTATACTCCAAATTCCAAACAGGAATTGGAACGTTTGGACTATCGTATGAAATGGGAAGATGATTTCCTTTCCTACATCAAATCTTTGGATGCAAAAAAAACGGTAATTTTCTGCGGTGACTTAAATGTGGCACATAAAGAAATCGACTTGAAAAATCCCAAAACCAACCATCATAATGCGGGATTTACCGATGAGGAACGTGAAAAAATGTCCGTGATTTTATCCTCCGGATTTACCGATACCTTCCGCTATTTCTATCCGGATTTGGAACAGGTGTATTCCTGGTGGTCTTACAGGTTTAAATCCAGAGAGAAAAATGCGGGATGGAGGATCGATTACTTTATCACTTCCGAACGATTAAACGACAAGCTTACGGACGCAAAGATTCATACGGATATTTTAGGTTCGGATCATTGCCCAATCGAATTGGATATTAATTTATAAACGAGGTTTTTTATGAAAGCGCTTATCGCTATGAGTGGCGGTGTGGACTCCAGTGTCGCCGCCTTTTTGATGAAGGAAAAAGGATATGACTGCGTAGGCTGTACCATGAAGTTGTACGCCAACGAAGATATTGATGTGGATGCCACCAATACCTGCTGTTCCTTGGATGATGTGGAAGATGCCAAGGCAGTTGCAAGACGATTGGACATGCCTCACTACACCTTTAATTTTCAGGATCGATTTAAAGAAACGGTAATCGATGATTTTATTTACTGCTACGAAAACGGAATGACTCCGAACCCTTGTATTCAGTGTAACAAACACTTAAAGTTTTCCGAGTTATTTCAACGCGCCACCGTACTGGAATGCGAAAAGGTGGTAACCGGTCACTACGCAAGAATCCAGGAAACCGAAAACGGATATCAGTTATTAAAAGGTTTGGACGAAGGAAAAGATCAATCCTATGTGCTTTATAATATGACCCAGGAAGAACTGGCACACACCGCACTTCCTTTGGGTGAATATTCCAAAGATGAAGTGCGAAAACTCGCAGAGGAAAACGGTTTTATCAATGCAAACAAACCTGATTCTCAGGATATTTGTTTTGTGCCCGACGGAGATTATGCCGCAGCCATCAAGCGTTTTACCGGAAAGGTTTACAAACCCGGTGATTTCGTAGACATGGAAGGAAATGTTTTGGGACAGCATAAGGGAATTATCAACTACACCATCGGTCAACGAAAGGGACTTGGTATTTCCGCAGAGCATCCCCTTTATGTGGTAAAACTTGATATGGAAAATAATCGTGTCATCTTAGGAACCAATGATGATTTGTTTTCTAGAGAAGTCACGGTAGAAAATATCAACTGGATTAATCCTGTAGAGGAACACATTACATGTAAAGCAAAGATTCGCTATCGCATGAAAGAACAGCCTTGTGTTGTAAAAAAAACAGGAGAAACATCAGCTAAAATCTTATTTGACGAACCCCAGCGGGCAGCCACTCCGGGACAGTCTGCCGTATTCTATGACGGTGACGTGGTCTTAGGCGGAGGCATTATTACGTTTTAATCGAGATATCTTATGGAGGAACTTATGGAAAACAAAAAACTATTTATCGTGCGCATTCTTATGATGGCGGCAGGAATTATTATCTTAGGCTTTTCTATCGCCGTTTTAAAACTTGCACTTTTGGGAAACGATCCGTACACAGGAATGCTTTTTGCCATTGCTGATGTAACTCCTATTAGTTATCCCCTTTGGCAGATTATTTTTGGAATTATATTCTTTATCATTCAGCTTTTGCTGGGACGTCATTTAATCGGAATCGGAACAATTATTAATACTTTTTCCATTGGTTATATTGTGGATTTCAGTTATCGATTTATCTTGATTCCGGCATTCGGACAGCCGGAGGGATTTCCCCTTCAACTTTTCACTTTAATCGTAGGCATGTTGATTTGCAGTGTGGGAATATCTCTTTATCAAAAGGCAGATCTTGGTGTATCACCTTATGACTCGCTATCATTAATCGCAGATGAGAGATTAAAAAAGATTCCATATTTTTGGTGCAGAATTGTATGTGACGGCACATGCGCCCTTGTATGCTTCCTTTTAGGTGGAATTGTGGGCATCGGAACCTTGCTTACCGCCTTTGGATTTGGACCTTTGGTAGCCTTCTTTAACAAGGTGCTTTCCGACCCGATTTTACGTGCGGCAGAGAAATAAATATGGTATACTAAAAAAGTGTGCGAACACATGACTTTTTTAAGAAAAAGAGGTAAGAAAAATGAAGTATTTCGGAACAGACGGCTTCCGTGGAGAAGCAGGTAAAGTTCTTACAGCAGATCATGCCTATAAAATCGGACGCTATATCGGCTGGTATTACAATAAAGAGCACAAGG
>CAJOGB010000014.1 GCA_905233835.1 uncultured Lachnospiraceae bacterium
TATCCGATGAGAAAAAGAAAGTCGGCGTAATCACGGATTTGGGATGCTATGACGATTATATCGTTTCAAATATCAGCGGTCTAAACGGCATTTTGTTGGAGGCAAACCACGATGTGAACATGCTTCGTGTGGGACCTTATCCATATCCCCTAAAGCATCGCATCGCTGGAGATAAGGGGCATTTGTCCAATGAACTTTCCGGACAACTTTTGGGACGCATCTTACATGATGAGATGGAACATGTGATGCTTGGACATTTAAGTAAGGAAAACAACTACGAACGCCTGGCGTATGAAACCGTAAAGATGGAAGTTACCCTGGGAGATAATCCATACAAGGGAACGGACTTCCCCATTGATGTGGCAAGCCGCACGGAAGTTTCAAAGCGCATGGTAGTGTAGAAAAGAGGAAGTAAGGAAGGAAAAAGATTACATGGAAAAGAAAAACTCAAAAACAATTATTACGGTGACGGGAAAGGATACCGTAGGTATCATCGCAAAGATTTGTACCTACCTTTCCGAGACAAAGATTAACGTTTTGGATATTTCCCAGACCATCGTATCGGGATTTTTTAATATGATGATGATCGTCGACATGACCGATTCCTTAAAACCTTTCGATGAGGTGCAAAGCGAACTTATCGAAATTGGAAAAGGCATCGGTGTTGATGTAAAAGCACAGCGTGAAGAAGTATTTGAAATGATGCATCGTATTTAGGAGTCCCCATGATTAATATATTTGAAGTAAACGAAACCAATAAGATGGTGGAACAGGAAAATTTGGATGTCCGCACCATCACCATCGGAATCTCACTTCTTGATTGTATCGATTCCGATTTAAAGAAATTAAATGAGAATATCTATAAAAAAATCACGACTGTCGCAAAGGACTTGGTGAAAGTCGGCGAAGAAATCGAACGTGATTATTGCATCCCGATTGTTAACAAAAGAATATCGGTCACTCCCATCGCTATGGTGGGTTCTGCGGCATGTAAAAAAACGGAGGATTATGTGACTCTTGCACATACCTTGGATCGATGCGCAAAGGATTTGGGTATTAATTTTATCGGCGGTTACTCTGCATTGGTATCCAAAGGCATGACCACCTATGATGAGATGCTGATTCGCTCCATTCCTCAGGCGCTATCCGAAACCGAGTTTGTCTGCAGTTCCGTTAATTTAGGTTCCACAAAGACCGGTATTAACATGGATGCGGTTCGCCTCATGGGAGAAATCATTAAAGAAACCGCAGAGTATACAAAGGAAAATGATTCTTTGGGTTGTGCGAAACTGGTGGTATTTTGTAATGCGCCGGATGACAATCCATTCATGGCAGGGGCGTTTCACGGTGTAACGGAAGCCGATGCCATCATAAACGTAGGTGTTTCCGGACCGGGCGTGGTAAAGACCGCATTGGAAGCCGTTCGAGGAGAAAACTTTGAAGTACTTTGCGAAACCATTAAAAAGACGGCTTTTAAAGTCACACGCGTGGGACAACTTGTTGCAAAAGAAGCTTCCGAAAAATTAGGCATCCCCTTCGGTATCATCGATTTATCTTTGGCACCTACCCCTGCAGTGGGAGATTCCGTAGCGGGAATCTTGGAAGAAATCGGATTGGAAAGAGCCGGAGCCCCGGGAACTACCGCGGCCCTTGCACTTTTAAACGATCAGGTGAAAAAGGGCGGTATCATGGCCTCTTCCTATGTGGGTGGACTTTCCGGAGCCTTTATTCCGGTATCCGAAGATCAGGGCATGATTGATGCGGTAACGGAAGGGGCGTTAACACTGGAAAAATTGGAAGCCATGACCTGCGTTTGCTCCGTGGGCTTGGATATGATTGCTATTCCGGGTAAGACCTCCGCGGCTACGATTTCCGGAATTATCGCGGATGAACTTGCCATCGGTATGATTAACCAAAAGACCACAGCGGTACGTCTTATCCCGGTCATCGGAAAGGATGTGGGAGATACGGTGGAATTCGGTGGACTTTTGGGATATGCACCGGTAATGCCGGTAAATTCCTTCTCTTGTGAAGCGTTTGTGAATCGAAAGGGACGTATTCCCGCACCGGTTCATTCATTTAAGAACTAGTCACTATTACTTTGAGGGGGTTTAATGAAAAAAGGAAAGATTCTTCTGACGATATTTGCCTTGTCGATGCTTACTCTATCGGCGTTAATGCTTTTTGGCGCGTACTCCGACAATCCGATTTCATCCATAAAGGATGTGACAAGCACCATCAAAGAAGATGTGGTGGAATATCAAAGACAGCTGCAAAGAGACCAAATCCTTGGGGAAATCACGGAAGTGGAGAGTCTCTCTACGGATCGATATGCCTACAGTTGCTTAAATGACGAGGAAAAGTTGGCCTACGACCAGATGTTGGATGCCATTGTAAACTTTAAAAAGGATGCGCCGGTAACCACCACGGATCTTGAGGTGTTAAAGAAGGCGTATGAGGCTATCAAGGCGGATTACGGCGGACTATTCTGGTTTACGGGATACAGTTATGTAACCTACTTTGAAGATGATAATGTGACTGTGATGGCCATTAAAGTGACACCGCAGTTTACCATGTCCGAGGAGGAAAAGAATAGAAAACAGGCTGAAATCGATGGGGTGGTAGATGAGTGGTTAGCCGGCAGTGAAGCCTTAGCCGATGATTACGAAAAGACAAAGTTTGTCTATGAACTTTTAATCAATAACGTGGACTACAATGCTTACAGCATGGAAAATCAAAACATCATCAGCGTGTTTTTAAATAAGTCTACGGTATGCCAAGGCTATGCCTGCGCAGCTCAGTATTTATTGGAAAAACTGGGTGTAAAAAGTACCATTGTCACCGGTGTGGCAAACGATGAACCCCATGCTTGGAATTTGGTGCAGGTAAACGGCGCCTATTATTACATGGATGTGACCTGGGGAAACAGTAGGTATCGAAACGGGGATAACGAAGCGGTAAAGCACGTGGGATATGAGTATTTAAACATAACCACAGAGGATATTTTAAAAACCCATACCATCGATCAAACCTTCGAACTTCCGGAGTGCGTATCCAATGCGGATAATTACTATATTCGAGAGTCACTGTACTTTACGGATTGGTATCCGGAACTTATCGGAAATACTATCCAGGCGGATCTTATGAGTGATAAAAAAGAGGCCACCATTCGATTTGCAAGCTCGGATTTATTAAATCGGGCAAAGAGTTATTATTTGGATCAGTATCATGTGTATGATTATCTTTCCGGAGTGGATCATATGTCTTACTACGTGACGGAGGATATGAATACCCTAACCTTGTTACGATAAGCCTGTTTTTGTTAAATTTATATTTTATTTTAAAACCATATCTTGTATAATATTACTTGTATTGATTTCTTATAAAAAGAGGACGAAAAGATATGGTACAAAGAACACAGGAATTAAAAACATTACAAACGATTTATGAAAGCGCAGGGAATCAGATTGTTCTTTTGAGCGGCCACGGACGCTGTGAAAAAGAAGATTTGATTCTTGCTTTTTGTAAAGATAAAAAACACTTCTATTATCGCGGAAAGAATGCTTCAAAGGAATTACAGCTTTCGTTTTTAAAAGAGGAAGTGGAAAAGACCTATGAAGTAAAACTTATGAAGAATTCCTACGACGAATGCTTTACCCGTATCAAAAGCGGGGATGCCACAAAACTGGTGGTAGTCATTGACGAATTCCAAAACATTGTAAAAAAGGATAAAAGCTTTTTTGAGAGCATTTTAAACCTGAAAAATCGCAGACTCTATCCGGGACCGGTAATGGTAATCCTTGCAAACTCTTCTTTGCCTTGGACACGATCCGTTATGGATGAGTTTTTGGGAGAAGCGGCGCAAAACATCGATCAAGTCATGGAATTAAAGGAGTTTTCCTTCCTTGATGTGGTCCGCGCATTTCCGAAGTATGACCTGCCGGATGCGGTGGCCCTTTACGGTATTGTAGGGGGATGCCCGGCCTATTTAAATGCTTGGGACAAAAATAAATCCATTCGTGATAACGTATGTGATTTGATATTAAATCCAAAGGGAGCGCTGTTTAGTGAAGCAGAGGATTTTATTGGCTTGGAACTTCGTGAACTTTCCGTTTATGATACGATTTTGTATGCCATGGCCATGGGGAACGAAAAGTTAAACGATCTCTATCAGACCACCGGTTATTCCAGAGCAAAAATCTCTGTTTATTTAAAGAATTTGGCGGCCTTTGATGTGATTGAAAAGGTGATCTCCTTTGAGACCGGAGGATGGGACAATACGAAAAAGGGTATTTATCGTATTAAAAATCCTTTTCTTCATTTTTGGTTCCGTTTTGTGTATGCAAACCAGTCTGCCCTTTATGCCTTAAGCCCACAGGCCTTTTATGATACCTATATCAAAGAGGAACTCCATGAGTATCTGTCTTCTTATTTTGTAAAGGTATGCCGTGAATATGTGGAACTATTAAACATGATCGGAAAGACTCCGATCCGAATTACAAGCATGGGTACTTGGATTGGAAAAGAGGGAACCATCGATGTCATCGGTCGTTCCATGGAAGATGAATATGTGGTGGGTATCTGCAATTGGAAGAAAGAGAAACTGACCTTTGAAGACTATCAGAATCTTTTGTACAACATGAAGCAGGCAAAACTTCATGCAAAAGTGACCTATCTTTTCTCTGCCACCACCTTTGAACAAAGATTGATGGAATTGGAAAAAGAAGAGTCTACCGTGGTTCTTGTGGATATGAAGGAATTATAAGATGGGAAAATCTTTATTTATAGCGGAGAAACCTTCCGTAGCCCAATCCTTTGCCGATGTGATGGGGGAAAAATTATCCAATCATAACGGCTATAAAGAAGGGCCCAATGTGATTGTCACCTGGTGTGTGGGACATTTGGTGGGCATGAGCTATCCGGAAGTGTATGACGAAAAGTTAAAACGTTGGAGTATGGATACCATTCCTTTTTTACCGAAGGAGTATAAGTATCATATTATTGAAAACTCCAAAGCACAGTTTGAAATCGTAAGTAAGCTTTTAAACCGTGAGGATGTGGAAAAAATCTATGTCTGCACCGATGCGGGACGGGAAGGAGAATATATTTATCGCCTGGTTCGTCAGGAAGCTCATGTACATGACAAAGAAGAACTTCGTGTTTGGATTGATTCACAAACCGAAGAGGAAATGAAACGCGGCATCCGTGAAGCAAAGCCGTTATCCGAATATGATCATCTTTCCGATGCTGCTTATCTTCGTGCGAAGATGGATTATTTGATGGGAATGAATTTTTCCAGAGCATTAACCCTTCGTTACGGAACGAATATGAAGAATTTTTTAAATGCCGATAAGCGAAGTACCATCGCGGTGGGCCGTGTAATGAGTTGTGTGCTTGGTATGGTGGTAACCCGTGAGCGCCAGATCCGCGATTTTACAAAGACTCCTTTTTATCGTGTGCTTTCGGATGCGGAAATCGCCGGTGCCGGAATTCATTTGGAATGGCGTGCCGTAGAGGGCACAAAGTATTTTAACAGTCCTCTTTTGTACGAAGAAAAACCGGGATTTTTGGAAAAGGCATCTGCGAGAAACTTAATCTCTGAAGTCTCCCAAAAACCTATAGAAGAGTTGGAGTTTGACGAAAAGGACATTGCCCCGGTTTCCAATGCCGGTATAGTGGAGAAGGTGGAAAAGAAAAAAGAAAAGAAAAATCCGCCACTTTTGTATAACCTTGCGGAGATTCAAAATGACTGCTCCAAGTTTTTTAAGATTTCTCCGGAGCAGACCCTAAACTATATTCAGTCTCTTTATGAAAAGAAACTGGTGACCTATCCCCGAACCGATGCGCGTGTACTTTCCACCGCTATCGCAAAGGAAATTGATAAAAACATTCGAGGCTTAGGAAATCTTAGAACCATGAAGCCCTTCGTGGATGAGATATTGGAAAAGGGTCTTTATAAAGGAATCGAAAAGACAAAGTATGTAAACGACAAACAGATTACCGACCACTATGCCATTATTCCAACCGGTCAGGGATTAAATGCGCTAAATAGCGTTTCCCGGACGGAACAGTTAATCTATGAAGTCATCGTACGCAGATTTTTGGCCATCTTTTTACCGGCAGCAGAGTACGAAAAAATATCTCTGGAAATCGTAAGTAACAATGAGCATTTCTTCGCTTCCGAAAAATGTCTCATAAAGGATGGATATCTTTCTTTGATGCAGTACTCCTTTGCAAAGAAAAAAGAAGAGGCAAAGGAAGAAGATGCCGAGAATGCGGAAGAGACTTTAGAGGAAGAAGAACTTGAAAATGCAAATCTTCGGGAAGTCATCGATCAGATTAAAAAGGGTACGGAAGTAAACTTTGGCACCATGGGAATCAAAGAGGGAGAAACATCTCCTCCGAAGCGTTATACCTCCGGTTCCATGATCTTGGCTATGGAAAACGCGGGAAATCTAATCGAGGATGAGGAACTTCGCGAGCAGATCAAAGGAAACGGAATCGGAACTTCTGCTACCAGAGCGGAGATTATTTCCAAACTGGAGAGGGACGAATATATTTCCCTTAATAAGAAGACTCAGGTGATTACACCCACACTTTTGGGTGAGATGATTTTTGATATCATATATGCTTCCATCCAGAATCTTTTGTCACCGAAGCTTACCGCCAGTTGGGAAAAAGGCTTGGATCTGGTGGTGGCGGGAGAAGTTTCCGCAGATGAGTATATGGAAAAGTTGGAAGCATACGTATCAAAAGAAACAAACAAAGTAAAAAATCTATACAATCAAAATCAGTTAAATCAGAGATTCCACTATGCGGCGGGATTCTATAAGAAAAAATAAGAAGGTAAATTATAATGATAAATGACGCTAAAATAGAAAACATGTATGACTTAAAGGAGACTGTGGCGGGTGAGCTTTTCGAAGGAAAAACCTATCCTTGGGAAGTTCTTTCCGAAATCGGTTCCTTTATATTAAAACTTGGTCCCACATTGGATCCTTCCCTATTTGAAAAACGGGGAGAAAATATCTGGATCGCAAAGAGTGTAAAAATCGCGGATACCGCCACATTAAACGGACCGCTTATTATCGATGAGGATACGGAAGTTCGTCCGGGCGCCTTTATTCGCGGAAATGCCATCATCGGAAAAAACTGTGTGATCGGAAACTCCACCGAGATTAAAAATGATGTGATTTTTAATAACGTGCAGGTTCCTCATTACAATTATGTGGGAGATTCCGTTTTGGGATTTCATTCCCATATGGGAGCGGGCTCCATTACATCAAATGTTAAAAGCGATAAAACCTTGGTAGTGGTAAAGGATACACAGTCTGACGAAAAGGTGGAAACAGGCTTAAAGAAGTTTGGTGCCATGCTGGGAGATTATGTGGAAGTTGGATGTAACAGTGTGTTAAATCCGGGTACGGTTATCGGTGCACACACAAACATTTATCCGCTTTCTATGGTACGCGGTGTGATTCCCTGCAATTCTATCTTTAAAAATCGTCAGGGATTTGAGATAATAAAAAAAGATGAACAATAAATGCTAGTTTTTGTATGGGGAGATTTTATATGAAAAGGTTAGTAGCAGTTTTGTTATCGGCATCGTTGATTGTTTCTTTAGGGGCATGTGGAAAGAAACTTTCAGATGATAAAAAAACATTACAAACATCGGATTTGACGCTCGCACTTCGCGAAGGTACTTACGCGGAAGTTGTGAAAAAGGACTTGGAAGCCTTTGAAAATCAGTACGGTGTTTCTTGTCATATCTTAGAGTTGTCCGAATCCGATTTGCATGATTTGGCAGCGGGAGAAGGTCCGATAAAGCAGAAGGTGGATATTGTAATGGCAGACGGTTCCTGGATCGCGGAACTGGCGGAAAAGGATCGTCTGGTGGATTTATCCGAGTACGGATATTCTTTGGATACCGATATCATACCTGCGACGACAACCATTTCTTATTACAAAAATCACTTATATGTGGTGCCTTACTACGGAAACGTTACGGTGCTTTTATATAATAAGTATTTATTAAAGAGTACGGGTTATTCCTACGATAAATTGGACAATATGGATGCCCTTTATGTTTCCTGCATGAAGGCGGCACAGTCCGGTAAAAACGGATTCGTTTATCGCGGGGATACCAATAATAATATCGTGGTGGATTTTCTTCCGATTTTATTGTCCTTCGGAGGATGGGTGGTGGATTATGACAACCGTCCCATTGTAAACTCTCCGGAGTTTAAAGAGGCATTTAATTATTATCTTCGATTAATCGATACGGGAGCCGCTCTTCCAAAGGAGGATTTGATTGCTTCCATTGATGACGGAGAATCTTTAATGGCCATCGGTTGGCCGGGCTGGTATATGCCTAGCGAGGATTCTCACGGAGACTACGGTCCCATGAAGGGTCGCCAGTCCACCGATGACGCTACTTATAATGCAAATGTTTACGGTATTTGGACTTTAGGTATTAGCTCCGACAGTAATAATCCGCAGATGTCGGAAAAATTAATCGAATATCTGATGGATCCGGAAGTTCAACGTCAAAGTGTGGACGTGGGCGGTGTACCTTGCAGATATTCTTCTTTGAACAATAAAGATATTTTAGCAAAGTATCCGCATTACGCTACGATTTGTAAGGCGTTGGAAAGCGGACAGTATCGACCGCTGATTACACAGTGGAATGACTTTTGTGAAATCCTCGGTGCGCATATGAGGGACGCGATTGAGAATAATAAATCATCAAGCGAATGCTTGGACGAAGCACAAAAGGAACTGGAAGATTTGTTAGACTGACGGTCATGTATTTGGGGTAGAGTATATGAGAGAGTTCGAAGATTTAAAAGGAAGAAACTGGATGTTTCCACTGACACTTAGAAGCCTGATCCTTTTCTTGTTCGGGTTTATTTTGAATGTGGTGGGACGGACGATTTCAGGACATTTTACGATTCCGTTTTGGCTCGATACGGTGGGTACTTATTTTGTGGCCGCATTAATCGGACCATGGGCGGGAGCCATTGAAGGATTCTTTTCCAGTATCTTCTTGGGAAGTTTTGATTTCACATCCGTATTATATTCTTTGGTAAACGTTGTGGTTGGAGTGGTAGCCGGTTTTTCTTTCCCGAGATGGGGGAAACTGTCTCCTTTCCGTGTGTTTGCATCCGGCGTAGCCTGCGGTATCGCAGCCACTATTGTATCTGTTCCACTGAATGTTTATATTTATGACGGTTATACCGGAAATGTATGGGGCGATGCATTAATTGACATGACGTCCACTCGTATGGGAATTCCGATTTTACCTTATATTTTAGGGGAAGGCTTAATTGACTTTCCGGATAAAGTTTTGGATGTCATTATCGTCATGATGATTTTCGGTATTTATCAGTCTGTTACCAAGCGAGAGTTCAAGGAATTTACGGCCCTTATCTTTGCTTTGGTGGTGGGATCTCTTCTTGCACTTTCACCTGCAACAAGTGTTTCTGCTGCAGAGACATATACAGTTGATAACTTTATTTCCAGAACCTATAGCAGTAAAGAAGGACTGGATTCCGCCGAACTTACTTCCGTAGCTCAGACCACGGACGGGTATTTTTGGGTGGGCGGTTATTCCGGTATGTATCGCTATAACGGAATTAAATTCTTAAAAGAACCTACAGACTATAATGTAACGAACGTATCCTATTTGTATGGAGATTCTCAGGGATATCTTTGGATTGGAACAAGTGATATCGGTGTTGTAAAATACGATACGATGGATACCACATCTACTCAGTACAACAGTGCCAAAGGTTTGTCCTCCAATAGCGTTCGCTGTATCGTGGAAGGAAACAATCATAACGTTTATATCGGTACTTCTTCATATTTGTCAGTAATTCGACCCTCCGGTATGGTAGGTACCTTTGACAACTATGATAAGCTTTCCAATATTGTTTCCATGGATATCCATGAAGACGGGGATAACTCCACACTGCTTTGTGTTACTCAAACAGGTAACTTAGTGGTCTTAAACAATGAAGTGTATAAGTATTCCATGAGTTGTAATGAAGAGGGTGTATACTATACCGCCTTAGATTGGGCTAAGGATAACGAATTCTATGTGGGTACTTCTTCCAATTACATAGAACACTACCGATTTGAAGAGAGCAAATGCGTACTTTTAGAAACCATTTATACGGATGACTTAGTCGATATCAACAGTATTCATTATACGGAAGAATTAAACAGTTTGCTTTTTACTGCCGAAAACGGCATGGGATTTTACAATTCAACCCGTGGATTCTTAAACATGAATCAAACGGAGTTCAACACCGGTATTAATTACTGCTTTCAGGATGACCAGATGAATTTCTGGGGTACCTCTGATCGTCAGGGATTGATCGAATTTTCACTTTCGGACTTGGAAAAAGTGTTGTATGGACCAAACGGTCGTATCGATCAGGCAACTTGTATTTCAAAATACAATAACGAGCTGTATATCGGAACCGAAAAAGGAATCGTGGTGAAAAGAACCGAAGATGGAAAAGTCGGAGATAATATAAATTACGAGTATTTGAATTATTTTGACGACATGAACATTCGCCACATTAATATTGATTCCGGGGGAAATCTTTGGGTTTGCTCCAATGATGTGGGCGGAATGGTTCAGGTGAGTCGAAATGGAGAGTTTACCTTCTATCGTTCGGAGGATTCGGAGGGTATGACAAATCGTTATGTTATGTCCATCGAACTTTCCGACGGCAGCATCGCCGCCGCCACCATAAACGGAGTGTATATTTATAAAGATGGGCAAGAGGTAGAGGTTTTTGATTCCAAAGACGGTATGGACATTCCACAGATTAACTGTTTGTTAGAGACGGAGGATAAAAAACTTTTATGCTGCAGTGACGGTGACGGTGTCTATGTGTTCAGAGACGGTGAAATGATTGAACATATTGACAGTCGTGAAGGGCTTACCTCCCAGGTGGTACTTCGTGCGGCTCATTGCGGATACGGATATATCTATGTCACCAGTAATGCACTGTTTTATGATGACAGGGATGCGGTTCATAAGCTAACAAACTTTCCCTATTCCAATAACTACGATTGTTATTTGACAGAAACGGGAAATCTATGGACATCATCTCCGGCCGGACTATTCGTGGTAAATGCGGAAACGGCGATCAATGATGCTCTTAATAATACCGATGGATACGATTATATTATGTATGACGAATCCAACGGATTGGACAGTGATCTTACCAAAAACGGTTGGAATTGTTACGATGAAGAAGATGGTATTTTGTATTATTGCACTAATAACGGTGTAAGATTACTTACCAAAGAGGCTTTTAATAAGGAAACACCGGAGTATGAAACCTTCGTGGATGACGTGTTATTGGAAGGCGAATCGGTCGTTTACAATGATTATGCCTATTATATTCCTGCGGGAGAAGGAAAGATTACCATTATTCCGGGTATCATCAATTTCCAAACAACAAATCCCTTGATCCGTTATTACATCGAAGGAATGGAAGAAGAAACCACGGTGGAAGGACGTCAGCGTTCCCTTGAGGATTTAAATCTAAGCAAATTAAAATTCGGAGATTATGATGTGCACGTTCAACTGTTGGATGAGCGTACCCGTGATGTAAAAACGGACCATGTTTATACCCTTCATAAGGATGCCATGCTTTATGAGAAACCCTACTATCGTGCTTATACCATGTCAGTCGGTTTCCTGTTTATCTTCTTCGTGGCTTGGATGTTCTCTAACTTTAGAAACTTATCCACAATTGAGGCTCAGTACGAGGAAATTAAGGCGGCGAAGGAAGATGCGGAACGTGCAAACAATGCTAAGTCTAAGTTCTTGGCAAGTATGTCTCATGAAATCCGAACACCGATCAATGCGGTTTTGGGTATGGATGAAATGATTCTTCGTGAGACCAGGGATACTCAGATTTTGGAATATGCAAATGATATTTACGGTGCGGGACAACATTTGTTATCCATCATTAATCAGATTTTGGATTCTTCCAAGATTGAATCCGGAAAGATGGAAATCACCCCTATGGATTACAATCTCGGGGATTTGATTCACAATACCTTTAACTTAATGATTCAGCGTGCTTCCGAGGCGGATTTGTCACTGGTGGTGGATGTAAATAAAGCGCTTCCCCGAGGACTCTTCGGCGATGAAATGCGCATTAAGCAGGTAATGGTAAACCTTCTTACCAATGCTGTTAAGTATACGAAGACCGGTAACATTTGGCTGCGTATCGACGGAGAAGTCAGTGGCGATAACCTTCGCTTGCATGTGGAAGTGGAGGATACGGGTATCGGTATCAAAGAAGAGGATTTACCGGGACTCTTTGATATCTACAAACGGTTGGAATTAAAAGAAAACTACCATGTGGAAGGAACAGGTCTTGGTCTTAGTATCGCCAGCCAGTTCTTAGGCCTTATGGGCTCCGAATTAAAGGTGGAAAGTGAGTACGGCAAAGGCTCAAAATTCTACTTTGATATCGATCAGCAGATTATTGATGTCACACCTTTAGGAGAAGAGTTCCATCCTTCCGAGGCGGAAGTACTTGCGGAACACCACTCCGGTGGCGGCTAAGATTTTGGTGGTGGATGATAATAAGATGAATCGCCAAGTGGTTCGTTCTTTGTTAAAGGCGACACAGATTCAGATTCAGGAGGCCTCCGGTGGAGAAGAATCCGTGGAGATGGCAAAGAAACACGTATACAACGTGATTTTAATGGATCATATGATGCCTGGTATGGACGGTGTGGAGGCCATGAAACAGATTCGCTCCATCCAAGACGGACCGAACTTTAACACACCGATTTACGTGCTTACCGCAAATGCCGTAGCCGGTGCAAAGGAAATGTATATCGAAGAAGGATTTGACGGATTTATTTCAAAGCCTATCGTGTATGCGGAATTGGAAGCTGCCATCAGTGCCTCCATTCCGGAAGAAATGAAATCACCTATGCCGGACGATGTGGCAGACTACTATATGGAACAGGGCGGTACCGCTCCCGATGATTTACCGCAGATTGACGGATTGGATTGGAACTTTGCGTGGTTGCATTTGCCCAGCCGTGATTTGTTGGCGGAATCCTTACGAGAGTTTTATACTTTGATTCCGGTTCAGAGTAAGAAGTTAACCCAGTTCTACGATGAACTTACACTGGAACAGTCGGATGAAAATTATAACGACTATCGTATTTTGGTACATGCCATGAAGGGATTGGCGGCTACCATCGGACTGATTCCTTTGGCGGGACCTGCGAAGTTATTGGAATTCGCGGCCAGAGATAAAAAAATCGATGTAATTTATGCACTTCATCCTGTTTTTATCTACGAATGGGACTCATATCGTGATAAAATAAAGGGAGCATTTGATATCGGCATGGAAGAGGATATTGAGAAGAAACCGGGTGATATAGCACTATGCTACAAGTTTGCACAGATAATTTTGAAATCTCTTCACGATATGGATATTGACACGGCGGATAAAGCTGTGAAAAAATTAAAAGAGTATACGTACAGTGAAGAAGCGGATATTTTCATATCCAATATCGAAGCGGCGGTTACCAATATCGATGAGGTTTCCGCAAAGGAAGAATTCCAAAAGATGCTTGATATATTAAAGACTGAGGGGGAAGACAAGTAATGGGTGATAATTTTAATCTTGATGATTTAGGCGATATCGACCTTGCTTTCTTGGAAGAACAGATTAAAAACATGGATTTAGGAGACATCGACATCGAAACGGACCCGTTCGGTACAAATACCGCCAGAGCAAAGGTCATGGTTGTGGATGACGATGCCGGAACTCTTCGAAACATTAAGAGTTTGTTACAGGATATGTATGATGTGGTTTTAGCAAACTCCGGACGAAAAGCCTTAGAGATTATCGGTATAGAAAATCCGGATGTTGTTTTACTGGATTATGAAATGCCTTTAATGAAAGGACCGGAAACCATGCGTCACATTCGTGAGAAGAGGGGCTTTGAGAATATCCCCGTCATCTTTTTGACGGGTGTAAACGATCGAGCACAGATCACTGCGGCTCTTGCCCTGAAACCCACCGGATATCTTTTGAAACCGGTAAATAAGGAGAAATTATTAAGTACGGTTTTGGATGCACTAAACTCGGTTGACCACGATTTAATCTACTAATAAAGGAACTTATAATGAAATCATTTTTGATGAGTAAAAAAATGTATATTGGGGCAGGAATTCTCTCCTGCCTCATTGTATTGTGTATGGGGCTTACCTTTGTAAAAGCTGATTCGGCCAAGCGGACCACGATTCCCGCCGGCATCAGCATTAACGGAATTGATGTGTCCGACCTTACAAAAGAGGAAGCTACGGAAGTACTTTCCGCAGAGGTGGAAAAGTATAAAAATGCAAATATAACACTTGTCGCAGGCGAAAAACAGTTTACTTGCTCGGGGACAGATTTGTCCGTGGACATCGAATGCGAGACGGTAATCGATAAAGCGCTAAACTTTGGAAAGACCGGAAATATCGTGGAACGATATCGGGCAAAAAGAACTTTGGAAAACGGTGAAACCAAGGATTTTGAAATTCGTCCGTCCGTAAGTAATGCCGCCATCGGTGAGTTTTTATCCGCCCATATGGGTGAAATCGAAGTGGCACCGGTAAACTATGGCTTAACCCGTGAAAACGGAGAGTTTCATATTACGGACGGTTCAGCCGGTTGTACCATTGATTTAAGTACGGGAACATCGGAAATCGCACGGTTTATAACATCTGAATGGAACGGTGAGGACAGTAGTATCACGTTGACCACCACGGTGGTACAACCTCAGGGCTCTCCGGAAGTTTTGGCACAGGTAACGGATAAGATGGGAACCTATACCACGGATTATTCCACATCCGCCGCAGGCAGAAAGCAAAATGTGGCAAACGGTGCATCCAAGGTAAACGGCACATTACTATATCCGGGAGAACAAATCTCCATCGCATCAAAACTAAATCCCATTTCCTTGGAAAACGGATATGCCATGGCGGGAGCCTATGAAAATGGTACTACGGTGGAAGCGGTAGGCGGAGGTGTTTGTCAGATTTCCTCTACGATTTATAACGCGGTAATACGTGCGGAACTACAAATCGATGAACGTTATCCTCATTCCATGACGGTACATTACGTGGATCCTTCTGCGGATGCGGCTATCGCCGGAGATTATAAAGATTTAAAGTTTACCAACAATACGGAATATCCCATTTATTTGGAACTGATTACCACAGGATCCACCATTACCTGTAATGTTTACGGACATGATGTGCGGGAAGCCGGAAGAAGTGTGGATTTCGAAAGCGAAATCGTGGAGCAGGAGGATTGGATTCGCGTTTACAATGCGGCACCATCCCGACCCATCGGTTATTTGCAAAAGACCATTACTCCCTATACCGGATATAAAGCAAAACTGGTAAAAATCGTTTATCAAAACGGTGCGGAGGTCTCCAGAGAAGACTTTAATAAGTCCACCTATAAGAAGGTGGATGCGCAGTTTGATGTGGGTACCGCTTCTGTAAACGGCGGAACGGATGCCATGAATGCGGCCATCGCCACTCAGGACGAGGCCACCATTAAAGCTACCATGGCTCAATATGCGGACCAAGGATTCTTCGATCAGCGCCAGGCGGAAATCGCGGCTGCCGAGGCTGCGGCTGCGGCACAGGAGCAGGCCAACGAAGAAAATAACGGACAGTAAGATCAAAAACAAGAGGGTCGGTACAAAAACCGTCCCTCTTTTTTATAGGTGTTTTTATATTTTTTGA
>CAJOGB010000015.1:0-10691 GCA_905233835.1 uncultured Lachnospiraceae bacterium
CACCCATGCGATTTTGGATGATATAAAACTTGCATTGGGAGATGAAAAGGCATATAAAGAAGATATCAATCGTTTGGCGGATAAAAATGTTCGAAGCCTGATGGATGATAAGATGGATCGCTTGGCGCAGTCTTTAAGAAATGCGGTAAGCCTCATTAATCCAAGCCACGTGGTGGTACTTGGAGATATCTTTGATATTTCGGATATGCCAAAGCGTTTTAAAGAAATCTATAAGGCCTATGATGATTCCGTGGATGAAGACTTTATCGTAAAATCCGCATCGGAGACAAAAGGCCATGTAGAACCGATTTCAATGGTATTAAATGATTTTTTAAATTATACATATTAAACGAAAGTTTAAGAGGAGGAAAACAAAATGAAGTATTTTTTGGACAGTGCAAAAATGGACGAGATCAAAGAGGCTTATGAGACCTTTGGTATCGATGGTGTAACCACCAACCCAAATCACATCATGTTATCCGGAAAGCCGTTTAAGACCGCTATCCAGGATATGGCTGATTGGGCTAAGGAACAGGGATTTAAGGATTATAATGATTTCCCAATCTCTGTAGAAGTTAACCCACATCTTGAAACAGCAGAAGAGATGATTAATATGGCTCGTGAGATCGCTAAGGTTTCTCCTTGCTTTGTAATAAAGATTCCTTGCACAGAAGCAGGATGTGAAGCTGCAAGAAAGTTAGAGAAGGAAGGAATCCGTGTAAACCTTACACTTGTATTCTCACCGGCTCAGGCACTTTTTGCAGGTAAGTACGGATGCAAGTTCGTATCTCCGTTCATCGGCTGGAAAGAAGCAAACGGTGAAGACTGCAAGCAGTATATCGAAGATATTGTTGATATCTATGCTAACTATGGATTCCTTGGCGAAACCGAAATCATCGGTGCTGCAATCCGTACACCGAAGCAGTTCGTTGACTGCGCAGTTGCAGGTGTTGATTGCGTAACTGCCGGACTTGCAGTATACAAAGACGCTATGCATCATCCATACACCAACCAGGGAATGGTGAAGTTTACAAATGCATGGGATAATACTGAAGGAAACTAAATTTAAGGATTGATATATTCTAAAATGGTGTTATAATAACTGATATATACATTATGAAATCAAAAACCCCACGAGAGTCGCGATCTCGTGGGGTTTTCTATTCCGTTTTTGCAGGGTGGACCAAACCCTAGGCTAGTTGCCGATTACTTTCTGTCTAGCCATTTGCAAATATAGTAGGCAACTATACTTGCCATAACAGAAAGTATAAAAGCAATATACATACTTATACGAAATCCCTCCCTTCTGTGCCGGTGTAGGGAGTGGCAACAAGTTGATTGTATCATGGGAGTTTTCTATTAAATTATTAAATCTCGTTAATAATTATTAATTTTTTATTAAAATTTGCGTTTAAATATGGCATAATTGGGCTTGAAATTGAAACACGAGTGAAGTATGATATTGCCTAATGAAAGACAACTGTCCGCGTGGCAAGGACAGGCGAAAGGAAAGAAAAAAGATGAGTGAAAAGTTGAAAGTTGGAATTTTAGGCGGAACGGGAATGGTAGGACAGAGATTTATTTCTTTGTTGGAGAATCACCCTTGGTTTGAGGTGACCACCATTGCCGCCTCTCCACGTAGTGCGGGAAAGAAGTACGCAGAGTGTGTGGAAGGACGTTGGAAGATGGATACTCCGATTCCGGAAGCCGTAAAAGATATTGTGGTTAAGAATGTAAATGAAGTGGAAGAGGTAGCTTCCGAAGTGGACTTTGTATTCTCTGCCGTAGATATGACAAAAGAAGAGATTAAAGCTATTGAGGAGGCTTATGCCAAGACAGAGACTCCCGTAGTTTCCAATAACTCCGCGCATCGTTGGACACCGGATGTACCTATGGTAGTCCCGGAAATCAATCCACAGCATATGGAGATTATAGAATCTCAGAAAAAGCGTCTCGGAACCACACGAGGCTTTGTGGCTGTAAAACCGAATTGTTCAATTCAGTCCTATGCACCGGTATTAAATGCATGGATGGAGTTTGAACCCTACGAAGTTATCGTATCGACCTATCAGGCCATCTCCGGTGCGGGAAAAACCTTTAAAGATTGGCCGGAAATGGAAGGAAATATCATCCCCTACATTGGTGGTGAGGAAGAAAAATCCGAGAAAGAACCGCTTCGTATCTGGGGAGAAATAAAGGACGGTGAAATTGTACCGGCGGACTTTATTAAGATTACCTCACAGTGCATCCGTGTACCGGTATTAAACGGACATACGGCTACCGTATTTGTAAAGTTTAAGAAGAAACCGACCAAGCAGCAGTTGATCGATGCCATGGTAAACTTTAAGGGTGCTCCTCAGGAGCTAAATCTTCCTTCCGCACCGAAGCAGTTTATCCAGTATTTGGAAGAGGATAACCGTCCGCAGGTTGCTTTGGATGTAAACTATGAAAACGGCATGGGTATTTCGGTAGGACGTCTCCGTGAAGATAGCATTTACGATTGGAAGTTCGTAGGACTTTCTCACAACACTGTCCGTGGAGCAGCAGGTGGAGCAATTCTTTGCGCAGAACTTTTAAAAGCCAAAGGCTACATCACCAAAAAATAAAAGTACAGGGCTTACAGGATACTGTAATAAAAATATAAAGGTCGCCAAAAAATGCGGCCTTTTTTATTTATCCAAAACCCGTATAGAATTGCCTGTAATTTATTGATTTTTTTGTAAAATAGAATTAAAATTGTTATGTCATTGATAAAATTATCACATAAATCAATAGAAAAGGGAGTGCGTTATGGGTAAATTTTTTAAAGACATGAAGATGGGCGTAAAGATAGGCTTAATGGTCAGTTTGATTCTGATATTGAGCTTTTCATCCATTATGATTATAACCGTAAAGGATGTACGCAATAATACGCAAAGGGATTCGGAACACCGCTTGGGAGAATTGGCAAATGCCAGAGCTTCTTATGTGGATTCGTATTTGAATCAGTTTCAGGATTATTTCAAGGGTGTAGCGACTATGCCGGTTATCGTGGATGCTTTGCAGAACCCGGAAGACCCTGAGAAGGTTGCTCTTGCACAGACAGCCGTAGAGGCTTATGCAGCATCAAGACCGGATATGGAGGGTGTGTTTGTTGCCACACCGGACACCACGATTTTATGCCACAGTGTGGTTGCTGCGGTGGGGTCACAGATTTCGGATGACCCGAATGTCTGGGAGGCCAGAAAAAACGGTGTTAATGCAGCACCGAATAATGTCTGGTTTAGAGGTGCGGTTACAAGTACATCTACCGGTAAAATAGTTGGAAATGTATATGCAGGTGTTTATGATGCATCAGGAAATCTGCTTGGTTTTGTGGGTGGCGGATGCTTCCTCGAGAATCTGTCTGAACAGGTATATGCCATGGATTTGAACGGATACTCCGAGGCTGAGATTTATGTGTTCGGTTTAAGTTCAAAGATGTATACCATGTCAGTGAATCCGGAGGAAATCGGACAGCCGATTACACCGGATGATGAGGAGATTGCTGAGGTGGCATTGGCATCCCCAAAGGGTGTTATGGAATATGTGGATGAGGAGACCGGGGAGGTTTCCATGCTGGCGTATGAATATTTGCCGGATGTGGATCTGGTGGTTTATATCTGTGATACAGAAAATGAGATTTATGCGGATGTAAACAGCTTATCCCTAAAGATTATGATGATAAGCTTAATCGCACTGGTAGTTAGTATTGCAGTAGTTTTACTTATCACATCCATTATTTCAAAGGAATTAAAACATATTACCGGTGTTATTACAGAAGTTGGTACACTGGATTTGACACAGTCCGGACAGTTAGAGACCTATCGTGGCAGAAAGGATGAAATCGGACAGATTGCAAAAGCCATGGGCGGACTTACGGATGCTGTACGAAATGCCGTATTAAAATTGGTTCAGAAAGCCGGAGATTTGTCAGATTCCTCCGGAAGTATGCAGGATTCTACCAACCAGACTGCACAGTCTATGGGACATATTAACGGGGCGGCGGCAGAACTTGCCAATACAGCAACCAGCACAGCGGAAAACATTACCGATATTTCCATGCAGATGCAGGATGTGGAATCCGTTATGGAACAAAGCATTACAAATACAAAGACTCTTGCTGAAGCAAGTAATGCGATTCGCTCTACGGTTGATGTGGGAATCGGCAATGTTGAGTCTTTAAAGGATATTTCAGCGCAGTCTTTGGATGCTTTTGAGAGAATCTTCGAAGGTATTGATAATATTTCAGAAAGCTCAGCAAAGATTTCTGAAGCCAGTGATATGATTAAATCCATTGCACAACAGACGAACCTGCTTTCCCTGAATGCGTCTATTGAGGCAGCTCGTGCCGGAGAGGCAGGAAAAGGATTTGCAGTCGTTGCGGATGAAATCAGAAATCTTTCCGACCAGTCTTCACAGTCTGTTGAGACCATCAACGAAATGCTTGAAGACCTTCAGAAAAATACGGAAAACGCAGTACGTCAGAGTGAGATGGTTCGTGAGTTTGTAAACAAGCAGCAAGCATCCGTTCAGGAAACAGCAGAGAGCTTTGAGGGAATCGCAAACCAGATTGGCAGTGTAAATGATGCGATTGACGGTTTGGATGAGGCAAATAGATCATTGGAGCAGGGTCAAACCTGTCCGCTATTTCCGAAGAGAATGCTGCTACAGCACAGGAACTTAACGCGACAACCGAAAGCGTTAACACCAACGTTGAGGAATTGGACGTCCAGGGCAAGGGTGTTGCAAATGCCGCAGAGGAATTACAGGAGATTGTAGGCGTATTTAAAACGGACGCGGATGATGTGGTATATCCGCCTGCTGACGAAATCGTCGAATCTGAAAATCTCAAAGAGAAATAATAAATGAAATCAGTGAGTTTACAAAAAGACGTTCCTTATTTGTGCTTCGGCAGGTATCTTTTCATTTTTTTGCTGGCATGGTATGATGTGAGTGACCCAAGGTGCTACACAAACCTGTCGTTTTTGAACCTACATCTACTTTAAACGGGAATCCTATATTTCTTGCCGGCTGTCATGCCCCCGTCTTTGACGCCAGGGGACGGCATAAGACAAGTTGCGGTAACCCACCTAGCCATAGCTAGGAGTCAAAATCGCAGGCGTAGCATTTTGGGTTATTTTTGTGTTGAAATGTAAGCCACATCGTGCTATTATTGGTAATCGAAAGGCGTTGAGTACCCTAAGTAGATACTTATCTAACGTGCAAGAGAGGTAAAGTCACTGGGCTGGAAGCTTTACTCATATCGGTAAGGATTGAATTTCAGGTAGGAGCCTACAATTATATATGACAATGAGTGCCGGAAAGGTTTTTTTCGGAATCAGGGTGGTAACGCGGAGTTTATACGGCTTCGTCCCTAGAATTAGGGGCGGAGCCTTTATTCATGTTTCGTTACACGCTTTACAAGGAGGATAAACATGAAAGACAAATTGTTGGAAATCCAAAAGAAAGCATTGGAACAGATTGAAAATGCGAAGGAATTAAACGCATTAAATGATGTTCGTGTTTCTATCTTAGGAAAGAAAGGTGAAATGACAAACATCTTAAAATCCATGAAAGATGTATCACCGGAGGATCGACCAAAGGTTGGTCAGATGGTAAACGAAACCAGAGAAATCATTGAAGCAAAACTTCAAGAGGCAAAGGAAGCGTTAGAGGCAAAGGAATTGGAACTTCGTTTGTCCACTGAGACCATCGACGTTACCCTTCCTGCAAAGAAAAATAAAATCGGACATCGTCATCCAAATACCATTGCCCTTCAGGAAGTGGAAAAGATCTTTATCGGTATGGGTTATGAAGTAGTGGAAGGTCCGGAAGTAGAGCTTGATTACTATAACTTTGAAGCATTAAACATCCCTGCCAACCATCCGGCAAAGGATGAGCAGGATACCTTCTACATCACAAAAGATATTTTGCTTCGTACCCAGACCTCTCCGGTTCAGGTACGTCAGATGGAAAAAGGAAAACTTCCTATTCGTATGATTGCACCGGGAAGAGTGTTCCGTTCCGACGAAGTGGATGCAACCCATTCTCCGTCCTTCCATCAGATCGAAGGAATGGTTATCGATAAAGATATTACATTTGCGGACTTAAAGGGAACTTTGGCAGAGTTTGCAAAGGAAATGTTTGGTGAGGACACAAAAGTAAAATTCCGTCCCCATCACTTCCCATTTACAGAGCCTTCCGCGGAGATGGATGTTACCTGCTTTAAATGTGGCGGTAAGGGATGCCGTTTCTGTAAGGGCGAAGGTTGGATTGAAATCTTAGGCTGCGGAACCGTACATCCGAAGGTACTTAAGATGAGCGGAATCAATCCGGAAGAGTACTCCGGATTTGCATTTGGTATGGGCTTGGAGCGTATCGCACTTTTGAAATACGAAATCGACGATATGCGTTTGCTATATGAAAACGATGAAAGATTCTTAAGTCAGTTTTAGGATAAGGAGAAAAAGAAATGAAAACATCTCTTAAATGGATAAAATCTATGGTGCCGGGCATGGAAAATGTCACACCGCAGGAATATATGGATGCCATGACACTTTCCGGTTCAAAGGTAGAATTCTACGATGAACTCGATGGTGACTTGGAAAAGATTGTAGTTGGTCAGATTAAAGAAATCGCTCCACATCCGGATGCGGACAAGTTGGTGGTTTGCCAGGTGGACATCGGTTCCGAAGTGGTACAGATCGTTACCGGCGCACCAAATGCAGTTGTAGGAATGAAGACACCGGTTGTATTAGACGGCGGACGCGTGGCAGGCGGCCATGACGGACAGAGAGTTGAAGGCGGCGTAAAGATTAAAAAGGGTAAACTTCGTGGCGTAGATTCCTTTGGTATGATGTGCTCTATCGAAGAGTTAGGCTCTAACTGCGATATGTTTCCGGAAGCTCCTGCAGACGGCCTTTATGTATTTGAAGACGATGCACCGGTTGGAGCAAATGCAGCTGAGGTTCTTGGCCTTGATGATGCGGTAGTGGAATATGAGATTACATCTAACCGTGTAGACTGCTATTCCGTTATGGGTATTGCAAGAGAAGCGGCTGCTACTTTTAGAAAAGAGTTTGTTCCTCCTGTGGTAAAAGAAACAGGAAACAGCGAAGATGTAAATGATTATATCTCTGTAGAGGTAAAGAACTACGACCTTTGCAAACGTTATACCGCGCGAGTTGTTAAGAATATTAAGATTGGTCCTTCACCAAAGTGGATGCAGGAGCGCCTTCGTGCTCAGGGGATTCGCCCGATTAATAACATCGTAGATATTACAAACTATGTTATGGAAGAGTACGGACAGCCAATGCATGCCTATGATTACGATACCATCGCAGGAAAGAAAATCGTGGTTCGCAATGCCACAAAGGGTGAAATGTTTACTACCTTAGACGGTCAGGAACATGAACTTGATGATAGCATGCTTATGATTTGCGACGGAGAAAAGCCGGTAGGTATCGGTGGTATCATGGGTGGTGAGAATTCCATGATTACCGATGATGTAAAGACCATGCTTTTCGAGGCTGCTTGCTTTGACGGAACCAATATCCGTCTTTCCGCAAAGAAATTGGGAATGCGTACCGAAGCTTCCGGTATCTTTGAAAAGGGCTTAGATCCCAACAATGCTATTGAAGCTATGAACCGCGCATGCCAGTTAGTGGAAGAGTTAGGCTGCGGTGAAGTAGTGGGCGGAGTGGTTGATTTATATCCTGTAAAGAATGAGCCGATTACTTTACCTTTCGAGCCGGAAAAATACAATAAGATGCTTGGTACCAATGTATCTGTAGATGAGATGCTTGATTACTTTAAACGTTTAGAGTTAGAGGTTAGCGCTGATAAGAAGAGCGTAACAATTCCTACCTTCCGTCAGGATCTTTTATCCTATGCGGATTTGGCAGAAGAAGTGGCACGATTCTTCGGATATGATAAGATCCCTACCACTTTACCCAGTGGTGCGGCTACCACAGGAAAGTTAAGCTATAAGATGGAAGTCGAAAACATCGCTCGTGATGTGGCAGAGTACTGCGGATTTTCTCAGGCATATACTTATTCATTCGAAAGCCCGAAGGTATATGATAAGCTTCGTTTGGATAAGGATGATAAGCAGCGTGAAGCGGTTATCATTTCAAACCCGTTGGGAGAGGACTTCTCCATTATGAGAACCATTTCCTTAAACGGAATGCTTACTTCCTTGGCTACCAACTATAACAGAAGAAACAAAGACGTTCGTTTGTATGAACTCGGAAATATTTACCTTCCGAAGGCACTTCCCATTACGGAGCTTCCCGAGGAGCGTATGCAGTTTACTTTAGGATTCTACGGAGAAGGGGACTTCTTTACCATGAAAGGTGTGGTAGAAGAGTTCTTAAGCCAGGTTGGCATGACAGAAAAGGTGACTTATGATCCTGCTGCAGGAAAGAACTTCCTTCATCCGGGACGTCAGGCAAATATCATCTATAAGGATACCGTCATCGGTTACCTCGGCCAGGTTCATCCTTTGGTAATGAAAAACTACGATATGAAAGCGGATGCTTATGTGGCAGTTATTGATATGCCGTATATCGTAGAGATGTCTTCCTTTGAGAAGAAGTATACTGGAATCGCAAACTTCCCGGCTGCTACCAGAGATCTTTCCATGGTGGTACCGAAGAGTGTACTTGCCGGAGATATCGAAGCAGTCTTTGAGAAAAAGGGTGGCGCTTACCTTGAGTCTTATGAACTCTTTGACGTATATGAAGGTGCACAGGTACTTACGGGACATAAGTCTATGGCGTACTCACTTACCTTTAGAGCAAAGGATAAGACCATCGCGGAAGAGGATATTACCTCTGCTATGGAACGCATCTTAAAGGCATTGAAGGAGTTAAACATCGAACTTCGTGCTTAAAAATTTGATTTATTTGGGGGCTTAGGGGAATACTCTAAGCCCTTTATGGAGTAAAGATTTATGAGCGAATTTGCTATGAGAGTAGAGGATTATGATTATGAACTCCCGGAGGAATTAATCGCACAGGATCCTCTTTTAAAACGAGATGAGTCAAGACTTATGGTTCTTGGTAAAGAATCGGGAGAAGTGACCCATCGGCATTTTTATGATGTAAAAGAATATTTACGTCCCGGAGATTGCCTGGTCATTAACAATACAAAGGTTATCCCTGCCCGTTTATACGGAGTAAAGCCGGATACGGGGGCTGCGGTAGAAGTGCTTTTATTAAAGCGTCATGATGGAGACGTATGGGAGACTTTGGTAAAGCCGGGAAAGAAGTGTAAGGTAGGCGCAAAGCTTTCCTTTGGAGACGGAAGACTTACCGCAGAGGTAGTGGATATTATTGAAGAAGGAAATCGTATGATTAAATTCTCCTATGACGGAATCTTTGAGGAAGTGTTGGATTCTCTGGGAGAGATGCCCCTGCCACCGTATATTACCCATAAGCTTGAAGATAAGAACCGCTATCAGACGGTATATGCAAAGTATGAAGGATCGGCAGCAGCACCCACAGCGGGGCTTCATTTTACAAAGGAATTATTGGAAGAAATTAAAGCCATGGGAGTGGATATCGCAGAGGTAACCCTTCATGTGGGACTGGGAACCTTCCGCCCGGTAAAGGTGGAAAATATTTTGGAACATCATATGCATTCGGAATATTTTCAGGTGTCCAAGGAGGCCTGCGATATCATTAATGCCGCTAAAAAGCGTGGCGGCCGTGTGATTTCCGTTGGAACGACTTCCACACGTACGTTGGAATCGGCAGCAGAGGGAAAGATTGATGGCGTAAATACACTTTTAACACCAAAGGCCGGTGATACGGAAATCTTTATTTATCCGGGCTATGAGTTTAAGGTAATTGACGGACTTATCACCAACTTCCATTTGCCACAGTCTACGTTGATTATGCTGGTATCAGCATTGGCAGGTCGAAAACACGTATTGTCTGCTTACGAAGAGGCAGTAAAAGAACGCTACCGTTTCTTCTCCTTCGGCGACGCCATGCTGATATTGTAGGAATATAAACAATCACAGTCTAATTGTATATTCAAAAAAATGCTTAAAGTGATACTATAATCTAGGCTTTATATAGATTATCAAGTTGATGATATTCGAAAATGTATTTTTACAATTTTCGTTTATATATTTGGAGAGTAAGAATATCATGAATATGATAAAGAACATATTTCATACCGATCTAAAAAATCTTTTTAAGAGTTTCTTTGCCCTGGTAATCGCGGGAGGCGTTTGCTTTCTTCCCGCGCTTTACGCATGGTGCAACATCTATTCCAACTGGGATCCCTACGGAAATACCGCGAACTTAAAAATGGCAGCAGTATCCTTGGACAAAGGTTATACCGACGAGGACGGTGTCTATCATAATGCCGGAGACGAGATTATCGAGCAGTTAAAAGAAAACGATAAAATCGACTGGCAGTTTGTAGAGACGGATAAAGAAGCCATCACAGGCGTGGAAAACGGTACCTACTACGGTGCTGTGGTAGTATCCGAGGATTTCTCCTATAACATGTACGATATCTTCGGACATGAGGTAACAAAACCCCAGCTGATCTTTTATCAGAACCAAAAGAAAAATCCGGTAGCCACCAAGATTTCCGATACGGTAGTGGAGACCTTACAGAATAATATCAATGAGAAATTCGTAAAGGTCATGACC
>CAJOGB010000015.1:10700-23228 GCA_905233835.1 uncultured Lachnospiraceae bacterium
GCTTTCGAAAGATATTGAAGAAGAGGGTGGCGTGGATGCGTTAATCGAACACTTGGAAGATGTAAACGGCCAGTTAAAGGATTACGAAAAGACCATGGATGCCCTGATTCAGGGAAATACCATTCTTTCCAGTGCCATCACCGTGGCGGACAATGACGTGACAAAGATGGGAAATAATGCGGCGCAAAGTGCAAAGTCTGTGGGTGAAAGTCAAAAATCCATTAGTGCCACGGAAGCTACATTGGATTCATATACTGCGTTAGTAAACGGATCTTTAACCAGCGCCAACGATTCATTAAAGAGCGCCAAAACTGCTTTGGAAGAGGCAAAACTTGCAAATGATGCCAAGGCCATGGATGCAGCACTTACCAAATCCGTTTCCGATTTGGATAAAACCGTAACGGATTTAACGACTCTTTCAGATGCCATGAATGCGGATCCAGATTTGACCGTTTCGTCTAACGTGACACAGATTACCAATGTGATTAAAGAGGTTCAAACGGTAAAGGGAAGTATCTCCAATGCCCAGACGGAGTTATTGATTAATCAGGCGGATGAAGCCTTTGCGGCAAATCGTGCTGCTATGATTACGGATGTGGATAAGGCCATTTCTTCCGTGACGGACGTACAAAATAACATGAACAACAAATTGATTCCACAGGTAAAAACTACCTTGGATTCTTTAAATATTACCCTTACGAACGTAACGGATTTATTAAATAACGTTTCTTCCACTTTGGGAAGCATGGGAAATGTATTTGATTCCTTGCAGGTCACCTTAAAATCCGGAAGCAAGAGTTTTGCACAGACGAGAGATGCCATTGAAGTGTTGTCCGATCGATTGGAGGATACCATTGATAAGGTAAAGGCTGCAAAAGACAGCGAAAAGATGAAGGTGCTCTTAAACACTTTATCCGGAAATCCGGACCTTTACGGAGAGTTCTTTGCAGAGCCGGTTCAGATTGAAACGGAAGTCATTTATCCGGTGGAAAACTATGGTTCTGCGGTTACACCGTTCTATACGGTGCTTGCCATTTGGGTAGGTGCTTTGATTTTGACGGCTATTTTAAAAGTAAAGCCCAATCCTGCTACCTTCCCGGAGGCAAAAGATTATGAAATGTACTTTGGACGCTACGGCATCTTTTTTGCCATGGGACAGATTCAGACCTTAATTATCGTGTTGGGAGATTTGTTCCTGTTACAGGTACAGTGTTTGCATCCCTTTTATTTCTGGTTTGCGGCAGCTATGACAGGCTTTACATTTTCACTTCTCATTTATACCCTGGTATTGGCCTTCGGTGATGTGGGAAAAGCGTTCGCGGTGGTAATCGTTGTTATCCAGATTGCAGGTTCTTCCGGAACTTACCCCATTGAACTTTTGCCGGAGTTCTTCCAGAAGTTATATATTTTCTTTCCATTCCCATACGGAATCAATGCGCTTCGTGAGTGTATCGCGGGAATGTACGGACATGATTATGTCATCTATTTGTTGGAACTTATGATATTCGTGGTGGCTTCTTTGGTGCTGGGACTTTGGATCAGAAAGCCATTTAAGGAACTGGGACACTTTATGGAAAAACGTATGGAAGATACGGAGATGTTGTAGGATGGATTATAAGAAAGCTTTTGAAAAATATGTGGATTACCAACAGGATCTGCATACGAAAAATCAAAAAAGAATCCGAGTCGGCTTGAAGGTAAACATTCTTTTGCCATTGGTGTTTTTACTTCTTTGCTTTTTGACCCAGGGATCAAAGCTGGTATTCTTACTTCTTTGGATCGGTTCACTATTCGGAATCTCCGCTTACCTTATGTATGTGGAGTTTACGGATTACAAACTCCAGGAGCAGTTAAAGGACTTCTTTGATAACGATACATTAGAAAACGATAACTTAATTGGTGAGAGCGTGGATCGTGCAGAAGCTATCGTAACAAATAAAATCGATAAGATTGACGAGATTCTTGAAGAGAAAAAAGAAGAAAAGAAACAAAAAATAGAAGATACAAAACAAAAAGTGATAGAAAAATTATCATCGCGTAAGGAGGATGACGAAGATGCTTAATATCATTCGTGTATTTGTCTCCGACGCAAAACGTTTATATACCAACGTGGTGGCAGTAGTGGTGATTATCGGTTTATCCGTAATTCCGTCCCTCTATGCTTGGTTTAATATTTTATCCAACTGGGCACCCTATGAAAAAGAGGCTACCGGTCAGCTTTCCGTAGCGGTGGCATCCGATGATGTAGGCTGTGATTTGGATGGCGTGGAATTAAACGTCGGTCAAAAGATTATTGATAACTTAAAAGAAAACGACAGCATTAACTGGGTGTTTTTGGATGATTCTCATGAGGCCATTTCTCAGGTGGAAAGCGGAGAGTGCTACGCGGCACTTGTGATTTCCACAGATTTTTCGGAAAATATGTTAAGTTTCCTGGGCGGAAAAGTAGAGCATCCGAAGATCATTTACTATGAGAACGAAAAGAAAAACGCCATTGCGCCGAAGATTACCGGTAAGGTAAAAACCGCCATTCAGGAAGAGGTAAATAAAGCCTTTGTAAATACCATGGCCTCCTCCCTTCTTACGGCATCCAATGCCATGATAAACGGGGACGAGATTACAACGGAGGGAATTACCACCGGGGCACTTTCCAAACTGTATCGATTGAACAATGATTTAAAAACCATTGTAACCCTTTTAAATTCTTATATCAGTATGCTGGAGGCATCGGAGTCCTTGATGGAAGCGGCAAGTGATGTCAGCGTGCAGCTGGATGCCATAGAGGAAAACTCCAGGGCCTTAATGGAGGCTGCGGATTCTTCCCTTACTTCCGGAACAGCGTCTTTGGATGCGACATCTCAAACGGTCATTCTGGCATATAATACGGCAGACCAAGGTCTTGCTGTTACTCAGTCAGCTGTGAATACAATGATTGAAACACTGAAGAGAGGCGGAACACTTTCGTCAGATGCTGCGGGAGAAATACAGAAAGGTATTACAATTGCACAAGATGTTTATACCGCTGCAACCGATACGGCTCGCACTGTAGGAAATGATGATACCAAAGCGGCTGTGGCGACCTGCGATGCGGATTTTAATACTTTAATGACGGATGCGGCAACTCTTGGTGCTGCAGGGGATACCACCGTGGCGGATGCAAAAGCAACCTTGGAAAACATTAATGCCAATATTCAGAAGGCCAGAAATAATATCGCTACTTTAAAAAGCAGTTATCAAACGACGGTATCACCTTCTGTTGACAATACGGTAAATCAGATCGGAAATACCTTAAGCGAAGTGCGTTCCCTTTTAAAATATTCCGGATCCGGCGTAGATCAACTTGCCGGTATATTAGGTTCGTATCCGGATATGATGTCTATGGGTAAGGATAATTTAATCGCTACCAGAGACAGCGTTTTGGAAATGCAAAAAGAACTGCAAAAACTTATTGACGATATGGAGTCGGTAGGGGAAAATGAGCAGTACCAGATGCTTTTGCAACTGTTGGAAACGGATCCTGCCATTATTTCCGATTTTGTTTCAAGCCCCATTGATATTAATCAGCAAAACATTTATTCCATCGAGAATAACGGATCTGCAACGGCGCCCTTTTATATTATTCTTTCTACCTGGGTAGGTGCGCTGATTTTGGTGGCCATCGTTCATACAAAGGTGAAGAGTATTCCCGGAGTGGAGAATCTTTCAACGGCGGAAGAGTTCTTCGGAAGATATTTGGTGTTTTATTTAATCGGACAGTTGCAGACCTTGATTACGGTTTTGGGTGCCCTTTACTTTACGGGTATTCAATGTCAGCATAAGTTTTTATTCTGGTTGGCATGCTCCTTTACCAGTTTTACCTTTACTCTGTTTTTGTATGCGCTTACCTATGCCTTTGAGGCCGTGGGTGAAGCGGTGGCAGTGGTTTTAATGGTATTACAGGTAGCGGGAAGCGGCGGAACCTTCCCGGTGGAAGTGCTTCCGAGAATCTATCAGGTAATGTATAACTACATGCCTTTTGCTTACGGAATGAATGCGGTTCGTGAATGTATCGCGGGAATGTATAAATACGACTACTGGAAGTATATGTCCGGGCTTCTTATCTATATCGCTTTGGCTCTTGTCATTGGACTTGTCATTTCAAGACCGTGTAAGCGTTTAAACGAAAAGATTAAAGAAAGTACCGAGAAAACGGATTTATTGATTTAGAAAAGGAAAATTTATGAGCACAGACACTCTTTTGTTTCAACACCTTGGAATTAAACTTGCTCACGTAGGTCAGTCCATTTCCGTGTTTGGATTTGAAATCGCCTACTACGGAATGGTTATCACCTTCGGCATGCTTCTTGCTTGGCTTTTTATCTTTTATGATGCCAAGCGAAAGGGACAAAGTTCCGATGATTATATGGATGTGATTATCTGGGGCATGATTTTAGGCGTTTTGGGTGCCAGAATCTATTATGTGGTATTTTCCTGGAGCGAGTATAGGGATAACCTTATTAATATATTAAACATTCGCCAGGGCGGACTTGCCATCTATGGCGGAATCATCGGCGGATTCATCGGTGTACTTCTGGTATGTAAGAAAAAGAAGATGCGCCTTCTGGATGTTTTGGATACGGTAGTCCTCGGGGTTTTGATCGGTCAGATCTTCGGACGTTGGGGAAACTTCTTTAACAGAGAAGCCTTCGGCGGATATTCCGACGGGCTTTTATCCATGCAGATTCCTATGGAGGCGGTACGTGACCCTTCGGATATCACCACAGAGATGATGGATCATCTTATTAATATTGACGGTATTTATTTTATCAGCGTACATCCCACATTTTTATATGAGAGCCTTTGGAACTTAGGTGTCTTTTTACTTTTGGTATATCTTCGAAAGAAGCGTGTTTTTGTGGGAGAAATCTGGTTCTTCTATTTGATGCTTTACGGCCTGGGAAGATTTTGGATTGAGTCCCTTCGAACGGATCAGTTAAAATTAATCGGAACAAACATTCCGGTATCCCAAATGCTTTCTGCGATTTTGGTGATTGTTTCCGTTTGCTATTTAGGGTATCATTTTTTCAAAATGAAAGACCAATTATTTGTGAAAAAGAATTCTTAAAAAAGAAAGGGTAGTTTGGATGTTAAGTGAAAACATTAAGAAACTGGTACAGTATGGAATTAACTCAGGCTTAATGCCGGAGTGCGAGAGAGTTTATGCCACCAATCTTTTACTTGAGTGCTTCAAGGAAGATGAGTATGAGGACGTGGACTGCGACTTATCAAACATCGAACTGGAAGAAGTGTTAAAGAATCTTTTGGATGAAGCGGTAAAACGCGGCATCATTGAGGATTCCATCGTATATCGTGATTTGTTTGATACCAAGCTTATGAACTGCTTGACACCCCGCCCGGCAGAAGTACAGCGTGTGTTTAAAGAGAAGTACGAAAAAAGCCCGGAAGAAGCTACCGATTATTTCTATAACTTAAGCCGTGCATCCGATTATATTCGTACTTATCGCGTAAAGAAGGATTTAAAGTGGACCACTGAGACGGATTACGGAACGCTGGATATCACCATTAACTTATCCAAACCGGAGAAGGATCCGAAAGCCATCGCTGCCGCAAAAAATGCTCCGCAGTCCGCTTATCCGAAATGCTTACTTTGCGTAGAAAACGAAGGCTATGCCGGAAGAGTGAATCACCCGGCTCGTGAGAATCACAGAATTATTCCGATTCGCGTAAACGACAGCGATTGGGGGTTCCAGTATTCTCCGTATGTTTACTATAACGAGCACTGTATCGTATTTAACGGACAGCATACTCCCATGAAAATTGAAAAGGCTACCTTTATTAAGTTATTTGACTTCGTAAAGGCATTCCCACATTATTTCTTGGGTTCCAATGCGGATCTTCCAATCGTGGGCGGATCTATTTTAAGCCATGATCATTTCCAGGGCGGACATTACACCTTTGCCATGGAAAAGGCTCCGATCATCGAAAACTTTACCGTAAAGGGATATGAAGATGTAACCTGCGGAATCGTAAAATGGCCGCTCTCCGTAATCCGTTTGCAGTGCAAGGATGAAAAGCGCATCATCGATTTGGCAGATCATATCTTAAAGGCTTGGAGAGGATACACCGATGAGGCTGCATTTATCTATGCGGAAACCGACGGTGAGCCGCATAATACGATTACTCCGATTGCCAGAAAGCGCGGAGATTTGTTTGAGTTGGATTTGGCACTTCGAAATAACATTACTACAGAAGAGCATCCTTTGGGTGTATATCATCCGCATGAGAAGCTTCATCACATCAAGAAGGAAAACATCGGCTTAATCGAGGTTATGGGTCTGGCAGTTCTTCCTTCCAGATTAAAGGGTGAGTTGGAAGACTTGGCGGATGCCATCGTAACGGGCAAAGATTTACGTGCAGACGAAGCTCTTGCAAAGCATGCAGACTGGGTTGATGAGTTTAAAGGCAACTATACCATTACAAAGGAGAATGTTTCCGAAATCCTTCAACAGGAGGTTGGAAAAGTTTTTTGCCAGGTATTGGAAGATGCCGGCGTATATAAATGCAACGACGAAGGACTAAAAGCGTTCAGAAGATTTATTGAAGTATTGTAATATTGTAGTATAAAGAATCGTAGAATCTTTTTGTATAGGGCTCTTTTTGGGAGCCCGGCAAAAAGTATTCTACGATTCTTTTTTTGTTTTTAGATTTTAAACAGATTTTCTAAAATGTATAATTATTTTTAGCGTTAATTATTGAAAAATAACAGAGGGAGTTTTATAATTTCGTAAGAAACATATTATCAATAGAGGAGGAGTTAAATATGTTGTTTCAGCTTTATGACAGCCATGCAGTCGTAAGTCTTATTGGCTGGGTGCTCGTTTTCGCAGGATTAATTATCATGAACGAAATCGGACGCCGTACAAAGTTAGGCGGAATGATTGTTTTCGTTGTTATCCCGCTTATTTTAACAGTATACTTCATCGCTGCTCACTGTGGTGCATTCGGCGGTAAGGCAAACTGGACAGTTGCTTATATGGACGGTTGGTTCCATTACTTTAAGCTTTATGCAGCTGACATCGGATGTGTCGGTTTCATGATGATCAAGTACAAAGAAGGTCTTGGTAAAAAAGAGTGGTTCAAATGGTGGCCTTGGTTCATCGTTGCTGCTAACATCATGATTGCTAACGTATCTGACCTTGAGTCAGCATTCGCTGCTTACGGAATCACAGGAGATTTCTCCGGTGCTTGGTGGGCATCAAACGAAGGTGTATTTATCTACGGTGGATGGTGGAACATCATCAACTTCATTTCAGGTATGATTAACATCTTCTGTATGACAGGATGTATTAAGCTTTATACTTCAAAGGATAAGAACAAGAGCGATATGCTTTGGCCGGACATGACAGTTTGGTTCATCGTTGCTTATGACCTTTGGAACTTTGAGTATACATACCTTAACCTTCCTACACATACATGGTACTGCGGTGTTGCTTTGCTTCTTGCTCCTACATTTGCAAACGCATTCTGGAACAAGGGTGCATGGATTCAGAACCGTGCAAACACACTTGCAATCTGGTGTATGTGGGCACAGGTATTGCCTCTCTTCCAGTTATCATGGATGCCGGCAGCACTTCCAAGTGTTTACGGTGGAGCTTCAGAGAACGGCGTTACAGCTATGAACCTCTATGAAAGCGCTATTTCCATCTATAACGCTGGACAGGGCAAGACAGAAGCAGCTAACAAGGCTATGGAAGCATTCCAGATTACAGCTAATCCTAAGGCACAGGGTGTTGTTGCACTTGTAGCTTTAGCAGCAAACGTAATCTGCATCACTGTAATCATTACACGTTCTATTAAGATGGGCAAGAATCCTTACTCTAACAACGTATTTGAAGGAACTAAGGACTTCGAAGAGGCTATGGCTAGAGCAGAGTAGTATTACTCCTAATTACATAGTACCTATAAGGGCGCTCTCGTATGAGAGTGCTCTTTTTTTATGCTCGCGCCGGATCTTGGGTAATAATACACAAAAGTAGAGCAGGGTTTTTGTGACATGTGTCAAATTTACTTTCCAGGAAACTTTTGTTAGAATGGAGGAAACTGGTTCTATGTGTTTTAGTTTCCCAGAAAAAATAGTTTCCTGTTTTCAAATTGAAAAAACGTGGGTTGCTCGCTTTCACTAAAAAAACAGTTTTCATGAGTGGAAGAAACTGAACCGTAAAATCAAAGTAGAATAGGGGCAGTATGAAAAAGAAAATCATAGAGGGAGCCATTGAGGTTTATAAGAAAAAAGGTCCAAAGTTTACCATGGACGATTTGGCGGCTTCCCTCGGTATGAGTAAAAAAACCATATATACCGTATTTCGTGATAAAAAAACACTTTTAATCGACATGGTGGATTTCACCTTCGATGCCATTAAAGAGGCGGAAGAAGAAGTAATGAAACGACCGGGACTTTCCACGGAAGATAAACTTCGCGGAATCCTTGGGGTTATGCCGGATACCATGCAGGGTGTTGATTTTAATCAGATGTATACCTTAAAGGATAAGTATCCGGAAGCCTATGCTTTAATCACAAAGCGTTTGGAAAACGGTTGGGAACTTACCCTTTCCGTGTTAAATCAGGGAATTGAAGAAGGGGTGTTTGTCCCGGTAGATGATGCGGTTTTTCAGATGATTTTTGAGTCGTCTTTGGAACGCTTCTTAAACGGAGACGAACTCTCAAAAAATCACATTGAATATATGGATGCCTTAAATCAGTTGGTAGATATCTTAATCGACGGCATTAAGGTGAAATAAATAAAATAGCAGGAGATTTGTTTTGAGTCAGAGAATTTATTTTGATCGCAAGTGGAAGTTCCACGAAACCTTCAATGATGAAATGGTAAATCACATGATTTACGAAGGAGCGGATGTAAATATCCCTCATACCGTAAAAGAAGTACCGTTTCACTATTTTGATGAGTCCGAATATCAGATGGTCTGTGCTTACCAGCGCATGATTACACCGGACGAAGCTTGGCAGGGGAAAAAGCTTCTTTTAACCTTTGATGCCATTGGTCATCGATGTGAAGTTTTCTTAAACGGAAAGAAACTTTATGAGCATGTATGCGGATATACAGCTTTTACCGTGGATTTATCCGATGAGATCCGTTTCGGACAGGATAACCTTTTAACCGTAAAGGTAAATTCCAAGGAAGATGTTGATCAGCCGCCATTCGGTTTTGTGATCGACTACATGACCTTCGGCGGAATCTATCGTGATGTATATTTGGATATCAAAGATCCCGTATATATGAAGGATGTCTTTTTGATGCCTCGTGTGGATGAAGGAATCTCTACTCGCGGAAAGAGTAAAGAAGAAATCGCATCCATGGAAGTACAGGGTAATTTAAATACGGTTATCATGCTTTCCGAAGAAGCTGTGAAATTGGCAAAGGACAGACGCATTACGGTTCGCCAGACTTTAAATGATCGTCAGATTTCCGAACAGCCTCTTTCCGAAACAGGAGTTACAAAGACTTTAACCGGAAGCGTGAAGCTTTGGGATGTGGAAAGTCCAAGTCTCTATCAGCTTACCACCGAGATTTTGGTGGATGATGAGGTGAAGGATTCCAATATTACCATGATTGGTTTCCGTAATTCCGTATTTAAAAAAGACGGATATTACTTAAACGGACGAAAGGTTAAGATTCGCGGATTAAACCGTCATCAGTCTTATCCTTATGTAGGATATGCGATGCCGGAATCCATGCAGCGTCAGGATGCCCGCATCTTAAAAAAGGAATTGGGATTAAATGCGGTTCGTACTTCCCATTATCCGCAGTCTCATTACTTTATTGATGAATGTGATCGCCTTGGACTTTTAGTATTTACCGAGATTCCGGGATGGCAGCACATCGGTGGGGATATCTGGAAGGATATTGCAGTGAAAAATACCAAGGATATGGTAGAGCAGTACAGAAACCACCCGTCCATTATCCTTTGGGGTGTTCGTATCAACGAGTCTCAGGATGATGATGAATTCTACAAACGAACCAATGAAGTTGCTCATAAGTGCGATCCAACCCGTCAGACCGGTGGCGTTCGCTGCAACAAGAAGATGAGCATGCTTGAGGATGTATATACTTATAATGACTTTGTTCACAGCGGTGCAAATATTGGTTGTGAACCAAAGGCAAAGGTGACTCCGGATGTGGAAAAACCTTATTTTGTTTCCGAATATAACGGTCATATGTATCCGACTAAAAGTTTTGACTGGGAAGAACACCGTATGGAACACACCCTTCGCCATGCGAGAGTGTTAAATGCCATTAACTCTCACGAAGATATTTGTGGTTCCTTCGGCTGGTGTATGTTTGATTACAACACTCATAAGGACTTCGGTTCCGGAGACCGTATCTGCTATCACGGTGTTATGGATATGTTCCGTAATCCGAAGATGGCAGCTGCAATCTATGCGGCACAAGGAGAAGAAGAGGATGTACTTGAGATTACGACGTCTATGGACATCGGTGAGCATCCGGCTTCTGTACGAGGAGATACCTATATAATTTCAAATGCGGATTCGGTTCGAATGTACAAAAACAACGTGCTGATTAAGGAATATGACACACATTCCGAACTGTTTCCAAATTTAAAGCACGGTCCGGTTGCCATCGATGATTTAATCGGAGATGAAATGAAGAAAAACGAAGGCTTTTCCGATCATGTAAACGAATTGGTAAAGACTTGCTTAAACGAGACTGCGATTCATGGATACAAGATGTCCGCGAAGGTTGCTTTTGCGGCAGCAAGACTCGTTTTGTTCCATCATATGAGCATGCAGGATGCCACCGATTTGTTCCAAAAATACATCGGTGACTGGGGCGGCGAGTCAAAGAGCTATCGATTTGATGCTGTAAAAGATGGCAAGGTTGTAAAAACAATCGTGAAAAATCCGATGACAAAGACCCAGCTTGGGGTTGACGTGTCTTCAACGGAATTAATCGAAACCAACACCTATGACGTGGCTGAAGTTCGTGTGATTGCTTCCGATGAAAATAAAAACATCTTACCTTACTTTGGAGAATCCATGGTATTGGAAACAGAAGGACCGATTGAAGTAATCGGACCGAAGGTGGTGCCGTTCCGTGGAGGTATGGCAGGCATTTATGTAAAGTCATGCTTCGAGGAAGGAGATGCACTGCTTCGTATTTCCTGTGAGGGTATGAAGAGCGTGGAAATCAAATTCCATGTCAGTGTGATGTATAAATAGAAAGGAATACAAAATGCAAGACAGATCAAGAGTGATTTTTGGCAACGACTTGGGTGAGGCACAGTACAAAAAAGCCATGAAGACCAAGGCAAAAAGCGCAAAGAAATTCGGTGATGATTCAAATGCAAACTATCCGATTCATTTGGAGAAAAACGCATACATCGGTGATTCTTTGGGCGTAGAAAATGTGCTTGTGGGTGATTTAAGACAAAACGCACATTTTGACTTGGAGAAACATCCGGACGCTACATTACCGGATCCTGTTTGGGATAATGAAAAAGGTGTAATTATCGGTAACATCCGTATGGGATTCGGACATTATCGTATGTCTATGGCCATGGCATCCTGTGCACATCATATGGGATACACTCCATATTGGATGGATTTGAATTCTTACTATGAGACAACCTGTACAAAGATTATCGGCGCACAGAATGAGTTGTATTCATTGGGAAGCCGTATGTCAAAGAATCCGATTTTTAATAAGCTTGTTTGGGAGCCGGTAAACTACGAAGGATTCCGCGCACTTTCCTATAACTCAAACGATCAGGCAAATGCGGAGCTTATGGCAAACGTATATAAGAATGTACCAAAGGATATTCCGGTGATTTCCACACATGCATGGACCGCACAGGCTGCTCTTCATGCAGGAATGAAACATGTAGTATCTGCAGTTTGTGATAACTGGCCGATGGCACTTCACTTTGCGGAAGGTTCCGTCCATACCATCCAGTGTAAAAATGCTTACATGGGATATCGTATTTGTAACGGTATGATGAAGGAAAAAGTTTGCAACCCAATGCCAAAGGATGCACTTGTATATACTGGTCACTACATTGACCATGAACTCGTTGCAAATATTGAAAGCGATTGTAAGAAACGATGCGATCGTAAAGCTAGTGGCAAGCCAATGAGATTCTTACTTACCATCGGTGGCGCGGGAGCACAGAAAGAAATCTTTGCTGCAATCATCGAGTACTTACTTCCGATGATCAATTCCGGAAAAGCTGCATTGTATGTAAACGTTGGTGATTACAAAAACGTTTGGGATGAGCTTGTAAAAGAAATTCCTGGAATGGCTGAAGTTTCAAAGGAACACTTCAATGATTTCGAAGCTACCACAAAATTTGCTATGGAAGCAATCGACGGAGAAGTCGGCGGCATCCATGGTTTCTGGCATGAGAATATTTTTGATGCCGTATACTGCACAAACCTTTTGATGAGAAGTGCAGATGTACTTGTTACCAAACCTTCTGAATTAGCATTTTATC
>CAJOGB010000016.1 GCA_905233835.1 uncultured Lachnospiraceae bacterium
ACCGCTGAGATGGCGGAACTTGAAAAACAGCATCCGGAATGGAACTTAGCAAAAGATGACGGATCCGGAGACGAAAAACTTCCGGAAGACGTTAAGAAATCTTTAATGTTTATCCTGTTTTCCGTAGCACTTTGGTTTATCGCATATAACGCATTGGAAACCTGGTTTACCACATTTGCAAACCGTGAATGGGGAATGGCACTTGGAAATGCAAACCTTTGCCTTACCATCGCCACCGGAGGAGCGATTTTAACTTATGTACCATCCGGTGCACTTTCAGCAAAAATCGGACGTAAGAAAACCATTCTTACCGGCGTTGCCATGATGACCATTTGTTTTATCGCATCCTTTGTTTACTATTTGACCTTTGACGGAACCTTCGGCGGAGCAGATACATATTTCTTCTACGGATTACTTTTTATCATCGGAATGGGCTGGGCGTTTATCAACGTTAATTCACTTCCTATGGTTATTGAAATGTGTAAGGGTAGTGATGTGGGTAGATTTACCGGATATTACTACACCTTCAGTATGGCGGCTCAGATTGTAACACCCATCCTTTGCGGTGCTTTAATGAGATATGTGGGATATTGGGTATTCTTCCCATATGCGGTTTTATTTATGGGCGCGGCCTTTGTGACCATGCAGTTTGTAAAGCACGGAGATGCCAAGGGGGAGAAAAAGTCCTTCATGGAATCTATGGCAGAAATAGATGATTAATAGGGAGGCGAAACTATGTTAGTTTTAGCACATCGCGGAGCCAGCGGTTATGCTCCGGAAAATACTCTTCCTGCTTTTCAAAAAGCCATTGAGCAGAAAGCGGACGGATTTGAGTTGGATGTTCAGATGACAAAAGACGGTGAAATCGTGGTAATTCATGATGAAACCATTGACCGTACATCTGACGGAAAAGGCTGGGTAAAGGATTATACATTGGCCGAACTTCGAAAGTTTAACTACAATAAGACACATCCGGAATATGAGCATGCGGACATTCCTACCATGCGAGAGGTGTTTGAGCTTGTAAAACCAACGAATTTGGTGATTAATATCGAGATTAAAACCGGTATTGTATTTTATCCCATTGAGGAAAAACTTCTTGCTTTAACCAAGGAATTCGGTATGGAAGAGCGAGTATTTTACTCATCCTTCAATCACTATACCGTAAAGAAAATCCATGAACTCGATCCAAGCACAGTGGTTGGATTTTTGTACGCGGACGGTCCTATTGATATGCCGGCATACGGCGAGAAACATGGGGTAAACGCACTTCATCCGGCACTTTATAATTTGCAGTATCCGGGCTTTGTTAAAGAGTGTAAAAAACGCGGATTAAAGCTTCACGTTTGGACCGTAAACGAAGAAAAATACGTAAAAATGTGTATGGATGCTCAGACGGATTCTGTGATTACCAACTATCCGGATATGGCCCGTCGTGTACTTGAGGGAAAATAAAGCGGAGAAAAATGTATGGTTAGGGATTACAAGGAAAAGGGTTTTTTTATCGGGGAGAACGATTATGAAAAACGCATGGAAGCGGAAGTGATTCCGTTTCTTTCAAAGATATCCAAGGCGATTTTATGGGGGATGAGGATAAAAATATCCACTATTACTACGCCATAAATGAAGACGAAAAGGCGACCATCGTCATTTCTCACGGTTTTTCCGAACATTTTCCAAAGTACCATGAGATGTTTTATTATTTCTATGAGGCGGGATACTCGGTTTTTTACATCGAGCATCGCGGACACGGCTATTCTTACCGCGAAATCGACGAACTGGATAAGGTGCATGTGCTTCGTTTCCAGTCTTATGTGGACGATTTAAAGATTTTTATTGATACTGTAGTGAAGGAAAAATCAAAAACAAAGAAACTGTTTTTGTATTCCCATTCCATGGGTGGATGCATCGCCAGCTTGTATTTGGAGCAAAATCCGGATGAAATGAAGGCTGCGGTATTATCTTCTCCCATGCATCAGTTAAATTTCAGGGGAAATTCTCCTGCTATGGTAAAACTTCTTACCGTTTGGTCAAAGATTGCAGGCTGGGATAAGCGATTTTTACCGGGGCAACACGGATTTGACGGGATAAATACCTATCCAAACTGTTCGGCACAGTCTCAGAAACGTCATGCATATTTGTTTGAGGAAAAGAAAAAGAACAAATACTATCAGACCAACGGCGGAACCTATAAGTGGTGCAGAGAGTCTTTAAAAGCTATGGATGAAGCCATTAAAAATGCGGGAAAAATCAAAACCCCCTGTATTTTGTTTCAGGCGGGACTTGATACCATGGTGGAACCCGGGGGACAGGAGAAGTTTTTGGCAAACAATCCGGCTATTAAGAAGTATTACTATCCGGACTCCAAGCATGAACTTTTCAACGCATTAGACGCAGATCGTAAAAAGTATTATGAAGAAGTACTAGATTTTTATGGTTCTTATGTCTAATTTTGTTGAAAACTTTTAAAATTGAAAAAACCACATGTAAAAGGCACGATTTTCGTGCCTTTTTTCTTGCCCTAACGTAGGAAATATGCTAGTCTAAATCGTGGATGAAAAGACGTGGAGGTAGAGAGGATGAACGAAAGAAAGGACTTCTATTTAAGCCTTGCTTGCCTCATAACCGCCATCTTATCCTATGTCTTTATTTGCAGATTGTATATCGGTATTCCGTTGTCGATTGTCTCCGTGATTCTATTCTTTTATCACAGAAAGCAGTTTGAACCCAATCGTGTTGCGACCATCGGTGGGATTTTGGGTGCCGTTAACGTATGCATGATGGTTTTGTTTGCCATCGCATTTGCCATCTTTTTCGGCACATTGCGCATGAGCGGAACCATTGACTGGAATAAGGTTTTTGAATCCATTGAATTCTATTATTAGAAAGCGAGAGTATATATGGGCGATTACTTTCAAGATGAAGAAAAAACGTCTCAGAACAATACCTATAGAGGAACGGTAGAGAACCCATACGGATCTGCGCCCGGAGCGGATGCGGGAAACGGATTCGGAATCGCCGCTTTGGTGCTTGGTATCGTATCTTTAGTGTTCTTTTGCAGTTGCCTCACATTTATTACGGCACCTTTGGCCATATTATTCGGTATCGTACAGCTTGTAAGAAGTAAAAAAAGCGGAAGAGGCCTGGCTATCGCGGGACTTGTTACCGGTATTATTTCACTGGTTGCCTGCATTGCTTTTTGGGCACTTGCCATGGCTAATGTGAATTTGTCCGAGTCCATTTTGGAAAAGTACGGGGACTATGATTTCGAAGACCCGGATTCCATCGAGCAGTTCATTGAAGACTACAGTAATGATTTCGGAGAAGAACTGGACAAAGACGAGATTTATATCGAAGAAAACGGCGGATTTAAACCGCTTTAATCTTTAAAGAAGAAAGAAGTTAGAAGGGAAAATCAGAAAAACGATGTACAAAAAAGTTGACACGAATCTTAATTTCGTAGACAGAGAAAAAGCAATTGAAAAATTCTGGGAGGAAAACGACATTTTCCAGAAGTCTATGGACTCCCGTAAAGAAGGGGAAACCTATACATTTTACGACGGACCGCCAACCGCCAACGGAAAGCCCCATATCGGTCACGTTTTAACCCGAGTTATCAAGGATATGATTCCGAGATATCAGACCATGAAGGGCAAATACGTTCCACGTAAAGCAGGTTGGGATACCCATGGTCTTCCGGTAGAGCTTGAAGTGGAAAAGCTTCTTGGCTTAAACGGAAAAGAGCAGATTGAAGAATACGGGATGGAGCCTTTCATCGACAAATGTAAGGAATCCGTTTGGAAATACAAGGGAATGTGGGAAGACTTCTCCGGAACCGTTGGTTTCTGGGCTGATATGGACAACCCATACGTTACCTATGATGATAACTTTATCGAGTCCGAGTGGTGGGCATTAAAAGAGATTTGGAATAAGAAACTTTTATACAAGGGCTTCAAAGTTGTTCCTTACTGCCCACGATGCGGTACCCCTCTTTCTTCTCAGGAAGTGGCTCAGGGATATAAGACCATCAAAGAGCGTTCAGCCATCGTTCGCTTTAAGGTAAAAGACGAAGATGCATACTTCTTGGCATGGACCACCACACCATGGACTTTGCCTTCAAACGTTGCACTTTGCGTTAACCCGCATGAAACTTACGTAAAGGTAAAAGCCGTTGACGGATATACTTACTATTTGGCAAAGGCTTTGGCAGACACTGTTCTTTCTTCTCTTGCCGAGAATGAAGGAGAAAAAGCATACGAAGTAATCGAATCCTACATGGGTAAGGATTTGGAATACAAAGAATTTGAACCGCTTTACGAATGTGCGGCTGTTCGTGCCCAAAAGCAGCATAAGAAGGGCTTCTTTGTTACCTGTGATGAATATGTCACCATGACAGACGGTACCGGTATCGTTCATATCGCACCGGCCTTCGGTGAGGACGATGCAAACGTTGGTAGAAACTACGACCTTCCGTTTGTACAGATGGTAAACGAAAAGGGTGAGATGCTTGACGAAACTCCATTTGGCGGTATGCGTGCAAAGCCGACCCAGGCAGAGATGGATAAGGGTGTAAAGAGCGCCGATCCGGAAGTCTTGGTTGAACTTGATAAGCGCGGACTTTTATTTGCGGCTCCGAAGTTTGAACATGACTATCCGCACTGCTGGAGATGTGATACTCCACTTATCTACTATGCTCGCGAGTCTTGGTTTATCAAGATGACCGAAGTAAAGGATGATTTGATCAAAAATAACAACACCGTTAACTGGATTCCGGAATCCATCGGAAAGGGACGTTTCGGTGATTGGCTTGAGAACATTCAGGACTGGGGAATTTCCCGTAACCGTTATTGGGGAACTCCACTTAATATCTGGGAGTGTGAAGACTGCGGACACAGAGAGGCTATCGGAAGCCGCGCAGAACTTGCAGAGCGTTCCGGAAATCCGGATGCCGCAAAGGTTGAACTTCACCGCCCGTACATCGACGAAGTAACCTTTACTTGCCCGGACTGCGGGAAGACCATGCGTCGTGTTCCGGAAGTTATCGACTGCTGGTTCGATAGTGGTGCAATGCCCTTTGCTCAGCATCATTATCCATTTGAAAACAAGGATTTGTTTGAACAGCAGTTCCCGGCTAAGTTTATTTCCGAAGCAGTGGATCAGACCCGTGGTTGGTTCTACTCTTTGATGGCAGAATCTACTTTGTTATTTAACAAGGCTCCTTATGAGAACGTTATCGTACTTGGTCACGTTCAGGACGAAAACGGACAGAAGATGTCTAAGTCTAAGGGTAATGCGGTAGATCCGTTTGAAGCATTGGAAACATACGGTGCAGATGCTATTCGTTGGTACTTCTACATTAACTCCGCACCATGGCTTCCAAACCGTTTCCACGGTAAAGCCGTTCAGGAAGGACAAAGAAAGTTCATGGGTACTCTTTGGAACACCTATGCGTTCTTCATCCTTTATGCAAATATCGATGAGTTTGATGCCACCAAGTATACACTTGATTACGATAAACTTTCCGTTATGGATAAATGGGCACTTTCCAGATTGTATTCTACCGTAAAAGAAGTAGATAACCGTCTCGGAAACTACCAGATTCCGGAAGCGGCTCGCGCACTTGATTCTTTTGTGGACGATTTGTCCAACTGGTATGTTCGTCGAAGCCGTGAACGTTTCTGGGCAAAGGGAATGGAGCAGGATAAGATCAATGCTTACATGACGCTTTATACTTGCCTTGTTACGATTTCAAAGGCAGCAGCACCGATGATTCCGTTTATGACAGAGGAAATCTATCAGAATATGGTTCGTTCATTGGATAAGAACGCACCGGAATCCATCCATCTTTGTGACTTCCCTGAAGTAAAGACTGAGTGGATCGATGCGGAACTTGAAGAGAACATGAAAGAACTCTTAAAAGTTGTAGTATTCGGACGCGCCTGCAGAAATACAGCAAATATTAAGAACCGTCAGCCCATCGGAAACATGTACGTAAAGGCAGAAAAGGCTTTGCCGGAGTACTATGTGGAGATTATCGAAGACGAATTAAACGTAAAGCATGCCAAGTTCTCCGATGATGTTTCCGCGGCTACCACCTATTCCTTCAAACCGCAGCTTCGTACGGTGGGACCGAAGTACGGTAAGTTCTTAAAGGGAATTCAGGAAGCACTTGCTTCTTTGGATGGAAATAAGGCATATGCACAGCTTAAGAGCGAGGGTGCCATTACCTTACCGGATGTGGATGCATCCATCCGTTTGGAAGAAGAAGATTTGCTTATAACACAGGAATCTCAGGAAGGATTTATTTCCGACGGTGATAATGAAGTAACCGTTGTTTTGGATACCAACCTTACTCCGGAACTTTTGGAAGAAGGTATGGTTCGTGAGATTATTTCCAAGGTTCAGACCATGAGAAAAGAAGCAGACTTCGAGGTTATGGACCAGATTTCCGTAGGTTATACGGGAACCGAAAAAGCAGAGGGTATTTTTGAAAAACATGCGACAGAAATCGCCGGAGAAGTTTTGGCGACTTCCATTACAAAGGGAAGCGTAGGCGGATACGAAAAGGAATGGAACATTAACGGTGAAAAAGTTTCCCTTTCCGTTTCCAAAAACTAGATAAATTCGACAAAAGTAAAATCATAGGGAGGGTAATTGATATGAAAGATCAAAACCACAAAATTACCGACAAAGAGTACATCAAAGGAGAAATCCGGGACAATGTACGTCGTCATTACAGAAAGGATTTGGACGAGGCTTCCAATCAGGAGGTATATCAGGCCGTATCCTTGATCGTAAAGGATTTTGTCATTGATGAGTGGCTGAAGACCCAAAAGGTCATGGAAGAAAAGGATCCAAAGATTGTTTATTACATGTCCATGGAATTCTTGATTGGTCGTTTGCTTGGAAACAACATGATCAACTTAAAGGGATATGAAATCTTCAAAGAAGTTTTGGATGAACTTGGATTTGACCTTGTAAATGTGGAAGATGAAGAACCGGATCCTGCACTTGGAAATGGCGGTTTGGGAAGACTGGCTGCCTGCTTTTTGGATTCTTTGTCTACCTTGGGTTATTGCGCATACGGCTGCGGTATTCGTTATCGCTACGGTATGTTCAAACAAAAAATCGTAGACGGATGCCAAAAAGAAGTACCGGATGACTGGCTAAAGGACGGATATCCCTTTGAAGTAAAGCGCCCGGAGTACGAATACGAGATTAAGTTCGGCGGTTATGTAACTTCCGAAGCAAAGCCGGACGGACATATCGAGTTTACCCATCGTGATTACAGTTCCGTTATGGCGGTTCCCTATGATATGCCGGTAGTTGGATACGGAAATCATGTTGTAAATTCTCTTATGATTTGGGATGCGGTTCCGAAGAATGTCTTTTCTTTGGAAAGCTTTGATAAAGGTGATTATCAAAAGGCAGTGGAAGAGGAAAACCTTGCACGAAGCTTAGTGGAAGTTTTATATCCCAACGATAATCACGTATCCGGTAAGGAACTTCGCTTAAAGCAGCAGTACTTCTTTGTGTCCGCTTCTTTACAGAGAGCTTTGGATAAGTTCTTAAAGAAACACAAAGATTTACGCGACCTTCCGAAGAAAGTTACATTCCAGATGAATGATACCCATCCGACACTTACGGTTGCGGAACTTATGCGACTGTTAATGGATGAGCACGGTCTTGGATGGGACGAAGCATGGGAGATTACCACCCACTCTGTTGCCTATACCAACCATACCATCATGGCTGAGGCACTTGAGAAGTGGCCGATTGAAATCTTCTCTCGTTTGCTTCCTCGTATTTACAACATCGTTGAAGAAATCAACCGTCGCTTCTGCTTGGAAATCGAGAAGAAGTTCCCGGGAGATAACGATAAGAAGAACCGTATGGCCATCATCTGCGACGGTCAGGTTAAGATGGCACATCTTGCTATCGCAGCCGGCTATTCCGTAAACGGTGTGGCGGCTCTTCATACCGAGATTTTAAAGAAGCAGTCCTTAAAAGACTTCTACGATATGTATCCGGAGAAGTTTAACAATAAGACAAACGGTATTACACAGCGAAGATTCTTGCTTCACGGAAATCCGCTTCTTGCGGAGTGGGTAACGGATCATATCGGACCGGAGTGGATTACCGATTTGTCCAAGATGAAAAAACTCAAGGTTTATGCTGACGATAAGAAGGCACAGCAGGAGTTTATGAACATCAAGTACAAGAATAAGGTTCGTTTGGCGGAATATATCAAAGAACATAACGGCGTGGAAGTGGATCCCCGTTCCATCTTTGATGTTCAGGTAAAACGTTTGCATGAGTACAAGCGCCAGCTTTTGAATATCTTACATGTTATGTATCTCTACAACGAGATGAAGGATCATCCGGAAAGAGACTACTATCCCAGAACCTTTATTTTCGGTGCAAAAGCGGCAGCAGGATATGAAATCGCAAAACTTACCATTAAGTTAATCAATAATGTGGCGGAAGTGATCAATAACGATCCTTCCATCAAAGGAAAGATTAAGGTGGTATTTATCGAAGACTACCGTGTTTCCAATGCGGAATGGATTTTTGCGGCAGCGGATGTATCCGAACAGATTTCTACCGCTTCCAAAGAGGCTTCCGGTACCGGTAACATGAAGTTTATGTTAAACGGTGCGGTAACCATCGGAACCATGGATGGTGCAAATGTGGAGATGGTTCAGGAAATGGGCGAGGAAAATGCCTTCATCTTCGGTATGAGTGCGGATGAAGTTATCGCTCATGAGAAGAATCGGGATTACGATCCTATGGGCATCTTTAATAACGATCAGGACATCCGAAGAGTTTTGATGCAGCTGATCAACGGATTTTACTCTCCGAACGATCCGGAACTCTTCAGACCGCTATATAACTCATTGTTGAATACTCAGTCAACTCAGTATGCGGACACTTATTTCAACCTTTTAGACTTCCGTTCCTATGCGGAAGCACGCGAAAAGATTGAAGAAGCATACAAGGATGAAGCACATTGGGCAAAGATGGCCATTATGAATGTTGCCAGCGTGGGCAAATTCTCATCCGATCGTACCATTCAGGAATATGTGGATGATATCTGGAAGTTGGATAAGATTGTAGTAAAATAAGGCTTTTTAGAGACGGTTCTTCGGAATCGTCTCTTTTTTTACTTTGAAAATATTCTGAAATATTGTATTGACTTTGATAAATTTAGATGATATATTTACTTCAACACAATAAAGTACTAAACCGATGAGGGAGAGGAGTACCTCTTCATGATGTCTAAGTTACATAGTTTCTAATGTAATTGGAGAGAGCTGCGATGGTGGGATGCAGTAGACTAATGATTTGGGAATGGACTCCTGAGGGCGTGAGGAAATGCATTTGCAGAGTATTGCACGACGTTAGACACACGTTAGTTGTCAGGGATATGATAGTATCCTGTTAAGAGCGTAAGCGCAGCTTATGAATTCAAGGTGGCACCGCGGAAGAATTTTCGTCCTTGATGGAAACTCGTAGAGTTTTCATCGAGGGCTTTTTTGTTTCTATTCAGAGCCAAGTATAGAAATGGTAATTGGCTTGTATGTGTAACTGGCGAATTCAGAAAGGAGAAAAGGCATGATTAAAGAAGCAATTGAAAAAATTGTAAACAAAGGTGACCTTACATTTGATGAGGCATACACAGTTATGAATGAAATAATGGGTGGGGAAACAAGCCCAACTCAGAATGCAGCATTCCTTGCAGCACTTTCAACAAAGAGTGCAAAGGCAGAGACGACAGATGAAATTGCTGGCTGTGCCGCAGCAATGAGAGAACATGCAGTTAAAGTTGAAACTGGTATGGATGTTTTTGAAATAGTAGGAACCGGTGGAGATAACGCTCACAGCTTTAATATTTCTACAACTTCAGCACTTGTTGCTGCAGCTGGTGGAATGAAGGTAGCAAAGCACGGTAATAGAGCAGCCTCATCACTTTGTGGAACAGCAGATTGCTTAGAGACTCTTGGTGTTAATATTTCACAGAATCCAGAAAAATGTGTTGAGCTTTTGGAAAAAGTAGGAATGTGCTTTTTCTTTGCACAGAAGTATCATACATCCATGAAGTATGTAGGTCCAATCAGAAAAGAACTTGGTTTTAGAACTGTTTTCAATATTTTAGGACCGCTTACAAATCCAGCTATTCCTTCAATGCAGTTGCTTGGCGTATATGATGAATATCTGGTGGAACCACTTGCACAGGTTCTGATTAGCCTCGGGGTAAAGAGAGGAATGGTTGTTTATGGAATGGATAAGCTTGATGAGATTTCCATGAGTGCCAAAACCAAGATTTGCGAAATAAATGATGGATGGTTCAAAACTTACTATATCGAGCCTGAAACCTTTGGACTAAAGAAGTGCACAAAGGATGATTTAAAGGGCGGTACTCCTGAGGAGAATGCAATGATTACAAAGGCAATTCTCAGAGGCGAGCAGGGACCAAAGAGAGATGCAGTTTTAATGAATGCGGGAGCTTCATTATATATAGGAGGAAAAGCAAACAGTTTTGCAGATGGAATTAAGCTGGCAGCTGAACTCATTGATTCAGGAAAAGCTCTTGAGACTTTGGAAAAATTTATTCTTGTAAGTAATGATATTAAATCGGGAGATGAAAATGACGATACTAGATCAGCTAGCGGAGCATGCTAAGCAACGTGTAACAGAGGCAAAAAATAAAAAGTCGTTGGAACAGATTAAGGCTGAGGCACTATCACTTCCTAAGGGGAGTTTTGAATTTGAGAAGGCTCTGGCTAAGGAAGATATGGCTTTTATATGCGAATGTAAAAAAGCATCTCCTTCAAAAGGGGTTATAGCTGAGAAATTCAATTATTTGCAGATTGCAATGGATTATGAAAAGGCAGGAGCTGATTGTATTTCAGTTTTGACTGAACCCAAATGGTTTCTTGGTCAGGATTCATATTTACAGGAGATTGCTAAGAATGTCAGTATCCCAGTGATACGAAAGGATTTTCTTGTAGATGAATATATGATTTACGAAGCAAAGGTTCTCGGCGCAAAAGCAGTGCTTTTGATTTGCTCAATTCTTACGGAAAAGCAAATTGAAGAATATATTCGTATATGCGATAGCCTTGGAATTAGTGCCTTGGTTGAAGCCCATGACGAAGAAGAAATAAAAATGGCGATAAAGTCAGGTGCGAGACTTGTTGGTGTAAACAACAGAAATTTAAAGGATTTTTCAGTGGATACTCAAAATAGTCGTCGGCTTAGGAATTTAGTACCTGACAATATTATCTTTGTTTCTGAGAGCGGAATCAGCAATGCTGAGGATGTTATAAAACTTAAAGAATCCGGAGTAAATGCAGTGCTTGTTGGAGAAGCCCTTATGAAGGCACAAGACAAGGCAGAAAAGTTAAGAGAACTAAAGGGATTATAAACAAGTAGGAACTAGCTGAAGGATAGATAAAGAGGTAATACTATGACAACAATAAAGCTTTGTGGTCTTACTAGAGAGGCAGATATAAAAAGGGCTAATGAGCTTAAGCCTGAATATGTAGGATTTGTTTTTTACGAGAAGAGCAGAAGAAGTGTTACGAGACAGAGAGCGAAAGAGCTTAAGAGTCTGCTGAATCCTGAGATTAAAGCCGTAGGTGTATTTGTAGATGCGCCCGCTTCTCAGGTTGAAGAGCTTTTTGAGGAAAACATAATTGATGTTGCTCAGCTTCACGGTAACGAGGATGAGGACTACATAAAGGAACTTATGGACAACAATATTCCTGTAATCAAAACCTTCAAGGCAAATTCACCAGAAGAACTAATCAAGGCTGAAAAGTCTAGCGCTGATATGATTATGTTTGACGCAGGGAATGGGGAAGGAAAGACTATAAATGATCTTAAACTTCTTACCTGTATTGATAGACCTTTTATCCTGGCAGGAGGACTCAATCAGGAAAATGTGGCAGAGGCTATTGAGGTTACAAAGCCTTATGGAGTTGATGTCAGCTCAGGTATTGAAACTGACAGATTGAAAGATGGACAGAAAATGAAAGAATTTGTAAAAGCAGTGAGAGAGGATAAAGCTGTGGTAAAGAGTAAAGGAAGATTCGGTGTCCATGGAGGTCAGTATATTCCAGAGACCCTTATGAATGCAGTAAATGAGCTGGAAGAGGCTTACAATCATTATAAAAATGATCCAGAGTTTAACAGAGAGCTTACAGCTCTTTTAGATGAATATGCAGGCAGACCAAGTTTGCTTTATTATGCTAAGAAAATGACTGAGGATTTGGGTGGAGCCAAAATATATCTTAAAAGAGAGGATTTAAATCATACAGGTGCGCACAAGATAAACAACGTGCTGGGACAGGCTCTTCTTGCAAAGAAGATGGGAAAGACCAGATTAATTGCAGAGACTGGAGCAGGACAACATGGTGTGGCAACTGCAACTGCGGCAGCCC
>CAJOGB010000017.1 GCA_905233835.1 uncultured Lachnospiraceae bacterium
TTATTTTACACTCTCATTCTTCCATGTCTCGAATTTCTCCAATACGGCATCATAAGTTCTTTGCGAAATATCCGGCAATTCCTTGCCCCATGTCTTGGTCGCTTCCTCAAAGCCTTTTTTGAACGCATCCAATAACTGCTCTGCCTTGGATGAATCTCCGCCGCTTAACGCTTTTGCAAAATCAAGAATTCGATCGGATGTCTTGTCCACACCCCAATATCCGTCTTCTGCAATATCCGTCTGGGCTTTTTTCTTTGTTTCTTCGTCGACTTCGAAATTCCCGTCTGCCAAGAACTTCCACATATCATCGGCAAGTCCGATGGTTTGTCCCTGTTTCGCGATACTTTGACGTACCACATCAAAGAGATGTGCCTTTTGTTCTTCGGCATCGGCTTTCATTTTCGCAACGATGGCGCTGCGGTCGGTTTCTTTGGAAGAAACTTCACCTGTGTTCTCGGATTTTTCGTATGTAGCGGCTGTTTCGGAAAATTTTGATTTATCTGTGGAATCGGTGGATTCCGCAGTTTTCTTTGTGCCACCGGAATATGCAGCGGTGGTGCTGTAAACGGTGGCTACATTATTGATAAAATTGATATTCATATGTACCCTCCTTGGCCGACATAAATACGAGACATCAGAAAAAGTTATCCGTATCCGTACCGATAGTGATCTTTTTCTAATTATAACATCGGACACATAATATGAATAGTTTAGATTACGAATCCATGAAAAAAGTGATACAATAGACATACTTTGTTGAGCAAAGGCCGTTTTTGCTTTGCAAGATAATTTGAAAATTGTACGGATAAATGCTAAAATGCATTTTGTATACAAAAGGAGTATTCCATGGGGGAATTGAAGAAAAAAGCCTACGGAAAGATTAATCTTGGATTGGATGTCCTTGGAAAAAGAGAAGACGGCTACCATATCGTTAAGATGATGATGCAGACCGTGGACGTTTACGATACCCTTACGTTTTTAAAAACCGAGGGAAGCGATATTACCATGACCACGAACCACGAGGGACTTCCCGTGGATGAAAATAATCTTTGTATTCGCGCGGCGAAGCTTTTAAAAGATGAGTTTCATTTTGAGGGCGGAGTGTCCATTCATTTGGAAAAACGAATTCCCATCGCTGCCGGTATGGCGGGAGGAAGTGCGGATGCGGCTTGTGTGTTAAAGGCGGTAAACGAACTCTTTGAACTTGGATTAAAAAAGAATGAGCTTATGGAGCGAGGCTTAACCTTAGGAGCGGACATTCCCTACTGTATTATGGGTGGAACCGCATTATCCGAAGGAATCGGCGAAAAGTTGACTCGTGTTTCGCCGATGCCTACCGTGAATGTTTTGATTGCAAAACCACCGGTGGATGTGTCCACGGGAAAGGTATACAGTGCACTTGATTCTTTGGAAAGCTATGAGCATCCGGATATTGACGGTTTAATGGAAGCCATTGAAGCCGAGGACGTTCCTGTAATCGCCGAAAAGATGGGAAATGTGTTGGCGGATGTGACCATGCCCATGGTGCCGGAGGTAAAGACCTTGGTGGATTTCATGGAAAGCCACGGTGCAATCCGTGCCATGATGACAGGATCCGGACCTACGGTTTTTGGAATTTTTGAAGACGAAAATCAGATGGAGGAGTGTCGAAATGGGTTGGAAAAACTGGATAGTTGCGAGAATCTTTACGGCACCCGCACCATTGTATAAAGGAGAATAAAAATGAAGGAAGAATTACAACTGGATTCGGAAGCGTATCTTCCCCTTCGAGATGTGGTATTCCATACACTGCGTGATTCGATTTTAAAAGGAGAATTGGAACCCGGCGAGCGCTTAATGGAAATTCATTTGGCCAACAAACTGGGGGTTTCGAGAACGTATGTTGGAGCAGGAGGGCTTGGCGGTAACCTATCCTCGCCGAGGAGCACAGGTGGCTAAAATGACCGAAAAGGATTTGCAGGACGTTTTGGAAATTCGCGATGCTTTGGATGAGTTGGCCGCAAAAAGTGCCATTAAAAACATTACACCGGAAGCTATTTCGGAATTAAAAGAAACCATGACCGCATTTAAAGAAGCGGCATATCGTGGGGATGTTCGTGAAGTGGCGGCTGCGGATGAAAAGTTTCATAATATTATTTATCAGGCGTCCGATAATCCAAAACTATTGGTGATCATTCATAATTTGAGAGAGCAGATGTATCGTTATCGTTATGAATACGTAAAGGACAATGCCAATTATGAACGTATTTTAAAAGAGCACGAAGAGATTATTTTGGGGTTGGAGAAAAAAGACGCAGGATATGTTCGTGAGAGGATGCACGCTCACTTGGAAAACCAGATTGAGGCCGTTCGCGATCGCATTCGCCGTCAGTGATATGAAAGAAGATATATATTTATGATTGATGTAAAAGACGTACGGGTGAAAATGCACTCGGCACAGGAATCCTTTGACCAAAGGGATGAACAACGAAGAGTTTCAAACGGAAAACTCTACGAAAGTCACGGAGCACTTTGCTTACAGTTTCGGGATGATGATTCCTTCGAAGAAATTGTTACCCGTATTGAAGTAAAAGATGGCAGAGAAGTGGCGGTTCGAAGAACGGGTACCGTTACATCGGAGTTGTTTTTTAAAAAAGAGGAAACACATAAGTCTTCCCATAAGACGGGATTCGGATGTGTGAGATTTGAAATCGCCACGAGGGAACTTGATATCGACGCAGACACGGAGCACATGAAGTTGCATATAGTCTACGACCTGATCTCCGCCGGTGGCGTCGTAAGTACAAACTATATTGAACTTGAAGCAAAGTAAAAAATCGCAGCCCAAAGGGCTGCGATTTTTAAATGATTAATTCTGTTTTGCTTTACGTGCCAACCACGCGCGGAGTCCTTTTTTCTTTTCCTGCGGCGCTGCATTTCCTTTGTGCAATCCCTTTACGCCTGTGATGTAAAGACCGCTGACGGTAGCTTTTACTTCACGCTTAACAGGAACTTCATCAAATACTTCGTAGTCGCAGATGAAGGTCATCACCTTCGGACCAACCTTTGCCTTAACAATCGGCATCTTGGAACGCTTTGCATACCAAGGCATTGCCTTTAACATTTCATCCGGAAGACCGGCCTCGGTTACGCGCATCTTTTTCTTATCGATGATGAGCATGGAAACGGTCTGGGCAACTTTTGCCACCTGCTCATCCTGCTCTGCTTTTCTTTTTTCTGCTTTCTTTCCAACAAAATATAAAGCAACCGTAATACCGATAACAACTGCAGTGATAATTAAAAGCACAATTGTAAAGGTAGGGATTTTAAGTAATAACATTTCATATCTCCTTTGGGTTTCTAGAGTCACTTTGCCTATTCTAGCATGAAGGGTGTAAAAAAGCAACGATTTGGCTTTTTATATGAACTTTAATGTGATAAAATATCTTTGATTGTAATTGAAAGCGAGGAACAAAAATGAAGAGAGTTATTGCGGCAGGACTTGCACTTGCTTTGACCTTTAGTTTGGCTGCATGTAAGGATGTAAAAGAGGGTGCGTCCTCAAAGAATAAGGAATCTGCCACAGCGGTGATGTCCTATGACCCGGCAGACTATGTGACATTAGGAGAGTATGAAAACATTCCGGTTACCATTACCGGGAATTATGATACATCGGAGGAAGCATTAAGCGACTATATCGATGAAGAGTTGGCTGCACTTGGTTTTATAAAAGATGAAAAAGCCACCACGGTTAAAAAGAATTCCATTGTAAACGTGGATTATCAGGGCTTACAGGACGGTGTGGCTTTTGACGGCGGTACCGCAGAGGACCAGACCCTTGATGTTGGAAACAACTGCATGGCAGACGGATCCACCGGATTTATTGATGGATTTACCTCCGGGTTGGTAGGTGCGAAAGTCGGCGATACCATTGACTGTGACGTAACCTTCCCTGAGGATTACGGTGCTGCAAATTTGGCAGGCCAGGAAGTGGTTTTCCGCTTTACGATTAACTATATTTGTAAAGCTTCCACATCTCAGAAAGAGTTGACGGATGATTTTGTAAAAGAGTATTTCGACTACGATACGGTTTCTGATTTTAAAGAAGGCATGAAAGAGGAATTGGAGGACAGTGTAAACTCACAGAAATCCTCAGATATCCGCAGTGCCGTAATTCAGACAGTAATCGGAAATGCAACCATCAACGGATATCCGGAAGATGTGTTGAAACAGAGAAAAGACGCATATCTGGAAAGCTATACCACGCAGTACGGCGGATATGAAAACTTTGAAGCACAGATGACGGCCTACGGACTTAATATGGAGGATTTCATCAAGGAGATGGAAGATGGTATTAAGTCAAACTTAGAGACCGAGATGGTATTCGGACTTGTTGCGGATACCTTAGGCTTAGAGTTAGACGAAGATGAGTTTAAGGAATACTGCCAGAAACTCATGTTAAATAACGGTGTTTCTTCAGAGGAAGAACTTTTCGGAAACTACGGCGGTTCCACGGAAGCGGGAGAAGCGTATTTAAGACGTATCTTCGTATGTAATAAAGCGGTGGAATACTGCGTAGATCACGTAGGGGAAGTTACCATCGAAAATACCGAAAATGCCGGTGAAACCGAAGAAAACGAAGAAGACTAACATATATTTATAGGGGATAGAGTGTATATGGTAGAGCTTTTACTGCAACATCCGGAGGCACATATTCAAGCTTCTGTCATGGTATTTGATGTTATTCTGTATCTGTTTGTGGCGATACAGTCAAGACGCGAGCAGCGGGAGATCGAATCCTTCCGCTTGCTTGTGATTTGTGGTGCTGTAATTACCCTTACGGATATCATTACGGGTTGGATGCTGGATTCCGAGCCCACCCAATTCCATTTCTATTTAATTAACAGTGTAAATATGTTAAATTATCTGGCCATCATTGTCTTTGCCTATGGCTTGTATTTTTATTTCCTTTTTATATTTAAAACCCCTTTGGCTGCTTGGTGGAGAAACATAAATCTTGTGATTTTTGCGGCATACAGTATTTGCTTGGCGGCCAATTTGTATACCGGATCCATTTCTTTGTATCAGTTTGATGTCCATGCATACGTACACGGACCTCTGTTTTTGCCCATCGGTGAAGGTGTGCCCATATTTGTGTATGCACTTAGTATCATTTCCTATGCTAACAATGCTAAACGCTTAAGCTATCGATATCGAAGAGCAATTTTTGTGGTTATTTTGGTTTTGATTTCGGGTATCGTGATGCAACCTATTATAAATCCACAGGTAACGGTTACCGGCGTGTTTATTTCCTTGGGACTTTTTATCTTGTATTTGACGGTGGAGACCGAAGATTTCCGACTCTTAATCGAAGCCAATGAAGTACTGGAAAAAGCAAAAAAGGAAGCTCAACTTGCCAACGAGGAAAAGAGTCTTTTCTTGGCAAACATGTCCCATGAAATTCGTACTCCGTTAAATGCCTATCTTGGATTAAACGAGATGATTCTTCGCGAGAGTTCCGATGAAAAGACATTGGCCTATGCCAGGGATATGAAGTCTGCGGGAAATGCACTTCTTTCCGTGGTAAACGATGTTTTGGATATTTCAAAAATCGAAACCGGAGATTTGGAAATCGAGGAAAAACCCTATCACTTTGCGGATTTAATCGGGGATATCGAAGTCATTATTACTTCCCGTGCGAAAAATAAGGGATTGGATTTCATTTTGGATATTGATGAAGATTTGCCGGAGTATTTCGTGGGCGATGCCGGAAAGTTACAGCAGGTGATCATTAACGTGTTAAACAACTCCGTAAAATATACGGAGCGTGGCGTGGTAATTTTGGCGGTACGTGGTGAGACAGTGGAGAATACCATTCAACTGCAGATGCAGATTACGGATACGGGAATCGGTATCCGTCAAAAGGATTTGGAAAACTTATTTGAATCCTTCCAACGTGTGGATATGGAAAAGAATAAGCGAATCGAAGGAACGGGTATCGGACTTTCCATCGTAAAGATGATCTTGGATAAAATGGGTGGTGAAATCCGTATTCACAGTAATTACGGAATGGGTACCCAGACTTACATCGGCCTGACCCAGGAGTTGTACGATCCATCCTCTACCTATGAGCAAAGACGTCTCCAAAAGACGGAAGTTGTCATCGAAACCGATATAAACATCGACGTATGGCAACGGTCCATCCTAATCGTTGATGATAACGAAATGAACTTAAAGGTTTTGGAAGGCCTTTTAAGCAGTACAAAGGCAAAGGTGGTATCAGAGCCCGGCGGTGCGGAAGCATTGGCGGTTTTGAAGAAAAAGAAATTCGATATCGTCCTTACGGACGCCTTTATGCCGGTGGATGGTGAAACCGTGCTTTACGAAGTGAAGTCCAATCCAAATCACTTAAATTACGAGACGCCATTTATCGTAGTGACGGCGGATGCACTTGCCAGTTCCGAAGAAAAATATTTGGCTATGGGATTTGATGATTATATTTGTAAGCCCATTGAACTGCAGCGCCTAAAAGAAGTGTTAAAGAAGTTTTTGCCGGATGCCGTGGGCTATATCGATCAAAATAAGGCTATGGATAATTTTGCGGACGAAGGATTGTATAAGGAAGTATTAAAAACCTTTGCTTCCTCCGCAGAGGATAAGATTTCTCATATTAAAAAGGCACTGGATGAAAAGAGTTGGAAGGATTATGTGATTTTTGTTCACGCATTAAAATCCAATGCCAATACCATAGGCGCCGAGGAACTGGGAAATATGGCAAAGGATTTGGAAGCCGTGGGAAAGACGTTGTTTGATAACAGCGGTTCTTTGGAACAGGAAGAAATCTTAAAAGAAAAGACACCGGATCTTTTAAAGTTGTATGAAGAGGTCGCTTCGGAAGCGCAAAAGAGAGTGTTATGATATTAGATTTTGTTACCAAGTATGTGAAAATTTCATATGAGATTTCCGCTATTTTCTTTGATCTTGTGGCGATTTCCTTTATGCACATGAAGATTTGGGAAAAGGGGGAGAAAACCACCAAAGTTTTCCGCTACATGGCATATTGTATTTTGCTTTGGACGTTAAATGAAGTGATAAACCCGGTGGTCATGGATAAAATCCCGGATGCCGGATTGGGCCGGTATTTCTGTCTCTTGGTGGATTCGCTACAGTTTTTCTGGGGCGATGTGGCACTGTTTTTCTTTATTATTTATTTGGAAAACTATACGGATTTTAAATCTATTAAGTGGCTGAGACAGTTGTACATTATGATTATCGTGGTGGCAACGGCAGTCATTTTTATAAACCCCATTACCGGATGGCTCTTTACTTACTACGGACTTGACGAGGGATATGAAAAGGGCCCGCTTTACGGAATCGTGGGATACTTCCCGGCAATCCTTTTCGGTGCCACGGCATTGTATCTATACGTAACGTATTTTAAACAGCTTTTGATGCGAGAGAGGGTGGGCTTGCTTTCTACGATTCTTATGATTTTTGCGGGAGCAACCATTCAGCCTGCTTTAAACGGACGATTAAAGATCACGGGTCTGTTTGCTTCCTACGGTTTGTTTATTTTGTATTTGGCTTTGGAAACAAGCGACTACCTGGGTCGAATGTCCGCAAAGGCGAAACTGGAAGAAGCCCAGGAAATCGCAGCTTCCGCCAACAAAGCAAAGAGTACCTTTATCGCTAATATGTCCCATGAAATTCGAACTCCCATGAATGCGATTTTGGGTATTAACGATTTGATCCTAAAGGATTCGAAGGAAGAAAAAATCATTTCCTACGCCAAGGACATGAAGCGCTCCGGCGATTCCCTTCTTACCATTATTAACGATGTATTGGACATCAGTAAAATCGAAGCGGGAAAGATGGAGATTCAAAACCGACCCTATCATTTGTCGGAATTGGTGGATGAACTTGTTTACGATGCACAGGAAAAGGCAAAAGCAAAACGCTTAGATTTCCATGTAAGTGTGGATGAGAATCTTCCCAATTATTTGGTGGGAGATAAGGAGCATTTGGGACAGGTGGTTCGAAATGTTTTGGATAACGCCATTAAGTTTACGAGAAGAGGTTATGTTCGCTTTGAAGTAAACGGCGGTATTCGCGGTGATTTGTTACATCTTGTGTTTATGGTGGCGGATTCCGGAATCGGTATCAAAGAAGAAGATTTGGAAAAAGTCTTTACCAACTTCGGTCGTGTGGATATGGAACGAAATCGAAGCATCGAAGGAACGGGACTTGGACTTTCCCTTTGTCAAAAGATTATGACCCTTCTTGACGGAATCATTACCGTAAACAGTGAGTACGGAGTGGGATCTACCTTTACCATAGAATTGGATCAGTACATTGAAAAGTTCGAATCTATCCAAAAATTCCGCCGGGAATACGGAAGATTTAACCCCATGACTCAGAAGTTTAAGTCTGCGGAAAAGAGGAAGTTTTTGGTGGTGGACGATAACGAGATGAATTTAAAAGTGGCGGAAGCTTTTTTGGAATCCTCAGGGGCGGAAATTATTACGGAAAATGACAGCGTGGTTGCTTTTTCCATGTTACAAAAGGAAAAGTACGATTTGGTGATCTTGGATGATTTGATGCCGCGTCTTACCGGACCTACCATTTTAACCAGGGTTCGTCGCGGAAACGGAATGAATAAGGAAACCCCCTTTATCATCATGACAGCCAACTCCACGGAGACCGATAAAAAAGGATATTTGGAGAAGGGATTTGACGGTTTTGTGGGAAAACCCATTAAGGAAGAAAAACTCATAGAAGCGGTAAATAATTTTATTGTTTCATAGTGCCGTTTATGTTATAATACCGACATTGTGAAAAGAAATTTAAGGAGGATATTCTTATGAAGCATATCAAAACATTAAATACAAAGAGATTACAGAACACAGTTAAAAAAGGTGGATGCGGTGAGTGCCAGACTTCTTGCCAGTCAGCTTGCAAAACAAGCTGTACCGTTGGAAACCAGAGCTGTGAAAACAACAAATAATTTAACGGAAATCGTATAGCACTATTTCTAGACCGAGCTGCAAAACAGCTCGGTCGTTTGTGCGTTTTTTTGAGACTTTTTTAGAAAGGAATTTATTGCTTTGATACATCAGTATAAAAACAATGGATTCAATATTGTATTAGACGTAAACAGCGGTGCCATCCATGTAGTGGATGACATTACGTATGACATTATTTCTGATTATGAATCCTTAGACAAAAAGGGGATTGTAGAAAAGATTGGGAAAAAATATGACACGGTAGATGTTTCCGAAATCGAGGAAGCCTACGATGAAGTAAATACCCTAGAAGAAGCGGAAGAACTTTTTACCAAGGACGTCTACGAGGATCGAGTCATTGACTATACAAAGCGTGCGACAGTGGTAAAAGCACTTTGCCTGCACATCGCACATGATTGTAATTTGTCCTGCAAGTATTGCTTTGCCGAAGAGGGATTGTACCACGGAAAGAAAGCGGAGTTGATGCCTTATGAAGTTGGCAAACAGGCTCTGGATTTCTTGGTTGCAAACTCCGGTTCCAGAAGAAATTTGGAAGTGGATTTTTTCGGTGGAGAACCCCTTCTTAACTTCCAAGTAGTTAAGGACTTGGTGGCTTACGGACGAGAACTTGAAAAGACCCATGACAAACATTTCCGTTTCACCCTTACCACCAACGGCGTTTTGTTAAACGACGAGGTAATGGAATTTGCCAACAAGGAAATGGACAATGTGGTCTTAAGTATCGACGGACGAAAGGAAGTTCATGATAAGATGCGTCCTTTCCAAAGAGGAGACGGAAGCTACGATATCGTAACGCCGAAGTTTATAAAGTTTGCGGAAAGCCGCGGACAGAGCAGATACTATGCCAGAGGTACATTTACCAGAAATAATCTGGACTTTTCAAAGGATGTACTTCATTTGGCGGATCTTGGATTTAAGCAGATTTCGGTAGAGCCGGTGGTGGCACCGGAGGATGAATCCTATGCACTTTTGGAAGAGGATTTGCCGAAACTGTTTGAAGAATATGATATTTTGGCAAAAGAGATGGTGGAACGTCACGGTACGGATAAGGAGTTTAACTTCTTCCATTTCATGATTGATTTGGAAGGCGGTCCATGCGTTTATAAACGTTTGAGTGGATGCGGATCCGGTACCGAATATTTGGCGGTAACTCCTTCCGGAGAATTATATCCCTGTCACCAATTTGTAGGAAACGACGGATTTAAGATGGGAGATGTTTGGAAGGGAATCGAAAACACCGACTTACAAACCGAGTTTAAGGGCTGTAACGTATACTCAAAGCCGGAGTGTAAGAACTGTTTTGCAAAGTATTATTGCAGCGGCGGATGTGCGGCGAATGCATATCACTTCGACGGAAATATCCGCGGAAATTATCATGTGGGTTGCGAGCTTCAGAAGAAACGTGTGGAATGCGCGATTATGATTAAAGCGGCAACCGCAGAGGATTAAGTTATTTATTATATTTTTCCATAAAAAATAGATAAGGAGTTATGAAGGAAATGAAACGTATGAAGAAGTGGCAGGGCTTTTTAAGCCTCATTCTTGTGGTTGGTATTATTGCCGGCTTGGGATATTATGCCGCAACCATTATCGGTGCTACCGGAAAGGGAGAAGATGATAGCTTAAAACTTGGCTTGGATCTTGCCGGCGGTGTCAGTGTTACTTATCAGGCGGAAGGAAAGTTCTCCGCTGAAGACTTGGAGGATACACGTTATAAATTACAACAGCGTGTGGATTCCGATTTGGGAGAAAACTCCACAACAGAAGCATCTGTTTATATTGTAGGAAACGATCGTATTACCGTAGAAGTTCCGGGCGTAAAAGATGCAAACGCACTTTTGGAACAGCTTGGTGCTCCGGGTAACTTGTATTTCATTCGTCAGACCAATGATGCAGGCGAGCAGAACTACAGCTATGATTCCACAGTCGGAAATTACGTATTAAACTACGAAATCGAAGACTTGGAAAAAACCGGAGATATCGTTCTTAGCGGTTCTGATGTAGCAAGTGCACAAGCAACTTACGAAACCAATCAGACCACCAATGCACAGAATCCGGTGGTATCTATTTCATTAAATGAATCCGGAACAAAGGCTTTTGCGGAAGCAACCACAAAGGCATATGCATCCGGTGAGTCCATCGGTATTTATTATGATAACCAGTTCGTATCCGTACCTACGGTACAGGCTGCGATCACAGACGGAAACTGCGTTATCAACGGTATGGGATCTTTTGAAGAAGCACAGAACTTGGCTTCTTACATCCGTATCGGTGGATTAAATGTGACCCTTACCGAGTTAGAGTCTCGTGTAGTTGGTGCTACATTAGGTTCCGATGCACTTTCTACCTCCTTTAAGGCAGGTTTAATCGGACTTTTAATCGTAATGGTATTTATGATTGTGATGTATTTGGTACCGGGTGTTGCCGCATCTTTGGCATTGGCAATTTATTCCACCATTATGATTTCCGTTTTATATTTATATGATATTACCCTTACCCTTCCGGGTATCGCGGGTATCATCCTTTCCATCGGTATGGCGGTAGATGCAAACGTTATTATCTTTGCTCGTATCCGTGAGGAAATCGCTACCGGTAAGGATGTAAAGAGCGCTATGGATTCCGGATTTAAGAAAGCATTATCAGCAATCTTAGACGGAAACATCACCACACTTATCGTGGCAGCCGTACTTGGAGTTTTGGGAAGCGGTACCGTAAAGGGATTTGCCGTTACCTTGGCCATCGGTGTACTTTTATCCATGTTTACCGCACTTGTAATCACACGTTGGATTTTAAACAGTTTATATGCCATCGGTCTTCGTGATGCCAAGTTCTTCGGTAGAGCAAAGAAGAAAAACACCATCGATTTTATGGGAAAAAGAGTGGTATTCTTTATCATTTCCGCAGCGATTATTTTAACCGGTGTTGGCAGCATGTTAATCCACGGTGTAAACGGAAAAGCCTTAAACTACAGCTTGGAGTTCTTAGGCGGAACCTCTACTACCGTTTCCTTTGACAAGGAATATTCTATTGAAATTCCGAAATCGTTCCTTTGGTAGCAAAGATTACAAAGGATAATGATATTCAGACTCAGAAGGTTGATAACGGTACCGGTGTTATCTTTAAGACACGTACCTTAAACCTTGACGAGCGTGAAGCTTTAAATGAAATGTTTGCAGAAAACTATGGCGTAGATGTGGCAAGCATTTCTTCTGAAAATATTTCTTCCACCATCGGTGGAGAAATGAGACGTCAGTCTTTAATCGCAGTTTTGGTTGCTGCACTTTTGATTCTTTTATATATCTGGATCCGATTCAAGGATTTACGTTTCGGTGGATCTGCGGTTATCGCATTAATCCATGACGTTTTGGTTGTACTTGCTCTTTATGCTGTGGCACGTATTTCCGTAGGAAGTCCGTTTATCGCATGTATGCTTACGGTTATCGGTTATTCCGTAAACGATACCATCGTTATTTTCGACCGTATCCGTGAGAACTTGGCAGGCGTAACCAAAAAGACAAAAGAGTCTTTGACGGAAGTGGCAAACGTAAGTATTACTCAGACATTGTCACGTTCCATTTCAACATCCATTACCACAGCGATTACGGTATTGATGCTTCTTATTTTGGGAACTTCAAGCATCCGTGAATTCGCACTTCCGCTTTTGGTTGGTGTAATTACAGGTACCTATTCTTCCGTTTGCCTTGCAACAGAACTTTGGTACTTAATGAGAATTCATTCCAAAAACGTAGTGGATGAAAAGCCAAAGAAGAAAAAGGCTGAGAAGGCCACAAAGGAAAACGAAGGACTTATCGTTTAATCCGAAACTGTTCAACAAATTAATATAAGAAAAAAGGAGAAAAAAGATGTACTCAATTGACGACGTTCGTAACGTAGACCCGGAGATTGCTTCCGTAATTTGTGATGAGTTTGAAAGACAAAGCGGTCATATCGAACTTATCGCATCCGAGAACTGGGTAAGCCCGGCAGTGATGTCTGCTATGGGAAGTATTCTTACCAACAAGTATGCAGAAGGTTACCCGGGAAAACGTTACTATGGTGGATGTGAAGTAGTAGACCGAGCAGAGACACTTGCCATCGAACGAGCAAAAGAACTCTTCGGTGCCGAGTATGCAAATGTTCAGCCCCATTCCGGAGCACAGGCAAATATGACGGTTCAGTTTGCCGTATGCGAGCCGGGAGATACCATCATGGGTATGAGCTTAGATCACGGCGGTCACTTAACCCATGGTTCACCGGTAAACTTTTCCGGAAAGTACTTTAACATCGTACCTTACGGCGTGAATGATGAAGGATACATTGATTACGATGAGGTTGAGCGTATCGCTAAAGAGTGCAAACCGAAGATGATTATCGCAGGCGCATCTGCATACGCAAGAGCCATCGACTTTAAGCGATTCAGAGAAATCGCCGATCAAGTTGGTGCGGTTCTCATGGTGGATATGGCGCATATCGCGGGACTTGTAGCGGCAGGTTATCATATGTCACCCATTCCTTATGCGGACATCGTAACCACTACTACTCATAAGACACTTCGCGGACCTCGCGGAGGCTTGATTTTAGCTACTGCTGAAGCCAATGAAAAGTATAACTTCAACAAAGCCATGTTCCCGGGAATCCAGGGCGGACCTTTGATGCACGTATTAGCCGCAAAGGCCATCTGCTTCAAGGAAGCACTTTCACCGGAGTTTAAGACCTATGCGAAAAATATCGTAGACAATGCTCAGGCACTGGCTAACGGTCTTATGAATCGTGATATTACTTTGGTATCCGGCGGAACGGATAACCATTTGATGCTGGTTAATTTGGTGCCTTATGATTTAACCGGAAAGGCCATTGAAGCACTTCTTGATCAGGCACACATTACCGCCAATAAAAATACGGTTCCAAACGATCCGAAGAGCCCGTTTGTGACCAGCGGTATCCGCTTAGGTACACCGGCTGCCACCAGCCGCGGTTTAAACACCGCCGACTTCGACGAAGTCGCAGAAGCTATCGCCACCGTTATTAAGGAAGGTGAAGCAGGGGTTGATAAGGCTCGCTCCATTGTAAAATCATTAACTGATAAATATCCTTTGAAAGGGGCGTTTTAGTTTATGTTAGATATTAAATTTCTACGTGAAAATCCTGATGTAGTTAAGGAAAACATTAAGAAGAAATTCCAGGACCATAAACTTCCTATGGTGGATGAGGTCATCGAATTCGATAAGGAAGTACGTGCGGTCCAGCAGGAAGGCGACGATCTCCGCAGACAGCGTAACGATCTTTCCAAACAGATTGGTGTTCTTATGAAGGAAGGAAAGAAGGACGAGGCTGAGAAAGTTAAGGCACAGGTAACCGCCAATGCTGAAAGACTTTCCGAATTGGAAGCTCGTCAGGCAGAACTTTCCGAAGAAATCAAAAAGAGAATGATGGTGATTCCGAATATCATCGATCCTTCCGTACCAATCGGAAAAGACGATTCTTGTAACGTAGAGATTGAAAAATATGGTGACCCGGTAGTTCCGGAGTTTGAGATTCCTTATCATACCGATATTATGAGCCGTTTTGACGGTATCGATTTGGATGCTGCGGGAAAGGTAGCCGGAAACGGATTTTATTATTTGATGGGAGATATTGCCCGTCTTCATTCATCCGTTATCGCATATGCCAGAGACTTTATGATTAATCGCGGATTTACATACTGCGTACCGCCGTTTATGATTCGTTCCAACGTGGTAACCGGCGTTATGTCTTTCGATGAAATGGATGCCATGATGTATAAGATTGAGGGAGAAGATCTCTACTTAATCGGAACTTCTGAACACTCCATGATTGGTAAGTTTATTGATACTTTAAATGAGGAAGAAAACCTTCCTTATACATTAACTTCTTATTCTCCCTGCTTTAGAAAAGAAAAGGGAGCACACGGAATCGAAGAACGTGGAGTTTACAGAATCCATCAGTTTGAAAAGCAGGAGATGATTGTTGTCTGCAAACCTGAGGATTCTATGGAATGGTATGATAAGCTTTGGCAGAATACCGTAGATTTGTTCCGTTCTTTGGATATCCCGGTACGTACCTTAGAGTGCTGCTCCGGAGACTTGGCAGATTTGAAAGTAAAGAGCTGCGACGTAGAGGCTTGGAGCCCGAGACAGAAGAAGTATTTCGAAGTAGGTTCTTGTTCAAACTTAGGAGATGCACAGGCAAGACGTCTCGGCATTAAAGTAAAAGACAAGGATAACAATAAATACTTTGCACATACATTAAACAATACGGTGGTTGCGCCGCCGAGAATGTTAATCGCATTCTTAGAGAACAACTTAAATGCCGACGGAAGCGTAAATATTCCGAAGGTACTTCAGCCGTATATGGGAGGACAGGAAAAACTGGTTCCGAAGAATTAATGCATTCATTAAGAAGAGACAGTGGACTTTGTGCCGACTGTCTCTTTTTTCGTGAAAGGGGAATGGAACATGATTAAAAAACTAAAAAAGATATTTCCGGTGCTGGCCATCGTGCCATTTATCATTGGATCCGTCGGATACCACATGGCGGGACTTCGCTGGATGGATGCCTGTTATAACAGTGTTTCTTTGTATGTGATCCAGCAAAATGCAGACAGTACAAACGCACTTACGGAAATCGCCAGATGGTCTGCGGCTCTTGTAGCTACGGCCGCCATCTTATCTATCTTAAAGCAGGCGGGACAGTATCTTTTAAACAGCATTCTTTGTTTGTCATCAGATTCTGCGGCGCTGTACGGAGAAGAAGAAATCGTAAATCAGATTTGTGCAAAAGAGAAAAAAGCATTTTTCGGTGGTGCTTCCGTGGTAAATGCAAAGCATCAGATTCTTTTGTTCCACGATGATGCGGAAAACTTAAGCTTTTATCGGAAACATCGGGAAAAGATGAATGCCGGCCAAGTATGGCTGGCGGTTCGCTCTTTGGATCTTTCTTTCTTAAAAGCGGACAATATGAATCTTCATTTCTTTAATCCTAATAATTTGGTGGCGAAGCTTTTGTGGAACGATGAAGACATCAATACAAGGTTAAAGGAAAACAAAAAGGCAAAGATAGCAATTCTGGGATTCGAAAGTTTGGGAGAACAGGTGATGACGCAGGGATTCTTGCATAACGTGTTCTTTGAAGATCAGGAATACGAGTATCATGTGTTTGCGGGAAAAGAAAATAACGATTTTACCAAAAACCGTTTTATTTCCATGAATAAAGACACGGTAATTTTCCACGAGGGAAGCATTTGTGACGATAACGAAACCTTACCGGATTTTGATTTGATTCTTTCCACGGAAGAAATCGATTTTAACTTAATGGAACTACTTTGGATCCGCTTTCATAAGGCGCTGATTTATATGTACAGCGAATCCAATTTGGAACTCTCCGATTTTATGGTGGACAATCGTGTGCGGTTTTTCGGAGAGGCGGAAAAGATTTATACCCTATCCAATATTATTACGGATAAACTGTATGAAAACGGAATTGTTTTAAATTATAACTACGACCACTACGATGCACCCATGCCAAGCTATGAAGTATTAAAGGCGCATCCTAAGGCGTTTAAAGAGGCAAAGAATTCCTGGTCGAATCTAAATGAGTTTACCAAGGGATCCAATATCGCATCTGCGGATTATCTTATGATTGTAAACGACTTATACGACGAGTCACCGTATAAGGAAATGCAAAAAGAAAATCGGGACTGGGCATTTGCCAGATTGGAGCACATTTTATGGTGCCGGTATCACTTTATGAACTATTGGACCTACGGCGTGCCGGAGGACGGAAAGAATAAGGATTCCGTAAAGAGAATTCATACATGTCTGTTGGCATTTGAGGAATTATCCGAGGAAAACAAACGAAAGGATTTGGATGTGATCCTAAGTGGTCGCAGATGGGGAATGACAAAGTGAAATACAATGCGTTTATAAGCTACAGACATTCGGAACTCGATATGTTTGTGGCAAAGGAAATACATAAAGCCTTAGAGACCTTTAAGGTGCCGGGGAGAATTCAAAAGAAAACCGGAATCAAAAAGATTGAGCGAGTTTTTCGGGATCAGGAAGAATTGCCCATCGACAGTTCCCTTTCCGATAATATCGAAGCGGCGTTAAAGGAATCGGAGTTTTTAATCGTGATTTGTTCACCCAGACTTTTGGAGTCAAAGTGGTGTTTGCAGGAAATAAAAACCTTTATCAAACTTCACGGAAGAAATAACATTTTAGCCGTGCTGGTGGAGGGAGAACCGGATGAGGCCTTCCCGGAGGAGATTCGTTTTGATGAAAAAGGAAATCCGGTGGAGCCTTTGGCTGCGGATGTAAGAGCTTCTTCCAAGAAAGAAATAAAAAAGAAAATCCACGCCGAAAAGCTTCGTCTTTTGGCAGCGCTTTTACATTGCTCCTATGATGACTTAAAACAGCGTCACAGAGAGCGAATGATTAAGCGTATTATTACCCTTATGGCTTTGGGTATGGTGCTTTTGGCGGGATTCGTAGGGTATTATGCTTATTCTGCTGCGCAGATTCGTGCCAACTTTAAAGATAAGCAGATCAACCAGTCAAAGTATTTGGCGGATACTGCTACAACTCTTTTAAAAGACGGGGATCGCATGACGGCCATTCAGGTGGCTTTGGAAGCACTTTACGGTGACAATAATGATCGGCCCTATGTGGCAAAAGCAGAATATGCCCTAAACCAAACACTTTACAATTATTCCACTGGTTCGGATTTGGTACCGGATCGTACGGTGACGGTAAGTCAGCCCATTACCGAGTTTTATATGTCGGATGACGGAGCTTACACCGTGACATTGGATCAGGGAAATACCGCCACGGTGTTTGATACGGTATATGGGGAAAAGGTGTTGGAGATTAAGGCACCGGTTACCGAGGATTATACCGTTATGAAACTTTGCGACGCTGCCTTTACCAAAGACAATAACTTGGTGGTGGTGTACTCCGATGAAATTTTCTGCTATGACTTGGACGGAAAAGAACTTTGGAAGCTGGATAATATCGGCTATGATTTATCTCGTGTGGGATATTATGAGAAATGCGACTATTTGATTTTTACCGCATCCCAAACCATTCGTGCGGTGGATCAAAAAACCGGGAAAATCGCCTTCGAGTCAGAGTTAAATGCCGAGGAAGCAGAATATACCGCGAGCTATTGTAAGATGGCATTTACCGAGGACGGTTCTAAGGTAGCCATTGGTCTTTCCAGAGGAATCAAAGCCGAAGGCCCGGAAGGCAAAGTATTGGTTCTTGACTTAAAGGACTTTTCTTACAATATTTATACGACGACACAGCGCTCAGTGCTCGGCGTAAAGTTTGACGGAGATGAGAAATTAATTACGGTTTCCGATGCTTTGGATGAGTCTGGAATTAACGTGGGTCACGTAATCGTGGAAGAGTTGGATTTATCCGCCGGCGGAGCCAAGCTTTGGAATACCTACTATGATTTTGAGGTTTATACATTTACGGGTTCCGACTTCCAGTCTGTTTTAAGACAGTATACGGATACAGACGGTATAGAACATAACGATTTTATTTTCTGTCATAACAATTTGCTGGAGGCTGTGGATGCCAATACCGGTGAGGTGTTAAGCGAATTCCATAAGAGTTCTCCGGTAACCGGACTTTTTGTAATCAAAGAGCGGGGTACCGTGATTACCATGGAATTAAACGGAAATATGACCTATCAAAATACGGAGACCGGCCGCGAAGCCAACGATTTGATGACGGAAACCGGTTTATATGCGCAAACCGCAAAGGTAGGCTCCGGCGGAATCGTGGGAATCCAGGGTCACTTAAGCCCGGATCTTATTCTTATGAAGTATGCCGCCGGCGCGGGAATCGAAGAAAAGATGACCTTTAAGGATGATGTAAATCAATGTGCATTTAGTGCGGACGGAAGCCTTTTGGCGGTGCAGGTTGGCTATGATGTCGGCGTAAAGGTTTATGATACCGATACCATGGAGCTAAAAGGCGAAGTGGTTCCGGATAAAATGATGGATAAGTGGATTATGACAGACGACGGAACGGTTTTGGTCTTTTCCGATCATACTTTCTATAAGTTGGATTCAAAAGACTTTAAAGTTTCAAAAGTAGAATCCGAGAATTCTTCTTTCGGTTCCTGCAAGTTTGATACGGCGTCTCACCGATTCATCGCATATGAACGTGGCCTTTTTGTGATTGACTACGAGACCATGGAAGTCATCGCCGATGTGGGATATGATGCCAACGTAAAAACCGCATGTATCGGCGGAGAAAACGGACAGTACTTGGTTACGGTTTCCGGAGATAACGAGATTACACTTTATGATACAGAAGCGAAGGAAGAAGTGAAAAAAATCTCAAACGAGAAGCTTATCATCTACTTAGGCTATGGCTTAAGCAATGATATCGATATGACCTCCGACGGTAAAAAAGTGGTGTTCCACTGTGTAGACGGATATGCAAGAGTCTATGATTTGGAAACCGATGAGATTACGGATGAAATTATCTTTAACGGACAGATGAAAGCTTTCCTACAGTTTTCACCGGATGATAATTATCTTTTGACTCAGGGAGATGACTTGTACTTCAGAGTCTATGATCTTGAGAATCATAAGATGAAGCATTTGGCGGATAAGCAGTATTACGAGATTCGGGATGTTCGATACGACGAGGATAAGGTGGAACTTCTTCCCCTTTCCGGTATGTATATACTAAACTTGGATACTTGGGAACTTGTGTGTGATATAACAGGTGGCCGTGCCGTAAACTTCGAAAAGGATATGGTTTTGGTGGGAGATTACGGAACCCTTTACAGTTTCCCGTATTTTGATACGGATGAACTGATTTCTTTGGCCGATGAGCAACTTCACGGACAGAGTCTTTCCGATGAAAAGAGACTACAGTTAAACATGGATTAAGAGAGGAGAATTAGAAATGTTATTTTTAGGTACAATGGGAATTCTTTTATGGATTGTAGTGGTAGTGGCAGTAATTCCTGCCGTAGCCCTTATGATTTATATTTACAATCAGGATAAGATTGAAAAAGAGCCTTCCGATTTATTATGGAAGTTGGCGGGACTTGGTGTATTGGCTGCACTTGCCGCGGCACTTTTGGAAATGGCGGGAGAATATGCCTTAAGCGGATCTATCCCCACCGACGTTTTAGTCTATCCGGTATTTTACGCATTCCTTATCGTTGCAACCGCAGAAGAGGGAATGAAGTACCTTCTTATGAAGAAAGCTACCTGGAAACATCCGGCATTTGATTATAAGTTTGATGCCATTGTCTATGCGGTATTTTGCTCTTTGGGATTTGCCGCGTTCGAAAACATTTTCTACGTTATGGATTACGGTATGACCACCGCTGTGGTAAGAGCGCTGATTTCCATTCCTGGCCATATGTCCTTTGCGGTAGCTATGGGATATTTCTATGGACTTGCAAAGAAGTTTGAGCAAATCGGTGATATGAAGACCTGTACCAAGTATCAGTGGTTGGCTTTTGGGTCCGCAGCTTTGTTACACGGGTTTTTCGATGCATGTTTGATGCTGGAAAGCAGTGTGGCGATTATGGTATTTTTGGTATTTATTATCGTTTTATACATCTTTATTTTCCGTCTTATCAGAAAAGAGTCCAAAGGGGACTACGCATTCAATCCTACGGAAAAAGAGAACGAAAACGTTTAATGGAAAAGGCAGGGAAACCTGCCTTTTTATTTTTTCATAAAAATTTAATATATTTTTAAGGTTTGAGATGGTATAATACCTGTATTAGTAGGAGTTTTTTTGTACAAGGAGGTATGCTATGAGTGACATTTCAGCAATCAGTTCCGGCGCGAATATGTACGGGAAAATTGCAAGTGGAAAAGCCATTAATACAGCCGCTGACGGTGCAGCAGAACTTTCCATAATCGAAAAAGAAGAAGCTCAATCTACGGGACTTGATGTTGGCGCCAAGAATATGGAAAGCGGCATTGATTTATCAAATATTGAAGACGGAGCATTGGGAAATATCGGTGATATGCTTCAGCGCATGAAGGAACTTGCACTGCAGGCATCCAATGATTTATATACCGATTCCGACAAACAGCAGATTCAGTATGAAATCGATGAGTTAAAGCAGGGAATATCCGACGTTGCTTCTCAGACGAATTACAATACAAAGAATCTTTTGGATGGCTCCAACGGAACTTTAAAGATGGCTACGGATTCCAACGGAAATTCCACTTCCGTTTCCGGCTATGATGCCACCTTAAAGAAACTGGGATTGGAAGACTTCGATGTAACCAAGGACTTTGACATTACAAAGATCGACAAGGCCATGGAGGCGGTAAACTCCACCAGAAGTGCCATCGGTGCAAAGACTAATGCCTTAGAGTACGGAATCCGTTATAATAACAACGCTTCCGAGCAGACCACATCCGCACAGAGCAGACTGGAGGATTTGGATATTGCAAAGGCTGTTTCTTCCAAGAAGAAAAACGAAGTATTAAACCAGTATAAACTCATGATGCAGAAACGGCAGCAGGAAGATAACGAGAATAAATCCAGAAGCCTGTTTTCTCAGATGAATTCATAAAAAAGAAGATTTTAAAATCCCGTGAGAAATCACGGGATTTTTTGTTGAAAACACTAAGCAAATCTTAAGAATATCTTAAAACATTCCCGACATGTTCTGTGATAGAATTAAAAATGTAGGAAATATGTTTATGAGGTATCTTATGGAACAAAGAATGTTGAGCGCAGAAGAGAAGGAGCGCATGCGGCGAAAAAAACTACGTAAAAAGAAGGTGCGTCGTAGAAAAAGAAGAATCTTTATTTTGGAATGCACTACGCTTATTGTGCTGTTGGCTGTGCTGTTTGTGATGCACCAAAATCGCTACGATAATGTGCCTACCGAAATCGTGGAGTTTGTAGAAAAATACCCGGAGGCAAAATCATTTGCCACGAATTATAACGCCTATGCAGATTCTGATAAACCAATTAACATCGAAAAAGAATTAAAAACGGAGGGAATTCCGCTTTTTATTCAGTGGGATAAACGTTGGGGATACAAGGATTACGGTGGAAATTATGTCGGAATCGCAGGCTGTGGACCCACCTGTCTTTCCATGGTGCTTTGCGGTTTGACGGAGAATGATTTAAACCCCTATGAAGTCGCGACGTTTTCCAATGAACAGGGATATTACACCTACGGTCAGGGAACCTCATGGAATCTGATGACGGAGGGCGCCGGACTTTTGGGATTACACGCGGAATCTGGAACCATCAGTGAAGACTATATTCTGGAAAACCTTTCCGAGGATACGCCGATGATTTGTTCTATGAAGCCGGGAGACTTTACCTATACCGGACACTTTATTGTATTGGCAGGAATCGACGAGAATGGTAACATTATCGTAAATGATCCAAATTCTCCAAAAAACAGTGCAAAAAGCTGGCCGGTGGAAAAATTGGTGCCGCAGATTAAGTCCATCTGGAGGTTTGAATCATAGTTCAAGCAAATTAAGGGGAAGGCTTATGATACAAGTTACGGTGATTGGACCTGCAATTGTAGATATTCTAGCCGGCGGGGTTACAAAACAAATCTTTGAGCATAAATCCAATGCACTTTCGGATATCCGTATGTCCTTTGGAGGAAATGCGCTAAACGAGGCGGTAACACTTGCCCGCCTTGGCGTAGAGACGGAACTGATTTCTAAAGTAGGAAATGACGATGCCGGAAAAAGAGTGGTGGATTTTTTAAAGGATAACCACGTTCATACAGAGAAAATCAAAACCGAGGACGGACTTTCCACTGCCATTAATATCGTGATGGTGGACACATCCGGAGAACGATTCTTTCTTACCAATCCAAACAGTAATCTAAGAAAACTTGATTTTAATGATATTAAGCCGTGGATTGATACCATGGCGGATATTGTATGTTTTCCCTGTCTATTTACCTCACCGCTTTTAGATCTTCCTATCATGGAAGAGCTGTTTCGTTTGATAAAGCAAACCGGTAAAACGATTGTGCTGGATATGACCACAGCAAAAAACAAAGAAAACATTTTTGATATGAAAAAAATGCTTTCTTACGTTGATTATTTTCTCCCCAATGAAGAGGAATTAAAAAGTATCTCCGGTGGTTTATCTTTGGAGGAAGCTGCTAAGAAGGTTCTATCTTACGGAGTAAAAGCGGTTGTAATAAAATGCGGTAAAGAAGAAACTCAGTTATATACGGCAGAAGGTAGCAAGAAGGTACCAATCTATACTACAAATCAAGTGGTCGATACCACCGGAGCGGGGGATACCTTCGGGGCCGGTTTTATCTACGGGTTTACAAATCATATGCCCATCAGTGACTGCGTCGCCTTTGGAAACGCGGTAGCCTCTCTGGCAATCGAATCTTTGGGCGCTACAAACGGCATCAAAGACATTAGCGAACCCATGCGAAGATTTCGCGAAGGAAGGCTTTCGTAGGGTGAAAATCATATTGCAAAAAAGACAGCAGGGAATTATAATTAATTAAGCGAGTTAATTAATTGTAATTCTCTTTTTATGCTTAAGGGGTTAGGCGAAAGGGAAGCGCTGAGAGGGGGTAATCTTATCAATCTATCATCATTCAAAAGCACCGAACTTTTTGTGGGAAGCGGAGAAAATCATTTTTCCATGAGCCGCGGAAGTTTCGTTTATAAACAAAGCTTTTCAAAGAAATCCAAATGTACATTAGAAAATATAGAAACCACCGGAAGCGGATATGTTCTTCATTTTAAAGATATACTGGTTGTCCGTTATACTCAAATATCAGCACGTCGATGACGGCCCGCACCTCCCCGTTCACGGGGTTCAGCAGGCGGTGGATGCCCCGGCGCCAGTGCGAGCCCACAGGAATCCAGCCGCTGTAGTCCACGACGTTGCCGTCCTTTTTCCACGC
>CAJOGB010000018.1 GCA_905233835.1 uncultured Lachnospiraceae bacterium
AAGACTTGACCAAATATCAAGCATCAAGGTGAAAGAAGCCGAGGATGGAGAGTTCTTTAAACCAGGGGTTGTTTATATTACACCTGGTGGTAAGCACATGAAGATCTGCGAAGACGGAAGTCGCGCAGCGTACTGTCATCTCGATGATAGTCCACCTGTAAATAGCTTGAAGCCATGTGCGGATGTTATGTACCAATCATTGTCTAAATCAAGCTTTGATGAGATTATTTGTGTTGTGCTTACAGGTATGGGTGCAGATGGTTCAGAAGGTATTAGGTATTTGAACCAATTTAAAAAGACTTACGTTATTTCGCAAGAAGCTTCCACATGTGTTGTATATGGAATGCCGAAGGCGGTGGAACAGGGCGGTTTATCAAACGAAGTTGTTCCACTTAAATCAGTAGCTAATTCAATCGTTAAGAAACTTGGAGGTTTGTAAGATGGATGTAAGTCAATACCTCGATATTTTTATCGATGAAACAAGTGAACACATTCAGTCTCTGAGTGATGGAATTATGGTCTTGGAGAATGAACCGGAGAACAAAGACACGATTAATGAGATTTTCCGCGCAGCTCACTCCTTAAAAGGTATGGCTGGTACCATGGGATTCAAGCGTATGCAGCACTTGACTCATGATATGGAAGATGTGTTCTCTGAAGTTCGAAATGACAACATTAAGGTCGATTCCGAAATGATTGACCTTTTGTTTAACTGCCTTGATGCTATTGAAGCATATTTAGAGTCAGTTAAAGCCACTTCCGATGAAGGAACCGAAGATAATGAGGTTTTGATCAATAAGCTGAACGCTTATCTTGACGGAAGTCATGCATCCGGCGGAGATGCTACACCTGCTCCTGCCGAAGACAATTCTGAAGAAAGCACCGAGGAAGCACCGGGTGAAGCTGCACCTTCTGCATCTTCCGACCCGAACGATCCAAACGGTGTAGATCACTACAAATCCATTAAGATCAGTGAAAATGACGTTTCTAAGATACGCGAAGCATCAGAAAGCGGATTAAATATTTACGGTTTGACCGTTCATATTGAGAAAGAATGCTTACTGAAGGCTGCTCGCGCTTTTTTGGTGTTCAAAGCTTTGGAAGACTTTGGTGAGACTCTTTGTTCCGATCCTTCTTCTTCCGACATTGAAGACGAAAAATTTGATTTGGCATTTTCTGTGATCATTGCTACGGAATCTACCGACACCGATGCGATTAAAGCTGCTGTCGGCGCAGTTTCCGAAATTGAATCCGTAGATCTCGGAAAAGTTACTGCAGAGATGTACGAAAAAGCAGAACAAGCAGCTCCTTTAGCAGAACCTGTGGAAGAAACGAAAGCAGCTTCACCTGCTCCTGCTAAGGCTGCACCTGCCGCTGCACCCGCTGCCAAGAAAGAAGCAGCACCGGCAAAGAAAGCCGCTAATAAACCTGTAACTGCACGTACAGTTAGAGTTGATATTGAAAAGTTAGATGCTCTTATGAATCAGGTTTCCGAGTTGATTATTGCTAAGAACTCGATTGTTTCCATCAGTTCTCAAAGCGAAACAACTTCCAACTTGGATTCCGGAAGTTTACATGAGCAGATTGAATATTTGGAGAGAATCACCACCAACCTTCATGAATCCGTTATGAAGGTTCGAATGGTACCGATTGAAAGTACCGTTAACAAATTCCCACGTATGATTCGTGATTTGTCTCGTAAATTAAATAAGCCGATGGAACTTACCATGTCAGGTGAAGAGACAGAGTTGGATCGTACCGTAGTGGATCAGATTGGCGATCCTTTACAGCATTTGCTTCGAAATTCAGCAGATCACGGTATTGAATCTCCTGAAGTTCGTAAAGCAGCCGGAAAGCCGGAAGAAGGAACCATCTTCTTAAACGCTTTCCAAGAAGGTAATAACGTTATTATTCAGGTTGGAGACGACGGTGGCGGAATCGATACCGAACGCGTATTAAACAAAGCCATCGAGCGCGGACTTGTTTCTGAAGAAGAAGCTCCAAACCTTACCCAGAAGGAAATTATCGACTTCTTGTTTATGCCTTCATTCTCTATGGCAAAAGAAATTACCGATATTTCCGGTCGAGGCGTTGGTCTTGACGTTGTTAAATCAAATATCGAGGCTTTAGGCGGAGATGTTGAAGTAAAATCCACATTGGGACAGGGATCTACCTTTACGGTGCGTCTTCCTTTGACACTTGCCATTATTCAGGCTTTGATGGTTGAGGTTCGAGATGAGAAATACGCAATCGCGCTCGGAAGCATTATGACGATCGAGGATATTTCCATTAATGACATTAAATACGTTGAAGCAAAAGAAGTCATCCATTTAAGAGGACTTGTAATTCCGATTATTCGTTTGGATCAACTTCTTGACTGTGAGCCGAGCGATGCAAACCCGGAAAATCTTACCGTTGTCGTTGTCAAGAAGGGTGATAATTATGCGGGTCTTGTTGTTGACAATCTTATGGGACAGCAGGAAATCGTTATTAAATCCCTTGGTAAAGTTATCGAGAACAATAAGATTATCTCAGGTGCTACAATCCTTGGTGATGGTGAAGTTGCATTGATTATTGATGTTAACGCTTTGATTTAAGGGGAGGTTATTACCATGGCAAATGAATTAGAAATGACGGAAGAGGAGAAAATCCAATATATCGTCGTTAAAATCGGCAGTGAACATTATGGTATTAACATTTCTTTAGTTGATAACATTGTTCGTATGCAAAAAATTACCCGTGTGCCGAAGGTACCGAATTATTATCCGGGAATTATCAATCTTCGAGGAGAAATTGTTCCGGTCATGAGCGCACGTGTGAAAATGGGACTTGGTGAGGACGTTATTACAAACCAGTCACGAATCATTATTTTAAAACTTGAAGTTCAGGGATTGGTAGGTATCGTAGTGGATGCCGTTCGCGAAGTTATTACTTTAGGTGAATCCGAAATCGATCGTACCGCTCAGAATTCAAGAAAACAGGATACCACATATATTAACGGTATCGGTAAAAACGGAGATGAGTTGATTTCCATCTTCGATATTAATTCCATCGTTGATGAGGTATCTGTTTCATAAAGGGGATTAAAAATGTCAGATATTAGTTACGAAGAGATTAATGACAAATATCTCGATGTCCTGAAAGAAATCGGTAATATCGGTGCTGGTAACGCTACCACAGCCATTGCCAATATGCTTTCCATGACCATTGATATGAACGTTCCTATGGTAGATTTGACTCCTGTAGAAAAAATCGGTGGCATGTTAGGATCTGAAGAAGATATTATTGTCGGAATTATGCTGGAGGTTTCCAGTGATATTAGCGGTTCCATGATGTTCCTTTTGGATATGGAATCCGCGCATCACTTGGTTAACCGAATGATGATGAGAGATCCGGATTACAATTCGGATTTTGATGAGATGGATTTGTCTGCAATAAAGGAAATCGGTAACATCATTGCAGGTGCTTATCTTAGCGCTTTATCCGGACTTACGAATCTTACAATCACACCGTCCATTCCGTATGTAGCGGTTGATATGGCCGCTGCCATTTTATCCGTACCTGCGATTCAGTTCGGAATGGTCAGTGATAACGCTCTTATCATTAAAACGGAGATTGGTGGAGAGTCAGCCATTAACGGATACTTTATATTGATGCCGGAAGGTGATTCTTACGCAAAGATTTTACAGGCTTTAGGTATACCAATTTAAGTAAAGGGGAAGAAGCTTATGGGACAAATGATTAAGGTCGGAATGGCGGATCTGAAAGTTTGTAAGCCACCAGATAACCTTACTACGATTGGTTTGGGGTCTTGTATTGGGATTGCGCTGTATGATCCATCTACAAAAATCACTGGATTGGCTCACATAATGTTGCCGGATTCCACAGCGATTCGAAATAATTCAAATATTGCAAAATTCGCTGACACCGGTATTCAAAAGCTTTATGATGATATGATTGCCATGGGTGCAAATAAGGCACGAATTGTTGCAAAAATCGCAGGGGGAGCGAAGATGTTCGCACTTTCCAACGAAAACGCAGCAAGTATTAACGTGGGAGAGAAAAACGCACAGGCGAGCCGTGAAAAATTAAAGCAATTGGGTATTCGATTGTTGGCAGAAGATTGTGGCTTGAATTTCGGACGTACGGTTGAATTATATAGCGAAGACGGTCGTTATTTAATCAAAGCCGTAGGCAAAGAAGAAAAGGCAATATAAACTGGAAGTTCTTAAATTTATGGATCAAGAGAAAAGAATTAGATTTTTGCCTCTGCTTGTAACATTAATCGCAGCTGCACTGACTGCGCTTATAAATCTTATTTTACAAGTGGAATTTGTGGTATTTTTTAAACGTATCTTTTTCAGTATTATCGTCTTTTATGTGATAGGCTGTATTGTACAGATTGTTTTTAGAATAGCACTAAAAAATAATAGTGATGATGTGGGAATTTTAGAGTCTGAAGCCGAAGTAAACGGTCCGGAGGAAGAAAAAGAAAATTCCGAAGACGAAGAAGAGGAAGAGGACGAATAATTTCCCGGGAGATCAGATATGAACGATGCTTTGCGACAAAAGATGTGGGATGAATACCAAGCCAAACCTACGCCGGAACTTAGGGAAAAAATCATTGTTGAATATGCTCCCCTGGTTAAAATTGTTGCCGGTAAGATGAATATGTATCTCGGTAATAATGTAGAATACGACGATTTGGTGGGCTATGGTGTCTTCGGACTGATTGATGCCATCGATAAATACGATTTAACAAAAGATGTAAAATTTGAAACCTATGCCAGCTTACGAATCAAAGGCGCGATTTTGGATCAGATTCGTAAGATGGATTGGATTCCGAGAACAATCAGACAAAAACAAAAGAAAATTGATGAAGCGGCAAAGAACGTTGAGTCACGCACCGGAAAAGCTGCTACGGAAGATGAGATTGCAGATGAACTGGGTATTTCTTCCAAGGAATATGTGGAATGGCAGTCTCAGATGAAGGTTACAAACCTGGTTTCTTTAAACGAGTTTATGGAAGCCGGAAACGAACCTGCAGTGGACAGTGCTACGTCCAGTTCCCACTTTATACAACCGGAGGAATCTATTTCCAAGGATGAATTGTCGAAAATGCTTGCCGAAGCATTGGAACTCTTAACGGAAAAAGAAAAATCCGTTATTGTGTTCTATTACTACGAGGATTTGAACTTGAAAGAGATTGCGAATGTAATGGATGTCTCTGAATCCAGAGTATCTCAGTTACATACGAAAGCTTTACTTAAAATGAGGAAAAAACTAGGACCGTATATGAATATCCTTACGGAATCCTAGGGAGGGGTTTATGAAGCAGCAAAATGCTTACATACAAATTGAAATTGCGGACTCTATTGCGATTTGCCACTTTTATCCTCCTGTAGAAGGCGGGATGCCTTTGCCTATCAAAGAAGCGGAAGATTATTTGTCCGCACACGGTATCAGTGATTTTGATAAGCATGCATTTCGAGCATTGATTTCAGGAACCGAAGTGGATTCAATGGAATTGGGGGTTTGTTCCGACATTGAATTTTCCGAGTCCATGACTTCAAAGGTCAGCTTAGATAAAATGAAGGTTACCTGTCGCTTTATGCCGGGTTCTACCAAAGGCGGAAAGCTAAACGCCAAGGACATTTTAAATGAGCTTATGGCAAAAGGCGTTGTTTTCGGTCTTAATCAAGAAGCGATTATGGACTATGTAAACGAGCCTTGCTATTTTACCGATTATGAATTGGCGGTAGGAAAACAACCGGACATCGGACATGATGCGAAGATTGAGTATTTCTTTAATACGAACCCGTCGTTAAAACCGAAGCATAACGAGGATGGATCCGTTAACTTTCATGAACTAAATACAATTTGTGAAGTAAAAGCCGGAGACTTGTTGGCACGCTTGATTCCCGAGGACAAGGGAGCAAACGGAAAAGACGTTATGGGTCGTGAGATACCCACGCGTACCGTTAAGTCCAAAAAATTGGCTTACGGAAAAAATATCCGTGCAAATGAAGAAAAGACGGAGATTTATTCCGAAGTTACGGGTTATGTATCCTTGGTTGGTGAACAGGTCTTTGTGTCGGATGTATATGAAGTGCCTGCGGATGTGGATACTTCCACAGGAAACATTGATTTTAACGGGAATGTTCATGTAAAAGGTTCTGTTCGAGGCGGATTTGAGATTCATGCCACCGGAGATGTTGTTATTGACGGTGTTGTTGAAGATGCGCTTGTAGAATCCGATGGCCAGGTGATTGTGAAATGCGGTATTCATGGAATGAATAAAGGTACCATTACCGCGAAAAGCAATGTCATCATTCAGTTTATCGAGAATGCGAAAGTGTTTTCCGGCGGTTATATTGAAACGGGATCTATTCTTTACAGTGACGTTTCCGCCACCGAAGATATTTTCGTAAATGATAAAAAAGGATTTATTACCGGAGGAACCATTCGTGCCGGAGGAAAGGTAGAGTCAAAGATTATCGGTTCTTCCATGGGTGCCATGACACGTGTTGAAGTGGGAATGGCTCCCGATAAGAAAGCGCAGTATGCCACATTACAAAAGAGCATATTGGCATTAAGTCAAAAAATCAATAAAATCAGCCCTATCGTTAAGACCTATCAGGATTACTTGAAGGGCGGAAAACAGTTAGATAAAAAGAATCTTTTATACTTGAATAAATTAATGGTTGAGCTTAGAGAAAGTAAAGAACGTCTTCAGGAAGACCGTATGAACTTTAACTCTTTGCATCAGGAGTTATTAAACTCCAAACATTCTAAAATAGTGGTCAGCCGAGATATATTCCCAGGTGTAAATATCACGATTTCCGATATTTCCATGACTACAAAAGACAAGCGTTCTTATTGTATTTTTGAAAAGAAAAACGGAGAAATCGTAATATCAAATTTGTAGGAGATATGGAATGTCTATTCGACCGATTGATTTTAATGGTATGGTGCAAAACACATCGGAGCTTTCCGTAACCCACGGGCAGGAAGAACAAAAACCTGTGGTTCAACAGGAGTTTGTTACCGTTGAAATTAAGCACCAGGCGGAAACCTCAACCACCACGGTTACAAAACAGGATAATGTGGCGGAAAATGATTCCGATGCCGAAGGAGGAGACGGTACAGGATATCAGGGGAACAGAAACCGTAAAGGTGAGAAGAAATCCCCAAAAGAAAAAATGCCGGATGGTTCCGTTCGCGTAAAAAGCGACCATCCTTCATTTAATATGACAGTATAGGAGTACTTATGAGTACACTTGAAATTTGTTTATTTATTACAGGTTTGATTTTTTTTGTCGGCAGCTTTTTCGTTACGGAAAAGCTGTCTTCTTCTGATACGGAGATGATTCAACGTCTTTCCGAAAAGGAAGTTAAAGCTTTGGTGGAAAAAGAATTATCCAAAGCATCCGAGCAAATGGATAAGTTGCTTTCCGAGAAAAAAGAAGAAGCCGTCGAAAAAATCGAGATCCAGACAGATCGAGATACCAATGAAAAAATCATGTCTATCGGAGAATACTCTGACACGATTTTAAAAGCCATGAATGATTCTCATGATGAAATTATGTTTATTTATCAGATTTTAAATGAGAAACAGGAAAACATTACAAATATGGTTGCAGAAATCGGAAAGCAGGAAAGTGCACTTCGAAACATGAAGGCTTCCATAGAGGATAAATTGGCTGAACTCGAGGCTAAAGAAGTTGAATTAAAACATGCCGAAGAAGTTGAACAAAGCAAGCAAACTCTCCATTTCGAAAATGACGTTATGAGTTTAAAAGAAGCTTTTATCCAGAAAATGGATGAAGAAGAAGTAAAAAAGACGGATAAAAGCGCTATAGAGACATTACAGGCATCAAAAAAATCTTCCGAAGCAGGGAATGCGATTTTAGATCCTTCGAAAGAGGAATTAAAAAAGAAAATCGTTTCCATGCATCAGGAAGGATTTTCCGAAGTGGAAATTGCAAAGAAATGCGGTGTGGGAATCGGTGAAATTAAGTTGATTTTGGGGTTGTTTGATGAAGTTTAGCAGACGTTCGAAATATTTTTTAAGAGGAATGGGTTTTGGAATCTTAGTTACGGTTGTTATTTTTTCCGTTGCTTTGGTATTCTATGAACCGAAGAATTCTTCGGAAACAGCGAATGATACGGCTGTTACGGAAGAAATAAAGCAGGAAGAAAACACTGTAGAAGAAAAGGTTGATGAAAACACTGTAGAAGAAAAGGTCGAAGAAAAGACGGAAGAAAAAGAAGAGAAAAACCCAGAGTTATCTGAAAAGAATTCTTCTGAAGATACTGCTGAAACAGAGGATTCTAAGACTACCGAGACAAAGACACCTTCAAAGACAGTTTCATTCAAGGTTACTGCCGGCGAGAGTTCTTATAAAGTGGCCGAAAACCTTTTCAGAGCAGGTCTTATCGATGATCCGAATAAGTTTAATACTTATTTGGAGCAAAACGGCTACGATAACACTATTCACGTAGGCTCCTTCAATATTCCGGAAGGAAGTACCTACGAACAAATCGCAAATACAATTTCCAAATAAAAATTCCTTGCATTAGCAAAGCCTTTGTGATAAACTTGCAAAGGCTTTAATATTATACACATGTGGTTTGTCGCAAAATATGGTGCCTTTTTAGGTTTGATTTGTCGGTAAAAATCACATGGAAGAATAACCATGGAGGTATTAAAATGAGTGTTATTTCAATGAAGCAGTTATTAGAAGCAGGTGTTCATTTCGGACATCAGACCAGAAGATGGAACCCTAAAATGGCTCCGTACATCTACACAGAGAGAAACGGAATCCATATTATCGATCTTCAGAAGTCTGTAGGATTGGTTGATGATGCTTACAATGCAATCTTCGATATCGTTTCTCAGGGAGGAACCATCCTTTTTGTCGGAACTAAGAAGCAGGCTCAGGAAACCGTAGCGCAGGAAGCGACTCGTTGCGGAATGTACTATGTAAACGAGAGATGGTTAGGTGGTATGCTTACCAACTTTAAGACCATTCAGACAAGAATTGAACGTCTTAAGAAAATCGAGAAGATGGAAGAAGACGGAACATTCGACGTTCTTCCTAAGAAGGAAGTTATCAACTTAAAGAAAGAGCAGGAGAAACTTGAGAAGAACCTTGGCGGTATCAAGGAAATGAAGAAGCTTCCGGATGCTATTTTCGTTGTTGATCCTAAGAAGGAAGCTATCTGTATTCAGGAAGCTCAGTCTTTGGGACTTACTATTTTAGGTATTGCAGATACTAACTGTGATCCGGATGAATTAGATTACATCATTCCTGGTAATGATGATGCGATTCGTGCCGTTAAGCTTATCGTTGCAAAGATGGCTGATGCTGTTATCGAAGCAAATCAGGGAACAGAAGTTACCGATATCGAAGCAGAAAGCGCTGCTGCAGATGCGGAACTTGATGCTGTTGAAGAATAATTCATATATTTAGGAGGAAATAAACATGGCTATTACAGCTGCTATGGTAAAAGAATTACGTGAGCTTACAGGCGCAGGTATGATGGACTGTAAGAAGGCGTTAAACGAAACAGACGGTAATATGGATGCCGCTGTTGAGTATTTACAGAAATCCGGTGCCGCAAAGGCAGTAAAGAAAGCCGGACGTATTGCTGCAGAAGGACTTTGCGATGTTTGTGTAGAAGGAAATAACGCAGCTATCGTAGAAGTTAACTCTGAAACAGACTTCGTAGCTAAGAACGATGAGTTCAAGTCTTATGTACATGCAGTAGCAGTACAGGCTTTAAATACTTCATCTGATAATATGGAAAGCTTTATGGCTGAATCATGGAACGAAGATTCTTCCATGACCGTTCAGGAAGCTTTAACAGCAAAGATTGCAAAGATCGGTGAGAACTTAACCATCCGTCGTTTTGAGAAGGTAACCGGTGATGCGGTTGTTTCTTATGTTCACGGTGGTGGAAAGATCGGTGTTTTGGTTGCAGCTAAAAACGCTTCCGATGACGCTTCTAAGGAAGCTCTTGCAAACATTGCAATGCAGATCGCTGCTATGAACCCACAGTATGTTTCTGAGTCTGATATTTCAGATGCAGAAAAAGAAAAGATTGGCGAAATCGTTCGTCAGAACGCTTTAAGCGATCCTTTCTCTTTGCCTAAGCCTATTTTGAATGATTTGTTTGATAAGGCACAGGCTGTATGGAGTGATGAAGATAAGGCAGAGAAGAAGTCTAACATGAACTATCTTCCGAACTTCCTTTCCGATGAAGCAAAGGCAGCTCTTATTTCTATCGCTCATGAGAACGAATCAAGCATTTTTGAGAACAAAATCTTTACAAACCTTTTAACAGGACGTATCAATAAGCAGTACAAAGATATCTGCTTACTTGACCAGGTTTATGTTAAGGCTGAAGACGGAAAACAGAGCGTTGGTAAGTACTTAGAGTCTGTAAACAAAGATCTTGTTATCACAAAGATGGTTCGTTTCGAAACCGGTGAAGGTCTTGAAAAGAAAGAAGAGAATTTCGCTGAAGAAGTTGCTAAGCAGATGGGACAATAAAAAAATTTATTATTTGCTTCAATCAGGCACTATAGAAATATAGTGCCTTTTTACAAATAAAAGGAGAGTTTTATGGATCCAAATGCTACAGTAGATATTGAGCGTCAAAGAAGACGCAGAAAACGTGTAAAACAAATAAAAACATTTATTGTTTCCTTTATCACGTTTTGGATTATCGCATCTATCGCTGCCATTTCTTTCTTGACGTACAAAGTAATATCTTTACAAAACCAATTGAATGATTTATCTGCAAAGATGTCCGGCGGTAGTGTTTCGGCTTCCAATTATGCAGACGGTGATAATGACGGACTTGCACTTATTAATTACGCCAGTACTGCGGAAGAGAATTTGGCTCAAGCCGGAGACACATTAAAGGTTTATCTTACCTTTGATGATGGTCCAAGCGAAAATTCCGACCGTATTTTGGATATTTTGGACGATTATAATGTAAAAGCAACTTTTTTTGTGAATGGGCGAGAGGATGAACATTCTCTTGCCGTTTATAAAAGAATTGTAGACGAAGGTCACACCATTGCAATGCATTCCTACAGTCATAATTATTCGGAATTGTATTCATCTCTGGATTCTTTTACCGCGGATTTGAATCGCATTCAAGGATTAATCTATGACACTACGGGTGTGGAGTGTAATTTATATCGCTTTCCCGGTGGAAGCAGTAATAAAATCTCCAACGCGGATATGTCGGAATACATCACATATTTAAATGATAATGACATCCGATATTTGGACTGGAATGTGGCCAGCGGAGATGCAACCACACAGGCGTATACATCCGATGATTTGGTTGAAAACGTGATGAAAGATGTGGTAAAATATAAGACGTCGGTTGTGCTGATGCACGATGCGGATAATAAGGATGCCACTGTGGAAGCATTACCGAAATTAATCGAACAGTTACAGGGAATCGGAGCATTAATTCTTCCGGTAAGCGAAGATACCGACCTGATTCAGCATGTATCGATTTCAAACTAGTTATTAAACTTATGGAGGTATAATAAATGGGATTCTTTAAAGAATTTAAAGAAGATTTTTCCGAAGCTGTGGATGAATTAATCCCGGGCGGCGAAAGTTTAAAGGAAGAGCCTGAAGATGTTATGATGGGTACCATCGAGCAGGACGTAGATGTGAATTCTGAACTTTCCAAATTAGACGGCTTGTTGGAAAAAGCATCTAAGAAGGTGGAGGATTCAGAGAGCCAGGCTCCTAAGATGACTTCATCCGCTGATTTTGCGAAAGAAACACCTCGCAAAGAAAAGACTACAAAAGAAGAAGTGCTTTCATCATTTACGGAGGAAATTAAAATGGACACTAATGATAGCTTAGAATTAGAAAAAGCAGCATCTATCGTAAATACAGTTATGGACAATTCAAATGTTTCAGATGAAAATGCTGTTATTACAAAGGGAATGAAGATTACCGGTGATTTAGAGTCTACCGGATCTATCGATGTAGAAGGAACCATTTTCGGAAATGTTAAATGTAACGGTAAGTTAACCATTACAGGTACAGTAAAAGGAAACAGTGTTTCCTCTGAATTCTTTGCAGATAACGCAAAGATTGAAGGTGAAGTGAATACTTCCGGAACCGTTAAAATCGGTGTTGGTTCTGTAGTAGTTGGAAACATTTCCGCTACAAGCGCAGTTATCGCAGGCGCTGTAAAGGGTGATATTGATGTTCAGGGACCGGTTGTTGTTGATACATCCGCAGTAGTTATGGGTAATATCAAATCCCGTTCCGTTCAGATTAACAACGGTGCTGTTATTGAAGGTTTCTGTTCACAGGCTTATGCAGAAGTAGATGTGGCTTCCGTATTTAACTAAATTGGAGTTATTATGAGTCGTATCTTATTAAAGTTGTCCGGCGAAGCATTGGCCGGAGATAAAAAGACCGGTTTTGATGAGGCAAGTTGTTTAAAGGTTGCCGATCAGGTAAAATCCATCATTAATTCCGGAAATGAAGTTGCGATTGTTATCGGAGGCGGTAATTTTTGGAGAGGAAGAACTTCCGAAACCATCGACCGCACCAAAGCCGATCAAATCGGAATGCTTGCAACGGTTATGAACTGTCTTTATGTATCCGAAATTTTCCGCTCAGTAGGATTAAAGACAGAAATCATGACACCATTTGTTTGTGGTTCCTTTACAAAGTTATTTTCAAAGGATTTGGCAAACCAGTGCTTTCAAGAGAATAAAGTATGCTTTTTTGCAGGCGGTACAGGACACCCTTATTTTTCTACCGACACCTGTACCACGCTTCGTGCAATTGAAATCGAAGCAGATTATATTCTGCTTGCAAAAGCGGTTGACGGCATTTACGATTCCGATCCAAAGGTAAATCCGAACGCAAAGCGTTATGATAAGATCTCTATTGATGATGTTATCGCCAATAAATTACAGGTAATGGATTTAACAGCATCCATTATGTGTATGGAAAACAAAATGCCTCTTTATGTTTTTGCATTACAAGAGGAAAACAGTATAATAAAAGCAGTTTCCGGTGATTTTAACGGAACGATTGTAACGGTTTAGGAGGTGTTTTTCTTGGACGAGAGACTGAAAATTTATGACGAGAAAATGACCAAATCATTGGAGTCTTTGGCAAATGAATTTACAACCATTCGTGCCGGAAGAGCAAACCCTCATGTTTTGGATAACGTAATGGTGGATTATTACGGAGCTCCATCCAACATTCAGGCTGTTGCAAACGTATCTGTTCCGGAGCCGAGACTGATTCAGATCGCTCCATGGGAGCCTTCTATGTTAAAAGAAATCGAAAAAGCGATTTTAACAAGTGATATCGGTATAAATCCTACCAACGACGGTAAAGTGATTCGCTTGGTTTTCCCGGAGCTTACCGAAGATCGTCGAAAAGAATTGGCGAAAGATGTTAAAAAACGTGGTGAAAATGCGAAAGTTGCAATTCGAAACATTCGCAGAGACGCAAACGATTCTTTTAAAAAACTTTCAAAAGATGATGTTTCCGAGGATGAAATCAAAGAATTGGAAAATGAAGTTCAAAAGCTTACCGACAGCTATATTTCAAAAATCGATGATGCTGTGGAAGCAAAATCCAAGGAAATTATGACAGTCTAAGAAACATAAGAGTTTCGCAGTTGCGAAGCTCTTTTTTTATCAGGAGGATAATCTATGTCTGAGATTCCAAAACATGTAGCCATTATTTTAGACGGAAACGGCAGGTGGGCCAAAAGCAAAGGCATGCCGCGTACCTACGGTCATACCATGGGCGCAAAAAATGTGGAGCCTATTTGCAAAGCGGCGCATAATCTCGGCATTAAATATATTACATTCTATGCATTTTCCACGGAAAACTGGAAACGTCCCGATACGGAAGTTTCCGCTTTAATGGATTTGCTGGAAAGTTATATGAAAACTTGTAAAAAGTTGGCAAAAGACAACAATATGCGGGTTCGAATTATTGGTGATATTTCGGCATTTACTCCTTCCATGCAAGAAAAAATCAAGGATTTGGAAGAATTTACCAAGGAGTTTTCGGGTTTGAATATGCAAATTGCCTTAAACTACGGAAGCCGTGATGAAATTGTTCGTGCCGTAAATGCTTTTAACAAAGACGTTTTAGAAGAAAAAGCCGCATATCCCCTTACCGAAGAAGTGCTTTCTTCTTACTTGGATACAAAGGATATTCCGGATCCCGATCTTATGATTCGAACCAGCGGAGAGCAGCGGCTTTCCAATTATCTTTTGTGGCAGCTGGCTTATTCGGAATTCTATTTTACGGATGTTCCTTGGCCGGATTTCCACGAAAAAGAGTTAAAAGAAGCAGTAGATGCTTATATGAACCGTGATCGAAGATACGGTAAGGTTTAAAGGAGTCATTTATGTTTAAAACCAGATTAATCTCAGGAATTATACTTGTTGCACTTGCACTTTTCTTAATTATCACAGGGGGATCCGTACTTTTGGTATCCACCTTGTTTATTTCCTTAATCGGATTATTTGAATTTTATCGTGTATTTAAAATTCATAATCATTCTTTGGGTTATGTGGGTTATGTTGCAACCGCGATTTATTACGGAACCATTTCTTATTTGCCTCATGGCATGAAATTTCCTGTTTTAATCGCACTTTTAATCGTGCTTTTGGGATTTTATGTGTTCCGTTATCCGAAGTATGAAATCAGAGAGTTTATGGCCTCATATTTTGGTGTATTTTATGTCTCTGTGATGCTTTCATATATTTATCAGACCCGAATGATTCCGGAAAAAGGCGCATATTTGGTATGGTTGATTTTCCTTTGCTCTTGGGGATGCGATACCTGTGCATACTGTGTAGGAGTTTTATTCGGAAAACATAAAATGGCGCCGGTATTAAGCCCGAAGAAATCCATTGAAGGCGCAGTCGGAGGAGTAGTGGGAAGTGGGCTTCTTACACTTTTATACAGCTATATTTTCCAGGTACAGATGGGAATTGATACCAGAGAAATGATTGTTTTAAGCATCGGCGCATGTATGGGTGCATTTATTTCCATGATCGGTGATTTGGCGGCTTCTGCCATTAAACGAAATAACGATATTAAAGACTACGGTAAATTGATTCCAGGTCACGGCGGTATTTTGGATCGTTTTGACAGTGTAATTATTACCGCACCGATTATCTTTTATTTGGGAGGCTTCATTTGAAAAATATAGCAATTCTAGGTTCTACCGGTTCCATCGGAACTCAGACCTTGTCCATTGTGGATGAAAAAAGTGATTTAAATGTTGTTGCCTTAAGCTGCGGAAAGAATATTTCTTTAATCGAACAGCAGGCAAAGAAGTATAAACCGGAAATCGTGTGTGTATCCGATGGAAAAGATGCGGATATTCTTAAAGAGAACCTAAAAGGTTTAGATATAAAGGTTGTTTACGGCATGGAAGGTTTAATCGATGCAGCCACCGTAAAAAGTGCTGATATCGTTGTTACAGCCATAGTGGGAATGATTGGAATCCGTCCGACCATCGCAGCCATAGAAGCAGGAAAAGATATTGCTTTGGCAAATAAAGAAACCCTTGTTTGTGCGGGACATATCATTATGCCTCTAGCGAAGGAAAAGAATGTAAAGATTCTTCCCGTGGACAGTGAACATTCCGCTATTTTTCAGTCCTTACAAGGAGCAAACGGTGCGGATATCGAAAAAATTCTTCTTACTGCATCCGGCGGACCTTTTCGCGGTAAAACATACGATGAATTAAAAAATGTTACTTTGGAAGATGCATTAAAACATCCGAATTGGTCTATGGGTAAGAAAATTACCATAGATTCCGCTACCATGATCAATAAAGGTTTGGAAGTCATGGAAGCTCACTGGCTGTTTGATGTTCCGTTAAGTCGCATTCAAATAACCGTTCATCCCCAGAGTATTTTACATTCCGCTGTGGAATTCGAAGACGGAGCAATCATCGGACAAATGGGGACACCGGATATGCGACTTCCGATTCTGTATGCTTTGTATTACCCGTACAGACAGCCTTTAAACGGCGAGAAATTGGATTTGTTTGATATCGGTACACTTGAGTTCGAAAAACCGGATTTTGAGACGTTTTTTGGCCTTCAACTGGCATTTGATGCAATGAGTTTGGGTGGAAATATGCCTACCATATTCAACGCAGCCAATGAAAAGGCAGTGGCGCTGTTTTTAAACAAAAAGATTTCCTTCTTACAAATACCGGAAATCATCGCAAATGCCATGACAGAAGTGGATTATATAAACAAGCCTTCCGTAAACGATATATTGGAAACCGAAAAATCCACATATGATTATATAAATACGATTATTTAACGAGGTAATAGAGTATGAGTATCCTGGTTGCCATACTAATATTTAGTTTCATCATTATTTTTCATGAATTGGGACACTTTATTTTTGCGAAAGCATTTGATGTTCGAGTAAACGAATTTACCCTTGGTCTCGGACCTACGGTTTTTTCCGTACAAGGAAAAGAAACCAAGTTTTGCTTAAACCTTTTACCCTTCGGCGGAAGCTGTGTTATGGAAGGGGAAGAGGAAGAAAGCGAAGATGATAGAGCATTTAACAAAAAAGCTCTTTGGAAAAAAGCGTTAATCGTCTTTGGCGGTCCGTTGTTTAATTTTATCCTGGCATTTTTGCTTTCGGTTATTATGATTGCAAATGTAGGATATGATTCCACGGTAATCGATGAAGTAAGTAAGGATTATCCTGCATATGAAGCCGGTTTACAAGGCGGGGATGAGATTCTTTCCTTAAACGGTTTTCGGGTTCATTTTTACAGTGAAATCAGTGTGTATAACTATTTTCATCCCGGAAAGACTTTAGAAATAAAGTATAAACGAGACGGAAAAACATATTCTACAACCCTTACTCCAAAATATGACGATGAAGCGGGTCGTTATCTTATCGGTATTACCAAATATAACGAACGAACCAAAGGAAACTTTATCGATGTAATAACTCATTCCTTCTATGAGATTCGTTACCAGATTTATGTGGCGTTGGAAGGCCTTAAAATGCTTTTGACCGGTAAATTAAACGTTTCTGACATGTCCGGTCCTGTTGGCATCGTAAAAACCATCGGAGATAATTATACGGAAGCGTCGGCTTACGGTGTTTTTGTAACGGTAATGCAGATGATCAGTATCGCGATATTGCTTTCCGCCAACTTGGGAGTTATGAATTTGATTCCAATTCCCGCTTTGGACGGAGGCAGACTCTTGTTTTATTTGGTTGAAGCCGTTACCAGGAAAAAAATCTCCCAGAGGGTGGAAGCCGGAATTAATTTTGTGGGATTTGCATTATTGATGATGCTCATGATTGTTGTTATGATAAGTGATATAGCAAAGCTTATGTAGGGGTTAACTTATGAGAATGAAAACCAAGGAAATTCATATCGGAAACCGTGTGATTGGTGGGGATAACCCGATTTTAATCCAATCCATGACGAATACAAAAACGGAAGATGTTAAAAGTACCGTTGCACAGATTCTGGAGCTTGAAAAGGCAGGATGCGATATTATTCGATGTGCCGTTCCGACTCTTGAAGCTGCAAAAGCAATCGGAGAAATCAAAAAACAGATTCATATTCCATTGGTTTGCGACATTCATTTTGATTATCGCCTGGCCTTGGCAGCTATTGAAAACGGTGCGGATAAAATTCGTATAAATCCCGGAAATATCGGTTCCATTGACCGGATTAAAGCTGTAGTGGATGCTTGTAAAGAAAAGAATATTCCCATTCGTGTCGGTGTAAACTCCGGTTCCTTGGAAAAGGAATTGGTAGAAAAATACCATGGAGTTACCGCAGAAGGACTTGTGGAATCCGCATTGGATAAAGTTTATATTATTGAAGATTTAGGATATGATAATCTGGTTATCAGTATCAAATCATCGGATGTTATGATGTGTGTAAAAGCACACGAACTTATTTCAACAAAGACATCTTATCCCCTTCATGTTGGTATTACCGAAGCAGGAACTCTTCGAAGCGGTACAATCAAATCCTCTGCCGGTCTTGCCATGATTTTGCATCAGGGCATCGGTGATACCATTCGCGTGTCATTAACCGGAGCACCGATTGAAGAAGTCTATACCGCTAAGACTTTGCTTAAAACCTTAGGCTTAAGGAAAGGTGGCATCGAAGTGGTTTCTTGTCCCACATGCGGTCGTACCCAAATTGATTTAATCGGCTTGGCTAACAAAGTGGAGGCCATGGTTTCCGAAATAGATTTAAATGATGTAAAAGTCGCCGTTATGGGATGTGTCGTAAACGGACCGGGAGAGGCCAAAGAAGCGGATCTCGGTATCGCGGGAGGCATAGGAGAGGGGCTTTTGATTAAGCACGGAGAAGTGATCAAAAAACTTCCTGAAGACCAACTGGTTGAAGCCTTACGTGAAGAACTTTTAAACTGGGGGAAATGTTAATGGAAAAAGAATTTTTGGAAGTCTTTTCAAAAATTGAGAATAAATCCTTAAATCCAATCTTGGAGTCCGCAAAGATTTTGCGCATCAGCACAAATCCCACAAAGGATAAAATGCGCATATACATCCAGTTTTCTTCCATTGTTCCCAAAAAAACCATTTGGAAATTGGAAGAAGCTATTCAAAAAGAATATTTTAACGCTCCGGGTATGGAGGTTACAATTATTGAATCTTTTTTGCTTTCCGATGTTTATACACCGGAGAGCTTATTTAATACTTACAAGGATTCCATCTTTGAAGAAATCAATAAAATATCCAGCATAAATCACAGCATTGTTAAAAAGGCAGATTACGATTTTGAAGGTAATAAAATCTGCATTCGTATCGAAGATACGGCCGTTGCACATGCAAGAGTGGAAGAAATCGAGCATATATTTTCCGTTATTTTTCATGACAGATGTCATCAAGATGTTTTGATAGATTTGGATTATAAAAAAGCTCGTGAAACAAAGTATAAAAAGGAACAGGAAGCAAAAATCGATCGTATGATCGAAAATATTATCCAGCATATCGAAGCGGGAGAGGAAGTCACTTTAGATGCAGAGGAATCGAATAAACCTGCAAAAGCGGAAAAGACTTCGACCGCAAAGGATGCTGCCGAACCGGAAGAAATGGTGGGTCCTAGAATTCGTCCCTTTCGTAAAGATAATATTCCCAATCTTTTGTACGGGTTTAAACCCATTAGTGAAGATTGGACACCGATTTGCGACGTGTTTGACGGAATCGGGGATGTGGTTTTGCACGGTCAAATTCTGTCTGTGGATTCCCGAGATATAAAAAATGAAAAAGCCATTGTAATGTTCAATTTATCCGATTATACGGATACGTTACAGTGTAAAATTTTTATTCCACAGGTGCAAAAAGGAGAACTTTTGGGACTTCTTGGCCCAGGGACTTTTATAAAAGTATCAGGAACCGTTTCCTTTGATACTTTTTCAAAGGATATCAGTTTATCACATATTAAAACAATCGAATCCATACCGGATTTTCGCGTAAAACGTGAAGATTTACACGGCGAAAAAAGAGTGGAACTTCATTGCCATACCAAAATGAGCGATTCGGACGGTGTATCCGATGTCTGCGATATTATCGATCAGGCCATTCGATTCGGCCATAAAGCGTTGGCCATTACCGATCACGGTGTGGTTCAGTCCTTTACCGCAGCTGCACATTGTAAATCATTATCAAAGAATCCTGATTTTAAGATTCTTTACGGTTGTGAAGGCTATTTGGTAGACGATTCCAAAGATATTGTAACGGACTCCAAAGGTCAATCTTTAACAGATACATTTGTGGTATTTGACTTGGAAACCACAGGATTAAATTCCAGCAAATGTAAGATTATCGAAATCGGAGCGGTCAAATTTGAAAACGGAATTATTACGGAACGTTTTTCCGAGTTTGTAAATCCCTTTGAACCGCTTCCTTTTGATATCATTCAGCTTACCGGTATTACGGATGATATGCTTCGGAACGCAAAGGCCGTGGAAGAAATTTTACCCGTATTTAAAGAATTTTGCGGGGATGCGGTGCTTGTTGCACATAATGCGGATTTTGATACGGGAGTAATTTCTGCTTGGTGTAAAAAGCTTTCTGTGAATTGGGAGTTTACATATCTTGATACCGTGGCATTATCACAGTATTTACTTCCGGAATTATCAAGATATAAGTTAAATAACGTGGCAAAGCATTTAAAGGTTTCTTTGGAAAATCATCACAGAGCCGTAGATGATGCCGAATGTACCGCACATATTTTTGAAAAATTAATTAAGCGATTACGGGATCGCGACATCTATAATTTGGATGATTTAAATCAGGCGGGTAAAATGACCAAGGAACGTATCGCAAAAACTCATCCGAACCATGTAATATTAATTGCCAAAAACGACATTGGCCGTGTGAACTTATATAAGCTGGTTTCTCTGTCTCATTTGGAGTATTTTAACGGTTCTCCAAAGATGGCAAAGACATTAATCGAGGAAAACAGAGAAGGACTTTTAATCGGTTCCGCCTGCGAGCAGGGAGAATTGTATCAGGCGATTTTACTTGGAAAATCCAGAGAAGAAATCGTACGAATTGCGTCATTTTACGATTATTTTGAAATACAGCCAAACGGTAATAACGCTTTTATGATTCGTGAAGGAAAATACGGCGTTGATACTGAGGAAGATTTAAATGAAATCAATCGTAAAATCGTGGCGTTGGGCGAAGAATTACATAAACCTGTGGTGGCGACTTGCGATGTTCATTTCTTAAATCCGGAGGATTCCATTTATCGTGCCATTATCATGGCGGGAAAGGGATTTAAGGATGCGGATCAGCAGGCACCTCTATATTTACATACCACAGAGGAGATGCTTTCCGAATTTGCTTATTTGGGACAGGAAAAAGCAGAAGAAGTGGTGTTAAAGAACCCAAATCTTATTGCGGATATGTGCGACTATATTAAACCCACACGTCCCGATAAAGCTCCTCCTGTCATTGAAAACTCCGATACCGAACTTCGAGAGATTTGTTATCGTAAAGCACATGAAATCTATGGAGAAACACTTCCTAAAATCGTGGAAGAAAGATTGGAGAGGGAGTTAAACTCCATTATTTCCAACGGTTACGCCGTTATGTATATTATTGCGCAGAAACTGGTATGGAAGTCCAATGAGGACGGATATTTGGTGGGAAGCCGTGGATCCGTAGGATCTTCCTTTGCGGCCACCATGGCAGGTATTACGGAAGTTAACCCCCTAAGCCCACATTATATTTGTCCGAAATGTCACTATGTGGATTTTGATTCGGAAGAAGTGAAAAAATACTCCGGTCGTGCCGGTGTAGACATGCCGGATGCCGTTTGTCCGAACTGCGGAGAAAAACTCCATAAAGAAGGATTCGATATCCCTTTTGAAACATTCCTTGGATTTAAGGGAAATAAGGAACCGGATATTGATTTGAACTTCTCCGGAGAGTATCAGAATAAGGCCCATAAATACACAGAAGTTATTTTTGGTGAAGGACAAACCTTTAAAGCCGGAACCGTTGGTACATTGGCGGATAAAACTGCTTACGGTCTCGGGCGAAACTACTTTGAAGAACGAGGCATTCATAAACGTCGAGCGGAATTGGAACGAATCGTTGCAGGCTGTGTCGGTGTACGCCGTACCACCGGTCAGCATCCGGGAGGAATCATTGTTCTTCCGGTGGGAGAGGACATCTACTCCTTTACACCGATTCAACATCCGGCAAACGATAATGAAACGGATATTATAACCACACACTTTGATTATCATTCCATCGATGAAAACCTTTTAAAGCTCGATATTTTAGGGCACGACGATCCTACCATGATTCGACGTTTGGAGGATTTGATCGGAATTGACGCCACGAAGATTCCTTTGGATGACAAAGAAGTCATGAGTCTTTTCCAAAATACGGATGCAC
>CAJOGB010000019.1:0-12684 GCA_905233835.1 uncultured Lachnospiraceae bacterium
AAGGAACATCGTAGTCGTCCCTGCAGCATTGGAAACAAAACTGTAAGAAACGAACAGATTCAATACCGTTAAGAAGGCCAAAAACACTTGGCAAAATTTTTTCATAAGATAGTCACCTCGTAGGTTTTTTCTAGTAAATATATTCCTTATGATTATAAAAAACTATAAGATTTCCGTCAACAAAAATGACTTTAAATCCTTGAAAAGAATAGGTCTTTTTATTTCAAATTTTTACAGATAAAATATGTCCAAATCGATGCGGTAATAATTGAATAACAACTCACCATTGTTCCGGAATCGGCAGCACATACATCAATGCCGAAAAGAAGCACTCCAAAGAAGAAAACTCCCAAAGCGTATAAAAGAGCCATACCCAAATAAATAAAAACCTGTTGTGTCGTTAATAAATTCTTTTCCATAATAAATACCGCCTTTCTTTTGTCTTTATGATTTCATTATACAGTTTATATGTCCCATAAATGTCCCTTGAACGAAAGGGGTATTTTTATTATATTAGTGCTTATGAAAAATCTAATTATCGCTCAATCCGGTGGACCGACAGTTGCCATAAATGCCAGTCTTGCCGGAGTTTTAGAGCAAAATCAAAAAACAAATTCTTTTAAAAAAATTTATGGCTCATTAAACGGTATCACCGGAATCTTACAAAATCGTTTCCTTGATTTAACCGAAAAAACAAGTGAGGATCCAACATTTATCACAAATCTTAAAACAACCCCGGCCATGTACTTGGGTTCCTGCCGTTTTCGCGTTCCCACTGAGGAAGAGGATTTTAGCTTTTATGAAACCGTTTTTTCAAAATTTGAAGAAATGGATGCAGATGCCTTTTTCTACATCGGCGGAAATGATTCCATGGATACGGTGGCAAAGCTTTCCGCTTATGGAAAAAAACATAAAAAAAGCACCAAGATCATTGGAATTCCAAAAACAATCGACAATGATTTAATCCATATCGACCATACACCGGGATTTGGATCCGCTGCAAAATACGTTGCATCTTCTATTTTGGAAATTGCACATGACACCTATATTTATCATTTAAAAAGTGTCACTATTGTTGAAATCATGGGACGTGATGCCGGATGGTTAACCGCATCTTCCGCCCTTGCAAGAAACGAATACTCAAATGCACCGCATCTTATATATTTACCTGAAAGAGTATTTTTTTTGGAAGAATGTATCGAAGATACAAAGAAACTTTTAGAAGAAAGAGACGATGTGATTATCGCCATCTCAGAAGGCGTAAAAGATAAAGACGGAAACTATATATCCGCCTCCGAAGGACATAAAGATAATTTCGGACATGCCATGTTATCCGGAACCGCAAAATATTTGGAACACGAATTACATCAAGCACTTGGCGTAAAAACACGTGGAATCGAGTTAAACATCTTACAGCGTTGTGCATCCCATATTGCGTCCGAAACGGATCTTTGTGAATCCATGCAACTGGGTGCCACTGCAGTTTCACTGTATGAAGAAGGTAAAACCGGAGTTATGGCCACTCACAAGCGTATCTCTTCTCATTCATACAAATTGGAATACACTTGCCACGATGTATCGGAAATCGCAAATCAAGTAAAATCCGTACCGGACAATTACATCAACACCCGTGGCAACGACATCACCGACGAAATGCTTGACTATCTTTATCCCTTAATTCAAGGGGAAGTATCTCTGACTTATAAAGACGGATTACCATCTTATTTGGATGTATCACATCTGGTTTTCTAAAAAAAGACGGTATAGTTCCTGGATTAATTGTATCTACGATAGCAAATTTTCTTATAACACTTAATTTTTCCAGAAGGGTTACTCTACCTAGAGTGGTTGTGACAAAAGCGGATGTGAAATCTGTCCGTTTAAAATCAATATTACAGGAACAATTCCCAAAAATATCACGAACAACTGCTGTACAATATAACTTCTCCAATTTCTGCGATTAATGAATCGAAGTAACATAAGAACGAAATTTAAAAAGATAATTCCCGCCGGCAAAACATAATTGATCGACCAATAATGAAATCCCGTTACAGCATCAATTACAACTATAAAAATTACTCCGACGATAATGGCAAGGAAAATACGTTTCATATACCCGTACTGCGGCTTTGTCATAAGCCAGAGCATAAAAAGACCGTAGTAAGTGGATGCAGCGACAACAACCACCGGAAGAATAAATCCGTTTACATAGTAGCTTGTGATTCCCAATGCTCCGAAGGTAAGAACCCAAACAGTAAACAAAATTCGCATCAGAATCGAAGTTTTTTTAATTTTATCAACGATATTCGGATAATTTGAATCACCGGTTCCGTCACCCTCCACAACACCGTTGCAAAGAGGACACTCTTCTGTTTTATCCAAAATATACACACCGCAATGGTTGCATTTTTTATTCATAATAAACTCCGTTGGTTTCGATTTGTACTTCTACACCATCCTGTGCAATCTGTTGGAAAACTCTTCGTTGCACCGTCGTATCTTCAAAGGAAGAAGTAAACGTATATGCCAACGTATCCTTATAAGAAGTAATGGTTCCCTTTAACTCCTGACCTTTGGAAAATGATAAAAAAGAATGGAACATCTTAATATACGGTTCATATTCTTCTTTAACCGTAATGTTTCCTATATTGGTAATGGTCGTGGTATTTGCAAGGGCTGCCCTGGTATATACCACCTTAATACCGATATTCTTTAAAAACAAAGGTACGCTTCTGGCCGCAATATGCTGTTCATTGGATACGTTATAAGAAAAGATTGCTTCCAGGTGTTCCTTTTTCATTTGCGACTGTATACTTTCATGAATAACAGCCACGATTTCTTCGAAAGTATACTCCTTATTTCGAGGTGCAAACTCAGCAGAAATCATAACGAAAAAGTTTTTTGTTGTATTTGAATCAAAAAACGGTCGCATATTTACAGGAATCGCCACACGAATGGGTTTTTCCTCGGAAATCATTCTGCGATAGGTACGATAGGTGGCATAAACAAATGCAGATATCAGATATTCGTTAATGCTGACGCCGTATTTATTTCTGCTGACATCTTTTAGCTGGCTTACCGGAAGTAATCCTTGAATTACACCAAATCCGTTATAAGGTAATTTATCTCCCTTAATAAGAAATGCTTTCTTGCTGGCATAAACACTTTTGGATGCTTTATTATAATTAGAAATATAGGAATCTTCCCGGTTCAAAGAAGTCTCATCACTCAAACGATTTGCTGTCACATCCGATAATTCGGAGTGTTTCAAGCGCAAATACTGATATGTCAGTTCTCTTAAAAATCCGATTCCGCCCATTCCGTCCGCAAGGACATGAAAAACTTCCAAATTAATCCTGGTTTTATAATAGGTAACGCGGAACAAATAACTGTTATTCTTCTGGGCATAGATTCTTCGGCAGGGATAATCCTTCTCTTCAAATACCTTCGGAGCCGGTTTTCCGTTTTCTTCCAGATAATACCAAAAGAAACCGGTACGAAGTCGCATATTAAACCCAGGCATTTTCGGAAGCACCATATTAAGTGCCTGCTGCAATACTTCCCCGTCAACCCTTTCGTTTAACACCACGCTGATACGATAGGTATTGGTCATTTCATCCGTAGCAATCACAGGAAAGACTTTTGCCGTATTATCTAATTTTTCCCACTTTTTATATTTCTTTGACATATCAAATTCCTTATATATTCGTTGTTTCAGTATATATATAAACTCCATGGACTGTCAAATCACAAAGACGCGTATATGTAAAAAGCCCGGCAAGGAGCAGATGTCCAAGCCAGGCTTTCTTAGCATAATTAATTCTAAAACGAATCCTATAAGAAGATGTATTTGCATACAAAGATTACAGCAAGTACATACATAAGCGGTGTAATCTTCTTCTTCTCTTCGCAAACTGCGTTGCAGATGATGTTGATTAATACATAAGATACACATCCTACTGCGATACCTTCAGCGATAGAATACATCAAAGGCATGCAAAGAATGGTAAGGTATGCAGGAACTGCTTCTCTTAAATCAGAGAAGTCAATCTTAACAACAGCACCAAGCATTAAGAATCCAACAAAGATAAGTGCCGGAGCAGTTGCAAATCCAGGAATTGCAGTAAAAATCGGTGCGAAGAAAATTGCAAGTAAGAATAACAAACCGGTAACAACAGATGTTAAACCTGTACGTCCGCCTGCACCGATACCTGAAGATGACTCAACATAGGTAGTGGTTGTAGATGTACCAAAGATTGCACCAACAGAAGTTGCAATTGCATCTGATAATAATGCAGGTTTGATACGAGGAAGCTTCTCTTCCTTATCAAGGAATCCGGCTTTTTCGGAACATCCGATTAAAGTTCCGATGGTATCAAACATATCTACGAATAAGAAGGAAAGCAAAACTACAACAAAGTTTGCTACACCAACGCCGCTAAAGTCAGCTTTAAAGCAAGCACCGAAAGTCTGACCAAAGGTAGAAAAGTCGGTCATTGCAAATGTCGGATATAAAGAATAGAATCCGTTTTCAAAATCAGGAACATATACACCGATTGCCTGGCAAATCATACCAAGAACCCATGTAGCGATGATACCGATTAAGATAGATCCCATAACACCCTTTACGTAAAGGATAATAGTAATAACCAATCCAATCAAAGCAAGAACAGCACAGATTCCTTCTGTATGCCAGTTAGCTCTGAAAGCGGTATAAGTTACTAAAGTAGAATCACTGTTAACAACAAGATCAGCACCCTGTAAACCGATGAATGCTACGAATAAACCGATACCTGCTGACACACCCTTCTTTAAAGTAGAAGGAATTGCATTAAAGATTGCCTCACGAACATTTGTAAGGGAAAGTACAACGAAGATAAGACCTTCAACAAAAACAGCCATTAAAGCTACTTTCCAGTCATATCCGAGGTTTCCGCATACTGTGAAAGCAAAGTAAGCATTCAAGCCCATACCCGGTGCCAAAGCAAATGGGTAATTTGCCAAAAATGCCATTAATAATGTACCTACGCATGATGCAAGACAAGTTGCAATCAAAATCGCGGTAGAATCCATTCCGGAAGCGGAAAGGATGCTTGGGTTTACTGCCAAAATGTAAGCCATTGTCATGAAGGTAGTAAATCCGGCCAACACCTCTGTTTTTACATTAGTGTTGTTCTCACTTAGTTTGAAAAGTTTTTCTAACATTTCAATACTCCTCTCTCTCTTTTCGACGTAGAACGCCATTTCACAACATAAAGAATTATAAAAAAAACAGGATGAGATTTCAATCATTTTATCATTAAATTTTTTTCAATTTAAAACATTTCCGTTTTGTAAAAATTCCCCTTAGATTTTCCCTGTATTTTATTGAATAATAAAACATCGGATGATATAATTTATTCTTGATTTTTAGGTTAATTTGAAAGGGAAGGTTTATGAAAATCGGTTTTGACAATGACAAATATTTAAAGATGCAATCAGAGCACATCAAAGAACGAATCTCTCACTTCGGAGATAAGCTCTATTTGGAATTCGGAGGAAAGCTGTTTGATGACTACCACGCTTCAAGAGTTCTTCCGGGATTCGAACCGGACTCCAAAATGAAAATGCTTTTGCAATTAAAAGATCAGGCGGAAGTCGTTATCGTTATTTCAGCAGGCGCCATCGCTTCCAATAAAATTCGTGGAGACTTGGGCATCACCTACGACCAGGACGTACTTCGATTAATCGATGTCTTCCAGGGACTCGGACTTTATGTGGGTAGTGTTTGCGTTACCCAGTACACAGGCGAGCCGGATGCCGATCGTTTTCGTGAAAAATTGAAGGGATTAGGTATTGATTCTTATGTTCTGTATAAAATTGAAGATTATCCGGGAAATGTGGAACATATCGTTTCCGAAGAGGGATTTGGAAAGAACGATTATATCAAAACCACTCGTCCGCTTGTGGTAATCACAGCGCCGGGACCGGGTTCCGGAAAAATGGCTACCTGCTTATCCCAGCTCTATCATGAAAAACAGCATGGCGTAAATGCGGGGTATGCAAAATTTGAGACTTTCCCCATTTGGAATCTCCCCTTAAAACATCCGGTAAACTTAGCATATGAAGCCGCTACCGCTGACTTAAACGATGTAAACATGATTGATCCCTTCCATTTGGAAGCATATGGAGAAACCACGGTAAACTATAACCGAGACATTGAAATCTTCCCTGTGTTACAGGCAATGTTTGAGCACATCTACGGCGAATGCCCCTATAAATCACCTACGGATATGGGTGTAAACATGGCGGGCAACTGCATTTCCGATGACGAAGCATGCTGCGAAGCCGCTAATCAGGAAATCATCCGACGCTATTATAAAGAAGCTTGTGCTTTAAAAACCGGATCCGGATCAAAAGAAGCCTTCCGTAAACTTGAGCTTCTTTTAAAACAGGCAGGACTTACCACAAGCGACCGTAAAGTTGTAAAGCATGCATTGGTTCGTGAAGAATCCACCGGACATACCGCTTCTGCCATTGAACTTCCAAGCGGAGAAGTCATTACCGGAAAGTCAACGGACCTTATGAATTCCGCAGCAGCCGTATTGTTAAATACATTAAAGGAATTAGCCGGAATCGATCACAAAGAACATTTAATCTCACCGGAAGCCTTGGCTCCCATTACCGAGTTAAAGAAACAGTACTTGCACTCTTCCGATTCCAGACTTCACTGTTTTGAAGTTTTAACCGCACTTTCCATTTCAAGTGCAACCAACGAGAATGCAAAAAAAGCAATGCTTCAGCTTGAGAAATTAAGCGGACTTGATATGCACTCCACCGTGATCCTATCCCAGTCCGACGTGAACATCATTCGCAAGTTGCACATCAACCTTACCAGCGAACCCAAATACGAATTCTCCAGAAGATTTCAATTATAAAAAAAGCTCCCGTTAGGGAGCTTTTTTATTAATCTTCAAATCCATTCGGATTATTCTTCTGCCATCTCCATGAGTCGGCACACATTTCTTTGATTCCGTACTTTGCGGTCCATCCAAGTTCTTCTTTTGCCAAAGTCGCATCGGAATAGCACGTAGCCACATCTCCGGCACGACGTGGTTTAATCTGATAAGGAATTTTAATACCGTTAGCTTCCTCAAAGTTCTTAACGATATCAAGTACGCTGTATCCCACACCGGTTCCCAAGTTATAAATCTTAAGGCCGGCTTTTTCTTCAATCTTCTTTAAAGCAGCCACATGTCCTAAAGCTAAGTCTACAACGTGGATATAATCTCTGACACCGGTTCCGTCCGGAGTATCATAATCATTTCCGAATACACCCAGTTCCTTTAATTTTCCAACTGCAACCTGAGTAATGTAGGGCATAAGATTGTTCGGAATTCCGTTTGGATTATCTCCGATACGTCCTGACGGATGTGCTCCGATCGGATTGAAGTAACGAAGTAATACCACGTTCCACTCGTTATCCGCTTTTTGAATGTCGGATAAAATCTGCTCCAACATAGACTTGGTCCATCCGTAAGGATTGGTACACTGTCCCTTCGGACAATTCTCGGTAATCGGAATCTCTGCCGGATTTCCGTATACGGTAGCGGAGGAAGAAAAGATAATATTCTTACAACCGTTCTTTCTCATTTCATCTACCAATGTAAGGGTGCCTGCGATATTGTTTTCATAATATTCCCAAGGCTTTTCTACGGATTCACCCACAGCCTTTAATCCCGCAAAATGAATACAGCTTTCAATTTTATTCTCAGAAAAAACTTTCTTTAAGATATCTCTGTCTAAAATATCACCTTTGTAGAATTTTAAATCTTTTCCGGTAAGCTCCTTTACTCTTTCCAAAGCCTTCTCTGAAGAATTGCACAAATTGTCCAAAACTACGACTTCATAGCCGGCATTTAAAAGTTCCACACAGGTATGAGATCCGATAAATCCCGCACCTCCTGTTACTAAAATTGCCATAAATAAACCTCTCTTTCTATCATTTGCCAAATGCAAGTATTTGATTCATTAAATAATATAGATTAGCTCTACCGTCCGCTTTGTAGACGATGGAGATTAAATGCTCATTTCGTTCGTTTACGCTGTAGCACACCAAGCAGTATCCGGCATCAAAGGTGGTACCGGTTTTTCCGCCGATAACGTTAATACCCTCCGGCGCCTTTTTTTGTCCCGATAAATACCCACAGGTATTTGCCCAAGACTGCTGCTTCGCGTTTCCTGCTCTATCCGTATAATATACATCATAATTACTGGTCTGCATAATCTCAACGAAGTCGTTGTACTTCAATGCTTCGTTGGTAATTAAATACATGTCGTAAATCGTTGTATAATGGTCCTCATCATGTAAACCGTTTGGGGTTACAAAATGAGAATGACTGGCTCCGATTCGAGCGGCCTCTTCATTCATTAGTGCCACGAAAGTGTCCACATCTCCGCTGATACCTTCCGCAATCGCTACCGCAGCATCATTTCCGCTTCGAAGCATAAGTCCGTATAACAGTTGGCGAAGAGTTAACACATCCCCGGGATTTAATTTACAGACGGAAGAATCGGATGCCTGTTTGCATGCATTTTCCGATACGGTAATCTGTTGTTCCAAATCTCCATATTTTATGGCAACATAAGCGGTTAAAATCTTCGTCGTGGATGCAGGATACAGTTTTCCCAAAACATTTTGAGCATATAAAACTTCCCGTGTATCCATATTAAACACGCCGGCGCCACCTGCCACAGAAGAATCCACCTGATCTGTCAAATAATCCTCTCCGTTTGTTACACAAATGGAGGATGACATCAGATTGGAATTGGACTTCGGTGCGTTTAGAATGAGCCCCAAAGAATAGGAATCTTCATATACGGAATAGGGATTCTTTACTTCCACATCGGAAGAACACCCCGTTAAACAAACGGTAAGTGCGACCACCAAAAATACAGTAAAAATTTTATTTGTACATTTCACGCCACTCAAGGTCTCCTCGATCTAATGACATAATTAAAAGCTCAGCCGTCGCCAAATTAGTAGCCAACGGAATATTATGAGCATCACACAAGCGAACAATGTTATTCACATCCGGTTCACTTGATTTTACATGCAGCGGATCCCGCAAAAAGATAACCAAATCAATTTGATTATGTTCAATCTGAGCACCCAACTGCTGTGTTCCGCCCAAACGACCGGCCAAATACTTATGAACCGTTAAATTCGTCGCTTCCTCCACAAGTCTTCCTGTGGTACCCGTGGCGTATAAATCGTTTCTGGATAACACTCCCCGATATGCGATACAGAAATTCTGCATCAGTTTTTTCTTGGAATCATGAGCAACCAATCCAATATTCATTTGCTCCATCTCCTTAAATTAATATTTCTTCGCCTGTAAACTAACGTTTAGTACAAACCCCATTCCAAAATACAACGTCACCAGAGACGTCAAACCGTAGCTCATAAACGGAAGGGTAAGTCCCGTATTGGGAAACAGCCCCGTAACTACGCAAATATTAACAAACGCCTGATAGCCAATCAAAGAAGCCATTCCGACGCAAATCAACTCGCCTGCCAAATCCTTAGCTTTTTTTGCGGTCTTTAAACAAAGAAGGGTAATGGCAATCAAAAGGCCGATAATGATTAGGGAACCGATAAAACCGGTTTCCTCTCCCGCTACCGCAAAAATAAAGTCTGTCTGCGGTTCGGAAATATAATTTCCGTTTTTCACAGACTCAATACTGTCCGTATTTAACCCTTTTCCGAACAGAATTCCGGAACCGATGGCCATAATGGCATTTTGTTGCTGATAAGAATATTTCGGATATTCATCCGGATACAGCCAAGCCAAAATACGATAGTTCTGATATCCTTCCAAAACAGAAGAACCGCCATGAGTCAAAACAATCAAAATTACAACCACTGTAACAAAACCGCCCACAACAGCCGGAATCACGATTTTATAGCTGAGTCCGGAATAAAAGACCATGGTGGCAATAATCAAAAATGTAACAACCGTGGTAGACAAATCCGGCTCCTTCATAATCAAAAGAAGGGGTAATCCCGCCAACACGGCCAAATAACCCAAGCGGCGAATTTCATTGATTTCATCCGCATACTTCGACAGATAAAATGCAAAAAACAAAACCAAAAATATCTTTGCAATTTCCGAAGGCTGAAAACGAATGACCCCAAGGTCAATCCAACGAACCGCTCCATGAGAAGCATGGCCGGCAATCAAAACGATACCCAAGAGAACAATTACCAGACCGTAAAACAGCCAATAGAACTGTAACACAAAGTCATAATCAATAAGTGCCACAGCCACCATTACCACGATACCGATAATCATACCGATAATCTGACGGTTCTGATAACTTTCATTTGCACTTCCGATAACCAAGATTCCGATGATGGAAATCGCAAATATACACGCTACCAAAAGATAGTTGAAGTTTTTAACTCTATAATTCCGAAACATGTTTATTTAGAAAAGTATGCCGTTTTCCAAAGGCTCCATCACCATTTCACCTTCGAAAATACAAACGCACTTCAACGTTCCCTTCTTATCTTTCTTCTTAAAAAATCCGCCTTTTTGTTCAAACAATTCCGGATTTTGCCACCTACACAAAGAAACGGCTTCGGTTTCAAAATCCGATGCGATGATGTAAGAAGACTCGTCTTTCTTTCTTCCGGCATCGATTTCGCCGTATACCGTACCCAGAACTATAACGCTTCTGTCACAGCTTAATGTGACGCCTCTTTTCACATCTCCCAGGACCACCACGTCCCGGTCAAAATTCATGTCGTTATCCACGTCACCTTTTACTATTTTAGCATTTTGAAAGGCTTTTTCACAATAGAACTTATGAATTTTCTCGTCTACCGATTCCTTTACGGTCTCAAAAGAATCCCCATCTTTTATCATCATAATTTTCACATGGGAATTAAGTTCAATGGACTCCACGATAGCCCTTGTCTCCTCGGAAGACAGTTCTCTTCCTCGAAGTTGCAATATCGTTTGAATCTCACCAAAGATATCTTTATTATTTAAAAACTTATAGCAGACTTCCTCCACCAAATCCATAAATTCGCAATCCGGATCCAAATTAAGTTGTAATCCGTTGGAATTATATTTAATAACACAAAATTCAGCCATGGTAATTTTTCTCTCCTTTTAGTCCGTCACACGGTTTGTGGACGTATTGGTGGTTGCTTCGCCGTTTACCAACTCTTCCGTATCTTCCACACCAAAGTAAGCGCTTAAGATATCCTTTGTTACTTCCGCAGCATTATGGGAGGTGTAACCGAAGGCAATACGTGTCGCTATGGCCACCTTTGGATTGTTATAAGGTGCATATCCCACAAACAAAGCGTGGTTCGGTCGGGTCTTTACCTGCTGCGCCGTACCGGTCTTTCCCGCTACTTCAATAGGGAAACCGTTAAAACAGCTTAAATTCTCCACAACCATTTTCATACCGCTGTGAATGGCAGACCACTCCATGGGATTTAAAACATCCACCTGATTCTTTAACGTGGAAGAATACTCTTCTATGGTATTTCCTTCATTGTCGGTCACATGATCGAGGAGAGAAAGATCATAAACATTTCCGTTATTTGCCACCGCAGTCACGTAACGCGCCAATGCAATGGTGGTATAGTTGTTATCCGACTGTCCGATGGCAGCCATAACCGGGTACTCCGTGGCAATGGATGATTGATTCTCTTCAATCTCGATACCGGTCTTTTGATCCAAACCAAACATCTGGGCATAGTTTTGAATCTTTTCGATACCCTTTTCATCGTTATAGTTGGATCCGCCTGCAAGCTCCCAACCCACTTCGTAGAAGAAATAGTTACATGAATCACGAAGAGCTTCGGAAACATTAATGGAACCGTGGCTGCTTGGATAATGCCAACATCTCGGTTTATTGGACACCTTTTCAAATACAACACCGTCGTAAATCTCGGTGGAAGTTGTAATCACATTTTCCGCCAAGCCCGCAACGGAACTTAGCATCTTAAACGTTGAACCCGGAGCGGTTCTTTGCTGGGTTGCATGGTTATACAAAGGATTGGATAAGTTATATACCAGTTTGGAATAATAGGACGAATCCTTTGCATTAATAAGCTTATTACTGTCCCGTTGGAAGGATCGATGACTACGCAAGATCCGGAGCAGGGATCCAGTGCCAATTCTCCCGGAGTAATCTCCAAGGATCGTATTTCCTCTTTTAAGAAGGAATAGGCCGGCAAAGCTCCGGAAGCCAGTGCATCACGTTTTTCTTCATTCCATTCCAAATATCCTTGGTCATAAAGAATTGCGCAGAGCTGATTTCCTGTAATCTCATCATTTAAAATCGCATACCGGAAAACGAGTTTTTCAAAATCCGTCTTGGAAAGAATGTCGGATTCAATGTAATCCACCAACGCTTCGTACACTTCATCGGTATCCACGTATAAGGACTTCTGCGTAAAGGTAGTAATATCAATCCAGTCCATCTCGATACAATACTTTAAGTATTCCTCGGCGGATAACTCTTCGCTGGTCCACTGCTGATAAACTTTATCCGTGGAATCAACGGAATCGGAAAGCAAAACATTATTTGCTCGAAGTGTCTTTACAACATAAGTAATATACTGCTGTTGTTCCTCGGATAAATCACGGTAAGGTGCGGGATTTGAAGACAAAAGCATGGAAC
>CAJOGB010000019.1:12774-24240 GCA_905233835.1 uncultured Lachnospiraceae bacterium
TTTACAAGGGCAAAATACACATCGTAAATGGGAACCGGAATATCGGAAGAAGAACCTTCCGCCGGTGCGTTATAAGTCTTTATGTTTTCAATTTTTGAACACAAAATACCTGCGATTTCCTGCTCAATCAAATGATATGCATTCACCGTCAAATCTTTATCGATGGATAAGTAGACATCGCCTCCCGGGACAGCATCTTTTGACTCTGCCTCCTTTAAGACATTTCCCACATTATCTACGTATTTAACCGTATATCCTTTTTCACCGGAAAGGTATTCGTTCATGTACTGTTCGATACCGGTTTTTCCGATAATATCGTTTAACGTATATTCATCGTTTTTCTTGGAAAGTTCCTCATATTCTTCCGTGGAAATCTTTCCGGTATATCCCAAAACATTGGCAAAGCATTCCGCATCCACATAACGGCGTACTGACTGCTCTTTCACTTCCACACCCATGAAATCCGCTTCATGCTCTTTGATATAAGCCACGGATTCTTCCGAAACATCGGATGCGATGGTGGTGGAAATATACTTCTGATAGTTATTTAAACTCATATAATAACGAATTACAGCGATTTTATATCGCATTTCCTTACTGTAATTCGTGGATATATCATAACGATGCTCACCGCAAAGATAATTCATAATCTCATCTGCGCTGGCATTTGCTTCATCGATTTTGTACTTGCTGTTTGTCTTTGACTTTAAATCATCAATGGAAGAATAACCGAAAATATCCGCACGGAAACGCTGAAGCTGCGTACCGGATAAAGAATATACATAATCTCCCGTAGCATTTAAATAGATACCGAAGGTATTATCAATCTCGTCTCCGCGAAGATTTAAGTTTAAGATAATGTCATACAGCATCTGATTTAGAGTTTCGTTTTTTTCTTTTGTGCTGTAATTTGAAAATTTATCTTCGATGGTAACCGCATGTGCCAACTCGGAATATGCAAGCAAATTTCCGTTTCTGTCATAGATGTTTCCACGGGTGGCATCCACGGTGGTGGTCTTTTCCGTCAAGTAATTATAGTTTTCCTGATAGGACTTTCCGCGAATAATTTGTAACACAAAAAGACGTCCTACAAGGACAACTCCAAAAAAGATCATGAGTGTCTGTATGACTTTTAATCGATCGGTAAAAATTTTCTCCTTTAAATCATTCAGTAAATCCCACAAATCTTCGTTCGCTCCTCTTATCGGATTTATTTAGCCATCGCTCCATATAATAAATCGGGAAATATAAAACCAAAGAAATAAGTACCGTATAGACAACTTCCGGTAAGATTACATGGAACAGATAAAAGAAAAAGTCATATCTTGCACGCATAAAATACACGCAAGAATATACGAGACCGCCGTAAATAAAATCACTTAAAGCAATCAAAAACAGCGGAAGTTTCATATCATCACCGAAAAACCACTGATGAAACAAAACATTCAAAAGACCCACAATCAGATAAATCACCGCATACATACCGAAGTAGGTACCGGAAAACATATCCAAAAGGAGTCCCGAAAACATACCCAAAAATAAAGATGCATTTCCTCCACGCATAAATCCCACGGAAGAAACCAAAATAATCATAATGTTCGGCGCAATTCCTCCAAGTTTAAAATTGGGGAAAACGCTGATATGCAACAAAAAATATATCACCAACAAAAGGATATAGACACAAACTCTTTTTATCAGAGGTTTAATTTCCATCTTCGTTTCCTACTTCTTTTAATTCAAGGATAACCAGCACTTCCTGTAAATGCTTAAAATCTACCGCAGGTGTAACGGTACCGGATTTGGTCAACTTATTGGAATCCTCGTTCAATTCGCTGATATAACCGATCAAAATTCCCGGCAAAAACTTTGAACTGATATTGGAAGTAACCACACTCGTTCCGACAACCACTTCATTATCCGGATCTTCCAGATTTGTAAGTTCTATCATGTTTCGATCCGTCATAAGTTCCAAGTCACCGGAAATAAAACAATTATCCGCGGTATCCAAAACCATGGAGCTGACATTGGAATTATCATCGATAATGGAACGAACAATGGCATAACTGGGGCCTACCTGAGTCACAATACCTACCAGGCCGCTTCCGCTGATGACATTCATATCTTCTTTAATACCGTCATTGGAACCTTTATCAATGGTGAATGTATTAAACCAGTTACTGGAACCTCTGGCAATCACGTGTGCACCGGTAGTGGGATATTCGGTATATGCAGCCGATAGTTCATACATATTCTGTAAACGTTCCAACTCCTGCTGTTGAAGCTGCATATTCGTAAGTTTCGAAGTAAGCTCCTCTACCTGTGCCTTCAGTTCTGTATTCTCGGCAATAAGTTCTTCTTTGGTCTTTGTGTCCTCGGAATTCTCGGAAGCACGGTTCGATATATAATCCAACCCCTTTTCCATGGGAACAAACACATAATTGGCAATGGTTTGAATCGGGCCGCCGGAAAAACCGGTAACATAACTTAAAGCCAATAACATAAAACAAATTGTAAGTAATGCAAAGAACACCCCGCCTGTGGGAATGTTCAAATTGTTTCTCTGTCTCATAATAAATCCTGTTAACTAAAGATTCGGGATTTCATACTGTATCCGAAACGTTTGTATTTTTCATCCGTCAAGACTTTTCCAAGTCCGCGAACCACCGTTTCGTCCCCGTTTTCCACAACGTTAACCTTAATATTTGTCATGTTTGTAATATAAGTGGAGAAATCGCTGACACTTGCACCGCCACCGGTGAGATAAATACCGGACTTTACGATATCACGGGCAAGTTCAGGGGGAACTTTCTCCAAAATCATTTTAATCGCAGTACAGATATTGCTTAAATCATCCTTCATACCTTCATATACGATGTCGGATGTAATATCCATCTCAATTGGAAGACCGCTTACAACATCACGACCCACAATCATCATGGAGTCTTTTCTTCCGGGAACTGCAGAACCGATGCCCTCTTTTAATGCTTTACCGGTTTTATTACCGATCAAAAGGTTATACTTTCTCTTTAAATATGTGACAATGGAATCATCCAATTTGTTTCCGCCGTAGCTTAAAAGCTGACTTAAAACAAGACCTCCCAATGAAATAACGGAGATCTCCGTGGTATCTGCTCCCACATCAACCACCATTACACCGGTAGGTTCCGTAATATCAAGTCCCATACCGATGGCATCCGCCAAAGGCTTTTCGCAAAGAGCAATACTCTTGGCCTTTACCTTTGTCTTTGCAAACATATCGTAAAAGGCTTTTTTCTCTACTTCCGTAATATCCGTAGGAACGGCGATTACAATATCCGCACCCTTAAGACGAGCCTTTACGTCATGCTCCAAAACCTGCAAAAGCATGGTCTGCATATTGTCGAAATCGGCAATGACACCGTTAATAATGGGGAAAGATACTTCAATGGTTTCCGGTGCCTTTTCATACATCAAATATGCATCGTCACCGTATGCATACATTTCATTTTTATTTACAATCGCAATGGTATTCTTCTGATTGGTAACTTCACCGTTTGAAATCGAATAAATCTTCAAATTTCCCGTTCCCAAATCTATTCCATATCCGTTTGACATTTTTACTCCTCACTTCGTCCCTTTTCTTAAGGTTTTTTAACTTATACATTCTATCATATCAGGGTACCCTTAACAAGGTTGGCATCCACCAGTTTCTGCAAAGAATTTAAGATTCCGATTTTGCCGTGATACCATGTTAAGCCGCCTTGAAAATAGACTGCATATGGTTCTTTTAAAGGACCGTCCGCAGACAGTTCGATGGATGATCCCTGTACAAACGCACCGGCCGCCATAATAACTTGTGAATCATATCCCGGCATATCCCAAGGTTCCGGTGTTACATAACTGTCCACAGGTGCAGCCGCCTGAATTCCTTTGCAAAATGCTATCAAAGCATCCGCAGTTTTAAGTTCCACGGATTGAATAATATCACATCGTTTTTCCGAACCGCCGGGTACCACATAATATCCCAAACGTTCATAAAGATTGGCGGCAAAAACAGCCGCTTTTAATGCCCCGCAGGTAACGGTGGGTGACAAAAAGAATCCCTGGAACAAGCTTTGGTTCATGGAAAGGGATGCCCCCACTTCTTTTCCCAATCCGGGAGAAGTGAGTCGATGGGCCGCATTTTCGATGCACTCTTTTTTTCCTACGATATATCCACCGGTAGGCGCCAATCCACCACCCGGGTTTTTAATCAAAGATCCCACAATCATATCGGCGCCCACTTCCAAGGGTTCCTTGGTCTCCACGAATTCCCCGTAGCAGTTGTCCACCATGATGATGACATCTTTTTTTATTTTTCGAATAAAGGAAATTAATTCACCTATACGATCAACGGACAAGGAAGGACGCATGGCATATCCTTTTGATCGTTGAATCGTAACAAGTTTTGTTTTTTCGTTAATGGCTGCCTTAATTCCCTCAAAATCAAAGTCACCGTTTGAAAGCAAATCCACCTGACGATAAGAAATCCCGTACTCCGCCAAAGAGCCCATGGAAGGACGGATGCCGATCACCTCCTCTAAGGTGTCATAGGGTTTTCCCACCGGAGATAACAGTTCATCTCCCGGACGAAGATTTGACATTAAAGCAAGGGCTAACGCATGGGTTCCGCAGGTAATCTGGGGACGAACAAGGGCATCCTCACCCTTAAAGGTGTCCGCATACACTTTTTCCAAAGTTTCTCGGCCCAAATCGTTGTAACCGTATCCTGTGGTACCCAGTAAACACTCGGCACTGACTTTGTTTTTTTGCATGGCACGTAAAATCTTTAACTGATTAAACTCCGCCACTTTATCAAATTCCAAGAATCTTTCTTCCAAGTCTTTTAAAACTTTTTCACCCAGTTCATAGACTTCTTTTGAGATTCCAAGTTCCTTATAAATTTCATAAACATCCATTACAATATCTTCCTTTTTCTGCACTCTTCTTCCATAAAAGAAAGAATCTTTTCGTCATCGTAAGAAAAGTTTTTCTTATCAATCCAAATCACATCTTTTTTTGCCTTAAACCAAGTAAGCTGTCGCTTCGCAAAATGACGGGTGTCCCGCTTAATTCGATATACGGCTTCCTCAAAAGAAATCTCATTCGAAAGCGCATCCAATACTTCTTTATAACCAAGTCCCTGCATGGAAACATACTCTTTTGTATATCCCATATCCGCCAAACGTTTTACTTCATCAAAAAGTCCCGCTTCTACCATCTGATCCACACGCTTTTCGATTCCGTCATAAAGTCTTTCTCTGTCATCATTTAATACAAAAAACGCAAAATTATAATCGGATTCTTTTTGCTTTTGCTCTTTATTATGCTCTGAAATCCGCTTTCCCGTAGTTTCATAAAATTCCAATGCACGAATCACGCGTTTTATATTATTCTTATGAATCGCTTCACAGGAAGCGGGATCCACCATTCTTAACCGTTCGAACAAAGCATCCGCACCTTCGTTTTTTGCAAAACTTTCCAACTCTTGTCGAAGAGATTCATCCGTTTCCCCCTCCGAAAAAGATGCACCGTACAAAAGCGCCTGAATATAAAATCCGGTTCCTCCGCATACAACCGGAAGACGGTCTTTACCGTAAATATCCTCTAAAGCCTCATTTGCCATGTCGCAAAATCGCGCCACATGAAACTCTTCCTTCGGTTCTAAAACATCCACCAAGTAATGGGGAATACCACCCATTTCTTCGGCAGAGATTTTTGCCGATCCGATATCCATGTGTTTGTATACCTGCATGGAATCCGCAGAAATCACGGAACCGTCGTGACATTTCGAAAACATAACAGAATATTTACTTTTTCCTGTGGCCGTTGGGCCGGCAATAATCACAAGCGGTTTTTTCATTAAACAATCCTTTTAAACTTCTTATCCAGTTCATAATGAGTCATGCGAACAATCGTTGGTCTTCCGTGAGGGCAATGATAGGGATTCTCCAAAGAAAGCAAATCATTGATTAATGTCTTTGCTTCTTCCATTGACAAATGATCGTGTCCCTTTACCGCAGCCTTACATGACATGGAGGCGATTTTTTCCAATATCAAATCCGGATGTGAACTTTTCTTCACATCCGATAAGGAGGCGATGGTCTGCAAAAACAAATCCTTTTCATCAATTCCGAAAATGTTTCCCGGAATTCCCGTAAGTGCCACTTCATTTCCGCCAAAGGTTTCAAATTCATAGCCCACACGTTTGAATTCTTCTTCGTTTTCAAACAAAAGCGTCATATCCGCATCCGACAAAGATACGATTATCGGAGGTGAAATCTGCTGGGAAGTCATGGTCATATCCTTTAATCTGGCCATAGTTTTTTCAAACAACACCTTTTCGTGTGCCGCATGTTGATCAATGATATATAATGCCTCATCAAATTCCACAAGCCAAAAGGTATCAAACACTTCACCGATAATACGATGATGTTTGATACTTTCCTCCGTCAAAAACGTCTGCTGTACAAACTTTGGTTTTTCCTGTTTGACGGAAATTTCTTCCTGAATGGTCTGATCGATTTTTTCTTTAAAATCTTGGAGACGTTTCTTTTCAAATGGTTCCGCTCCAAAAGAAACCGGCTTATTTTCTGAAGCCGAATCGGTAGTTTCTTCTTTTTTTTGTTCTTCAAAAAGGGGAATTTCGGAAATATCCTCACGATGACGAAGAACATCTGTAATCAAGTGATTTAATTCTTCACTGATTTGTTCACCTTCGAAGAAACGAACTTCCTGTTTTGTGGGATGAACATTTACATCCACATCCTTCATGGAAAAATCCAAATTCAATACCGCAAAAGGATACTGATGCTGCATCAAAAAGCCTTCATATCCCGCTTCCAAAGAGCGCATCAAAAGCTGGCTTTTTACATATCTTCCGTTTACAAAAAAGGTTTCATAATTTCGATTTCCACGATGAACAAGAGGAGAACCGATATAACCGTTTATCTTAAAATGAGCCGTCTCATGATTGACTTCAACAAGTTCCTTTGTGATATCTCTACCGTAAAGCTGATAAATCACATCCAAAAGATTTCCGTTTCCGGAGGTTGCAAACTTTTCCTGATTGTTAACCAAGAATCGAAAACTGATACCGGGATGAGAAATCGCCAACTTCTCCACCACTTCCGAAATATAGTTTCCTTCCGTCATGGGAGATTTTAAGAACTTCTTTCTGGCGGGAGTATTATAAAACAACTGTCGAACAATAAAGGTGGTTCCGTCGGGAGTCGCCATTTCTGTAAACTCCTTTTCCTCTCCGCCTTCAATACGAAAAGACACACCGGTGATATCTTCTTTTGTTTTTGTTAAAAGTTCCACCTTTGAAACCGCAGATATGGAAGATAATGCTTCTCCACGAAATCCCAAGGAAGAAACGGAGAGTAAATCCTCCACCCTTCGGATTTTACTGGTGGAGTGTCTTAAGAATGCATTTCTTACATCCTCCCGTAAAATTCCGTCTCCGTTATCGGAAATACGAATATAAGAAATTCCACCGTCTTTAATCTCCACGGTAATGGCTGTGGAATTGGCGTCTATGGCATTTTCCATAAGTTCCTTTACCACGGAAGCCGGCCGCTCCACCACTTCACCTGCGGCGATTTTATCAATTGTCTCCTTGGATAAAACTTCAATGCGTTTCTTGTTTACCATCGATTCTTCACCTTAGACTGTAATTCATTCAAAAGATTTAACGCTTCCATCGGGGTCAGGTTTTTAATATCCAACTCTTTGATTTCATCTACAATATCCGAATCGGAAACCGTATCAAAAATCGTCATCTGGTTCGGAGTAACATAGTCCGGTGTTGATGAAATTTTCGCTTTCGAGCCGGAATACTCTGTGATGTTTTTCGCAACATTTGCGATATCGTTTTTTACAAGTTCGGAGCAAATCTCATTGGCACGATCGATAACGGAATCCGGTACACCGGCCAATTTTGCGACCAATACACCATAGCTTTTATCCGCACCGCCGGGAACAATTTTTCGAAGGAAGACAATATCGTCACCGTTTTCTTTTACGGCAACGCAATAGTTGTTAACACCGTCAATCTTTCCTTCCAATTCCGTAAGTTCATGATAGTGTGTGGCAAAAAGGGTCTTTGCACCCAAGATCTTTTTGTCCGCCACATGTTCCACCACTGCCCATGCAATGGAAAGTCCGTCAAAGGTGGAGGTACCTCGTCCGATTTCATCCAAAATCAATAAAGAATTTGATGTGGCATTCTTTAAGATATTTGCCACCTCATTCATTTCCACCATAAACGTAGACTGACCGCTGGCCAAATCATCGGAAGCCCCCACACGGGTAAAGATACGATCCACAATGGAAATCTTTGCCTTATCCGCCGGAACAAAAGAACCGATTTGCGCCATTAAAACGATAAGTGCCGTCTGTCGCATATAGGTGGATTTTCCCGCCATATTCGGTCCGGTAATAATGGAAATGCGATTCTTTTTGTTATCCAAAACCGTATCGTTTTTGATAAACATATCGCCGTCCAACATCTGCTCCACCACCGGATGTCTTCCGCCTTCGATACGGATTTCTCCGTCCTCGGAAATTCTCGGACGAACATAATGGTTCTTTTCCGCCACATACGCCAAAGATAAATACACATCCAAATGAGCAAGCGCTTTTGCGGTCTTTTGGATTCGGGAAACTTCCGCATTAATGGAATCCAGAATTCCTTTGTAAATTTCATATTCCAAAGAAGTGAGTCGTTCTTCCGCACCAAGAATCGTGTTTTCCAATTCCTTTAATTCCGGTGTATAGAAACGCTCCGCATTGGTTAAAGTCTGTTTTCTGATAAAGTAATCCGGCACCTTATCCAAATAGGAATTTGTAACTTCAAGATAATAACCGAAGACCTTATTGTACTTGATTCGAAGGTTTTTAATATCGGTTTTTTCTTTTTCCTTTGATTCCAACTTGGCAAGCCATTCTTTTCCGTCGGTTTTGGCATGACGAAGACGATCCACTTCTTCATGGAATCCTTCTTTTAGGATTCCTCCGTCATGAACCATAATGGGAGGTTCTTCGCAAATGGCCTCATCAATCAACTCATACAGATCCGTCAAAGAATCCATATCTTCATTTAATTCTTTTAATATTTCGCTTTGAAACTCGGACAACACGGCCTTGATTCCGCCAATTACACCGATAGAATTCTTAAAAGCAATCAAGTCCCTGGGATTTGCGGTTTGATAGGCAATACGTGTCATCAAGCGTTCCAAATCGTAAACCGGATTTAAGTATTCACGAAGTTCTTCTCTGGAAATCAAATGCTTATTGATCTCCGTGATTCCGTCCTGACGTTTTACAATCTCATCCTTATGAATGAGAGGTTGTTCAATAAAGCTGCGTAAACTTCTGGCACCCATAGCGGTTTTTGTCTTATCCAATACCCAAAGAAGAGAACCCTTCTTCTCCTTTTCCCGCATGGTTTCCACCAATTCCAGATTTCTTCTGGAAGAGGAATCTATAAGCATATAGTTTCCGTTTACATACGGCGTAATACGATTCATATGGGACAAATCTGATTTTTGTGTATCCATAAGATAGGACAAAAGCGCCGCGGCGGATAAACATCCGATTGGAAAATCCGTAACCCCCAATGCATCATAGGACATGCACTTAAAATGACGAAGCAAAACGTCCTTTGCGTAGGCATCGTCAAAGTAGGTGGCATCCATGGAAGTCACCATCAAATGATACTTATCCTTTAACCCATCAACAGACAGACCGCTGATATAAAATGCCTCATTGCAAATCATTTCGGAAGGATGATACTTATTAAGTTCATCCAAAAGTTTCGATGGAGAATCCACTTCCGTCATATAAAAGTCCGCTGTAGATACATCCGCAAAGGAAAGACCAAACTTATCTCCGTGATAAACCACACTCATAATAAAGTTGTTCTTGGTTTCATCCAAAGAGGCGCCGTCAATATTTGTACCGGGAGTCACGACACGAATCACTTCACGTTTAACAATCCCCTTGGCTTCCTTCGGGTCTTCCATTTGTTCGCAGACTGCGACCTTATATCCTTTGCTTACCAACCGAGGAAGATAATTGTCCACAGCATGAAAAGGAACTCCGCACATGGGAGCCCGTTCTTCCATACCGCATGCCTTTCCGGTAAGTGTCAGTTCCAATTCCTTTGAGACGATTTTTGCGTCGTCAAAAAACATTTCATAAAAATCGCCCAGTCGATAAAACAGGATGCAATCCGGATACTCCTTTTTTGTTTCCAGATACTGTTGCATCATAGGTGTATATTCGCCCATAATTCTTCCCTAATCTATAAATAATATTTTAAAATCCGCTCCGCCACTTTTATTCCATCCATGGCTGCGGATGTAATTCCTCCCGCATATCCGGCACCTTCGCCGCAGGGATAAAGTCCCTTTACATCCGACATCAAATCTTCGTTTCTTAAGATTCGAATGGGGGAAGAGGTTCGGCTTTCCACGCCGGATAAAATCACTTCCTCCGAGAAAAATCCCTTCATTTTCTTATCAAACAGCTTCATTCCTTCCAAAAAAGAATCTCGCATCTCCTCGGACATTAAAGGATTTAAATCAGAAAAGCAAGCCTCTCCTTTATGAGCGGAAGAAAAACTGCCGTACCCATTGGATTCCTTTTTTGCCACAAAATCACCCAATAACTGTTGAGGAATCTTTCCCTTGCCCAGTTCATAGGCCGTACGTTCCAACTTTCTTTGAAAAGCTATGGCAGAAAGAGGATCCTTTAAATCAAACTCTTTTTCGCCAACGGAAACAATAATGGCGGAATTGGAATTTTTCCCGTCACGTTTGGAATAGCTCATTCCGTTAACCACCAAATGATCTTTTTCGGATGAGGAATTTACTACATAGCCTCCGGGGCACATACAAAAAGAATAAACTCCGCGACCGTTATCCAACTTACAAGCCAACTTATAAGGTGCACTGCCTAAAATTTCCGCAAAATCACCATACTGATGACGATCGATAAAGCTTCTCTCATGCTCCACACGGAATCCCACTGCAAATTCTTTGGCGGTCATCTTTACTTTTTTCTCATACAGTTTTAAAAATGTATCTCTGGCACTGTGTCCCACTGCAAGAATCACATGTTTACAAGGAACATTCTCGCCGTTTTCCAATTTTAAGCCGATAATTCTTCCTTGGGTAATCACAAAATCATCCACCTTCGTCTCATAACGGATGGCGGTTCCCAGGGATAGAAGTTCTTCTCGAAGATTTTTAATGACTTGAATTAAAATATCCGTTCCGATATGGGGTTTATAGTCATAGAGAATTTCCTCCGGTGCCCCAAACTTTACGAAGGTTTCCAAAACAAAACGGTTTCTGCCGAAACTGTCCTTCACCAATGTATTTAATTTTCCGTCTGAAAAGGTACCGGCTCCGCCTTCCCCGAATTGAACGTTGCTTTCCG
>CAJOGB010000020.1 GCA_905233835.1 uncultured Lachnospiraceae bacterium
ATGGGGCAGGGTCTTGTCCACGGAAACATTTAGTTTTAAATCTTTTTCCTTTGCCTTGAACCCTATCATATTTATGACATCGTTAATCAGAGATGCCAAATCATACTCCACCGAAATAATCTCCATTTTCCCGGCCTCTAACTTGGAAGAGTCCAAAATATCATTCACCAGCGACAAAAGGGTCTTGCCGGAGGTACGGATATCTAAGGCATATCGTCGGATGCTCTCCTCTTTGCTTTCACGGAGGATCATCTCATCCATACCCAAAACCGCATTAATCGGGATGCGGATTTCATGGGAGACATTATTTAAAAAGTTGGTCTTATTCTCGCTGGCAAGCTTTGCCACACGTAAATCCTCTTCCAGTTTTTGCTCATTTATCACCCGATCCACATAGGAATTAATCTCAGTAGCCATCCGGGAAACATCGTGATATAGAGTCCCGATTTCGTCCCTGCTTTTAATATCCAACCTTGCAATCGCATTTAGCTTTTCTTCCTGCTTCTCCCGGGATGCCGCAGAAAAATCGCGAATGACATTTGACATCATAATAATCGGTCGCGCCACCGTCCTCTGCATCAAAGCATCCGCCAGAACAATCAAAGGAACCATCACATTAAATATCAAAACAATGATTTTAATAATAAAGGCAACACCGGCGTTGTTAAACAAAAAGACCATTTCGGAGCCATCTGTACCATCCGTACTGCCTGCATTGGCTCCATCTTCCTTTTGAGAATCAGCGGTGGCTTCGCCGGGAGCTTCGGCAAACATATCATACATTTTCGAATACTCCGGGTTCTCGCTTCTCTTACCCAAAATATCATCTGCCATATCCGGCAAAAGCTGGGAGACAAAGCCCGCTGCGGAAATACCGATAATCATCGCCTCTATCACAATGACTGCCTTTATTTTACGGGACAATCTGCTATTCATCTGCTCATTTAAAAGCTGTACCTCGTCCGAAGCGTCGTCCTTTTCATACCCCACACATGCAACAAACATCCTCTTTAAGCCATCCGGTGAAAACCGTACAAAAAGCCATATAACTACGGAGGCAAACAGACATTCCGGCATAACAACAATTACATTTTCCCCAATCGTCTCCGGGGAAAAAGCCAGGATACCCTGCTGGGAAACCAGAGCAAAAATAATATTCCAAACAATACCGATGGCGATGTTGCTGATAACAGCTCCCAAAACAGCGGTTCTTTTTTTCTGATACCATCCCATCACGGAAAACCGGTAATAAAGCAACGCCGCAATCAGATAGGGAGTCGTGGCGTAGGCTTCATTGATGTCGGTAAAAATCGCATTCAGCAAAACGATGACATACGCCCCCATGGCCGGAGTAAGCCCACACAAACCGGCCAAAAGCGTCATCGGAATATCCCGGAAAGCGATTCTTTTGTCCATAACCTCCATATAGCCCATGGCTTCATCAAACTGTGTAAAAATCATATAGACAGCAATCAAAAGCACAGAAATCAGGGTCAGGGTATAATATACAAATCTCTTTTTTCGACTTTCAAATCTTCCTTCACTCATAAAAGCTCCGTTTTTCGCGCAGATTCTCCAATTCAAAAGCAGACACTCGTCTCGTTTCAAAATTGTGGATAACTTAGTTGGTTTTTCCATCAACCATCGAGATAAGAGATTTTATCCCCAAAAAACACCTGGACTTATCCACATTTGCACAATTTGTTTATTTGTCCGAATTGTATGAATTTTTCATTTTCAATCTTTAATAATTTGGTTGTCTTAAGAATCAACTATATCTCTTCCATCATTTTTTCAATAACAACCGGTTTTGTGATAAAGCCGTTCATGCCGGCCTCTTTTGCCTTCTGACGATCCTCCTCGAAGGCATTTGCGGTCATGGCCACGATAGGTGTTTTGGAAATCACCGGGTCTTTTAACTTTCGAATTTCTCTGGTGGCTTCGTAACCGTTCATGGTGGGCATCTGAATATCCATCAAAATCAGATCGATTTCTCCCGGTTTGGCACGCATCATTTCTTCTACCGCCAAGTCACCGTCTTCCACTTCCCGAACCGTAAAGCCGGCCTCCTCCAAAATCTCTCTGGCGATTTCTCGGTTCAAGAGATTATCCTCCACAAGAAGAACATTTCCACCCTTTTCGATGGGGGTGGGAGCAGTCTCCGGTGTCACATCGGATTTGGACACGTATTCCGTTTCAATCTTATTCGCCACGTTTCGATACTGCTGCCGTTTCAAATCAAAGGTGATGATAAATTCGGTACCCACACCCTTTTCACTTTTTACACGGACCGTACCGCCGATCATATCCAAGATATTTTTCGCCAAGGACATTCCAAGACCCGTTCCCTGGATACCGCTTTGGGTGGAAGACTGTTCCCGTTCAAAGGGCTGGAACAATCGTTTTTGGAATTCCTCGGACATACCGATACCGGAGTCCTTTACCCGTACCTCATAGCGACTGTAATCCGGAAGCACCGCTTTTTTCTGTGATACGGTAATGGAAACATCTCCGCCGTAAGGGGTGTATTTTACAGCATTGGACACAAAATTAAGAAGCATCTGCTTCATACGAAGCTTATCGCATACAACGGCATCGTCTTTTAATTCCGATAAGTTGATGACATAATTGATATTCTTATCCTGAATGGCACCACCTTCGATAGTCCAGATATCATGGATGAGTTCGGAAATTCGATAATCCTCTTCCAATAACCTGGCACGTCCGCTTTCGATACGGCTCATATCCAGAACATTATTTAAAAGATCAAGCAAGTGCTTGGATGCCACCATAATTTTTCCCAAGCATTCGGACACTTTTTTCTCATCGTCCACATGAACCTGAGCGATCTCCGTATATCCGATAATGGCGTTCATGGGAGTGCGAATATCATGGGACATATTGGATAAGAACATGCTCTTTGCTTCATTGGCATGTTTCGCCTGATCTAGCGCATCTTCCAAGAACTTCTTTTGGCGTTCGTTTTCCTTATATTCTTCTTCCACATTTGCATGACCCAAAATCGCCTTTGTCGGGTCATTTGAAATGCGAACCCACTTTAATACGTAGTGAACCAACTCATTTCCGTCGCCCCGAGCCAAGAAACGAATAGCGTAACTATCCTTTTCCGATAAGTGATGAATCACGTTTTCCGCTGTCATCAAATCAAAAAGGATGTTTTTATCCTGTGGAGCCACATCTCGCTCCACATAGGATTTGTATGCCTTTTCATAGTCGTTATTGAAAAACTTTTCAAAGGAATTACGGAAACGCTCGGACATATAATCGCTCATTCGAAGAATATCGAAGGCCCCCGCATCCAAATCCACATAGTAACAGGTCTCGTACTCTCCGGCCAAACACTGAATCATCTCCATCTGGCGGGACCAAGGCCAGTTCATCCCCTTTGACACGTAAAAAATCCATGTCGGAGGAATCATCCACACGAAGAAGGGAAAACAGCACCTTTACCGCCACGCCGTTTCGACGTTCCAAGGCGCGATAAACCACCTTACGATAGGTTCCGAATATCGTAGGATAAGAATATTCAAAAGAATCATTTTTTGAAAGGTAATCTTTAAGATAAGCAATGGTTCCCCTTTCATAGCGCTCTTCACGGAAGGTGTCCGTTACGTTTTCGCAATGCTTACTGTGGAACACACTGTAGGTATCATGATCTTCCATATCGGAGGTGGTAAAACCCTCCTCCCTTTTTATAAGATCGATGGTATCATTTTCAAGATCGATAACATATACAAGAATATAATCCCGCATCATGCTGTCGTAGATTTGATTTTTTAATTCGTCCATATCAAACTCTTCCCCTAAAAAAATCAAAACCGAATACGATTTCCCGTAACACTTCTATTTTATCAGATAATTTAACAATTACCAACTTTTCTTTCATGCAAAAGTAATACAAAAAGCCACCGACACGGATACCCGCATCGGTGGCTTGAAACATTAAATGTTTTGTAATCTAATCTTTTTCTTATTCGGCAGTCTTTTCAGCATACATAAAGTACTTGTTCTGGTTCAATGACGCATAAACACCCTTTACGTTTGGCTTCTGAAGATAGATATCGTTGGAGTAGTAAATCGGAACGATTGCACCGGTTTCCATTAACATATCTTCTGCCTGACGCATTAAGTCAACACGCTTAGCAAAATCTGTTTCTGTGTAGATCTGGTTGATTAAAGCATCGTACTCATCCCACTTCGGAGCAGCAGCGCTGTTTGAAGTACCGAGCTGAGTATCGTTGTTTCCTCCACCTGAAAGCCACATTTCAAGCATGTTGATCGGATCGTTAAAGTCTGCAATCCAACCGTTACGAGCGATATCGTAGTTACCTGCTTTTCTGTCTTCCAAGAATACGTTCCACTCTTCGGTTTCGATATTAACTTCGATTCCCAAAGCGCCCCAGTCCTGCTGGATGCACTGTGCGATAGCTTCATGACCTGTACCTGAGTTTGTAAGGTAAGTAACGGAAAGTGCCGGAGAAATGGTGTATCCACCGTTTCCGTCATCTTCAAAGCTGTATCCACAATCTTCTAACAAAGCTTTTGCTTCTTCAACTTTCTCAGCACCGGTCTTGGTTGCATCATAGTAACCGAAATCAGATGCTTCAAATACGCCGCCGTTACCGTCAGCCATTCCGTCCGGAATGAAGGTATCAGCAGGAACCTGTCCTGTCTGTCCAACGGTATCTACGATGTACTGACGATCGATTAAGAGCGAAAGCGCCTGTCTCATCTCAGCAGCCTGCTCAGCGGTTAAGCCGTCGAACATCTTAGAACCTACGTTGAAGCATACATAGTAAGTTCCCAATGTATCAATAATGTTAAATTCAGGATTGTCTAAAAGGTTTCCAACTTCATCTGTAGGAACAGAGTCAGCGAAATCCAAATCTCCTGCATTGTAAGCAGCATAGATAGCTGTATCATCTGCAGAAAGCATGAACTCTAACTTCTCAAGCTTAACATCGTCAGCTCTGTAGTAGTTCGGGTTCTTTACATAAACCATAGATTCTTCATGGTTCCATGTATCAAGAGTGAATGCACCGTTAGATACAAATCCTGCTTCCTGAGCCCAGGCACCCGGTGTAGTTCCATCCGGATTAGCTTCTTCAACACCCTTCTGATATACAGGAAGGTAGGTTGGGAATGCAACTAAGTCAAGGAAGTATGCACATGGGCTAACAAGCTGTACCTTTAAGGTATAGTCATCAACTGCCTCAACCTGAAGTGTACCGTCATCGTTTGTAGCGATCGGTGTAAACATGTAAGCATAGTCAGCTGCGGTTTCCGGTGCAACTGCACGGTTCCAGCTGTAAACAAAGTCATTTGCGGTTAACTCTTCACCGTTTGACCACTTAGACTCGATTAACTTAAATGTATAAGTAAGTCCGTCTTCAGAGATCTCCGGTTCACCATCAGAAAGTGCCGGCTGTAACTGGCTATTCTCATCATAAACATAAAGTCCTACGAATGAGTTAACAGCAAGGCAAGCGCCATCAACAGAAGAGTTGAGGGCCGGATCAAGATAGCCCGGTTCAGAAGCTAAGTTGATTCTCAAGGTTGTTGTGTCTGTGCTTGTAGTAGAAGCTGTAGCGTTTTCAGAGCCGCTCTTTGCGTCTTTGTTTCCGCCGCATGCAGCAAGTGAAACTACCATAGCACAAGCAAGAAGTGTTGCGATAATTTTCTTCATAACTGTTTCTCCTTTTTCTTTATTATTTATTTTAAACCGAGTATGAAGTCACTCGACCTAAAACCAACAGTGATTATTTGTTCCAGCAAGCAACGAAATGTCCGTCACCTCGTTCGGTTAACGGAGGCATTTCCATAGCACATTTTTCCGTAGCATACTGACATCTGGTACGGAATGGGCATCCGCTCGGCATGTTAAGCGGGCTTGGAACATCTCCCTCTAAAATGATTCGCTTACTGTTTCTGGCCGTCTCCGGATCCGGAATCGGTACTGCAGAAAGCAAACTTAAAGTATACGGATGTATTGGGTTATCGTTTAATTCGTCTGCGTCCGCAATTTCCATCAGACGTCCCAAATACATAACCGCAATTCGGTCGGATATATGGCGCACTACCAAAAGATCGTGGGCAATAAACAAATAAGCCACCCCCAACTTCTCCTGGAGTTCTTCAAACATATTAACCACCTGTGCCTGGATGGACACATCAAGTGCAGATACCGGTTCATCACATACGATAAACTTCGGATTTACTGCCAAAGCTCGAGCGATTCCGATTCTCTGGCGCTGTCCGCCGGAAAACTCATGAGCATAACGCATGGCGTGCTCTGCATTTAATCCAACGGTTTCCATCAAAGATAAAATCTTTTCACGGCGCTCTACCTTAGAAGAATATAATTTATGAACATCTAAAGGTTCACCGATAATATCCTCAACCGTCATTCGAGGATCCAATGAAGAATAGGGATCCTGGAATACCATCTGCATCTGCTTTCTGTACGGATGCATGTCCACATCGATTTTCTGTTCACTGTCGAAAAGAACATCTCCGTCAAATACGATACGTCCGCCTGTAGGCTGATACAAACGAAGAAGCGTACGTCCTACAGTGGTTTTACCACATCCGGACTCTCCAACGAGACCTAAGGTCTCACCGGGTTTAATGGCAAAAGATACATCATCCACTGCCTTTAAAGTAAGCTTTTTAAAGCCTTCCTTTACCGGGAAATATTGTTTTAAATGTTCTACCTCAAGGAGGTATTTTTCTTCACTCATCTTATGCCTCCTTACTGTCAAACATTTCTTTTACATTCATCCAACAACTTGCCAAATGGCTGTCCGAAATACGAAGTTCCTCCGGAACCTCGGAAAGACAAATCTTCATGGCCTCATCACAACGAGGGCAGAATGCACATCCCTTTGGCATATTTAAAAGGTTAATGGGTGTTCCTCCGATAGGAACCAACTTTTCGCCCATGTTATCAAGTCTCGGGATGGAACGAAGAAGTCCCTTTGTATATTCATGTGCCGGACGATAGAAAATATCATCTGCGGTACCGCGTTCGCAAACACGTCCGCCGTACATAACGATAATCTCATCACACATGGAAGCGATGACACCAAGGTCATGGGTTACCATGATAATTGCCATACCAAGCTTTTCCTGTAACTCTTTCATGAGGTCCAAAATCTGTGCCTGAATGGTAACATCAAGTGCGGTAGTCGGCTCATCCGCGATTAAGATATCCGGTTCGCAGGCCAAAGCCATAGCGATCATATCACGCTGTCTCATACCGCCGGAATGCTCATGTGGATACTGTTTTAAACGCTTCTGGGGATCGTTTACACCAACCAAAGTAAGAAGTTCGATGGCACGCTCTTTTGCTTCGGCCTTGGTTTTATTGGTATGAAGCATAATAGCTTCTTCCAACTGATATCCTACGGTAAACACCGGGTTTAAGGAAGTCATGGGATCCTGGAAAATAATGGAACACTTACTTCCGCGGAAGGACTGCATTTCCTTTTCGGAAAACTTTGTAATGTCCTGTCCTTTATATTTTACCTCGCCCTCGGTAATTCTACCGGTTTGAGCCAAAATCTGCATAATAGAATATGCGGTAACGGATTTTCCGGAACCGGATTCACCAACGATTCCCAATGTCTTTCCCGGTTCTAAGGAAAAAGACACACCGTTAACAGCCTTTACCTCACCCACATCCGTAAAAAAGCTTGTGTGGAGGTTATTTACTTCTAATACGTAATTCTTATCTGACATGATATCCTCCTAATCAAGCTTTGAATCGAAGGCGTCGCGAAGTCCGTCGCCTAAAAGGTTCAAGGCAAGTACAATCAAACAAATAACCACTGCAGGGATAACCAAACGTTGTGGATATGACTGCATGGCAGCTCTTGCATCATTGGCAAGAGATCCGAGGGACGAAAGGGGTACGGAAACACCGAGTCCCAAGAAACTTAAGTAGCTCTCCGTAAAGATTGCTGAGGGAATCTGTAACGCCGTGGTAATAATAATTACGGATAAGCAGTTGGGTAAAATATGTGTTTTTAAAATTCTGCGGTTGGATGTACCGATACATTTTGCCGCCAACACATATTCATTATTTTTAATGGTAAGAATCTGACCACGAATCAGTCGTGCCATACCTACCCAGTACAAAAGGCCGAATACGATAAACATGGAAATCATGTTGGAACCCAGTTTTGCCAACACCGTTCCTTCAAAAAGCGCACCCAAACGTTCCTTAAATACTACGGAAAGCAAAATGATAATTAACATATCCGGAAGTGAATATATGATATCCACGATTCGCATCATAATAAGATCCACTCTTCCGCCGAAGTATCCGGCGATAGATCCGTAAATGATACCGATAATAACTACCATGACAGCAGCTACGACACCGACTGCCAAAGAAACTCTGGTGCCGTAGATTACACGAATGAAGTAATCACGTCCAAGTCCGTCGGTTCCGAATAAATGGGGGAATAGCTTCTCTCCTGTCTTATCCATGTATGCCTGTTCTCTGGCAGAATATTCCATCATGCCAAGATTTGCACTACCCTTATCACGAACACCGTCTACGGTAATAATCTGATCATAGGAATAAGGTACAAATGCAGGTGCCACCAAAATAATAAGAACAATCAAAAGCAAAACCACGATACTCGCCATAGCAAGAGGGTTTTTGCGAAGTCTTCTCATACCGTCTTTAAAGAAGGTGGTGGACTCTCCCATTACGTCCTGCTGACGCTTTTCATCTTCCGTCGCCTTCTCAAAATTAGCGGAACTAAATTTAGAAAGATCGATTTGTGCAGAAAGGAAGTTTTTCTTTAAGTTTGCGTTATCCAATTTCTGCTCCTCCTAGTCTAATTTAATTCTCGGGTCAACGAGTTTGTAAACAATATCTGTAAGTAAGTTAGCGATTACCATTAAAATCGCAAGGAAAATCGTTACCGCCATGATGACCGGATAGTCACGGTTATTAATGGAAGTAACAAATACGCTTCCCAATCCACCGATGGTAAAGATGTTTTCTACTACCATAGATCCGGTAAGAATATATGCAACCATTGGTCCCACATAAGTGATAACCGGAATCAAAGCATTTCTTAAAGCATGAACAAAAATAACTTTTACTTTTGATACACCCTTTGCTCTGGCGGTACGCACATAATCCTGATTTAATGCATCAAGCATTGACGTCTTAGTCAAACGTGTGATGTATGCCATAGGATATACTGAAAGTGCGATAACCGGCAAAATGTAGTTTGGATCACTTGAAGACCATACCGGAATCAACGAAAGCTTCAAACAAAATACCAAAAGAAGCAATGTCGCCAATACGAAGGAAGGCATGGCCGTTCCCAATGTGGTAAAGAAGACTATCAGTCGATCCGGAAGTTTGTTTCTCGTCAGTGCCGCGATGGAACCTAAGACGATTCCGATTACAATGGCAACTGCCGCCGCTCTTCCTCCCAGTTTTGCGGAAACCTGGAACCTTGACCAAATATCGGTCCAGATATCACGACCGGAGTGGAGGGAAATACCCCAGTCTCCATGTAAGAGATTTGTCATGTATAACACATATTGCTCGCCTAATGGTTTATCCAAATTGTAACGAGCTTCCAATGTAGCGATAACCGCTGCAGATGTGGCCTTTTCCTTATTGAAGGGGCCACCGGGAATTGCATTCATCGTAAAGAATGTGATTAATGTAATAATCCAAATGGATACGATAGCAAGTAAGATTCGCTTTGTGATGTATTTTGTCAAAACACACACACTCCTTTACACAAAAATTTTCATACTTTCCAGTTTTAAACTGCCGCCGCTTTAGTGGGGTAAAGTATAAATCTGAAAAAGACGTACAGATGTCGCTCATCTGTACGTCTTTGTACTCTTAAACAAACTAACTTTTCAAATAAATGTATACTAGTTTTGCCTACAAGCAACACTAATATTATAAGCCACTCACGTGAAAAAGCAATTTACATTATTGCACCAAATTCATTTTTAGGGTGAACAAATGCTCAACTATTCATTTTAAACAACAAAATGATAAGTCCGATGGCTGCCGCAAAAATCACGGCATAGATTAACACAAGGACTAGCGAAGCGCCCATGGCACCAAAGACATAGGTTTTTCTATCCTCTTTGGAAAACTCCTGCTCCTTTGCAGGCTTTTCCTTTTTGTCGAAACGACGACCGAAAAGCGTCCCCATAAAGGAAGGCTTTTCAATCATGCTCATATCGGCAATCACTCGATTGTCATCTTTAAACTCATTCTTATTTGTCATATAAGTGGCACACTACATAATGTCCCGGTTCTACTTCTCTTTGAACCGGAGCCTCACATTTACAACGCTCGGTACAATACTTACATCTGGTATGGAACTTACATCCTTCCGGTGGATTTGCCGGAGAAGGAATGCTTCCTTCCAAGATCACACGATTCATCTTAGACTTCGGATCCGGAGTCGGAATCGCAGAGAAAAGTGCCTTGGTATACGGATGAAGCGGATTCTTAAAGATATCCTTTGTGTTTCCGTACTCTACCAAATTACCCAAATACATAACACCAACCGCATCGGAGATATGCTCTACTACGGAAAGATCATGAGAAATAAACAGATAAGAAAGATTTCTTTCTTCCTGAAGTTTATTCAAAAGGTTAATAATCTGCGCCTGGATGGATACGTCCAAAGCGGATACCGGCTCATCGCAGACTACAAATTCCGGATTAAGTGCAAGCGCACGGGCAATACAAATTCTCTGACGCTGTCCGCCGGAGAACTCATGAGGATAACGGGTCTTATGGAAAGGTTGTAATCCACATTCATCCATAACGTGATCCACATAATCTTCGTAAGCATCCTTTGTTACAAGGCCATGCTCTTTTACTGCCTCACCGATGATTTCTCCAACCGGAAGACGAGGTGACAAAGAAGAAAAGGGATCCTGGAAGATGATCTGCATCTTTGTACGAAGATCTCTTAATTCTTTGTTGGAAAGGTCATAGATTTCCTGTCCGTTAAACAATACGCTACCACCGGTTTTCTCACCGTTTAAGCGAAGGATGGTACGACCCGTGGTGGTCTTTCCACATCCGGACTCACCAACGAGTCCCATGGTGGTTCCGCGTTTTAACTTAAAGGTAACACCGTCTACCGCTTTTACGTGTCCGGTTACCTGATTAAACATACCGCCCTTAATGGGGAAATATTTCTTTAAGTCAGTGACTTCCAAGATATTCTCATTATTTGACATCTTCTGCCACCTCCTTATCATTCTTTGCAGCCATGGAAGCGATTGCCATAAGCTCTTTGTTTACTTTCTGTGCAGCTTCTTCTTTATGCTCTTCATAGTAGCGATAGCAGCTTACCACATGGGTATCGGACAAATGAATTTCGCCCGGATATTCACCCTTGCAGCACTCTAAGCACATTTCACAACGATCTTTAAAGTAGCAGTAATCCGGCATATTTACCGGGTTCGGAACCTTACCCGGAATAGAGTAAAGCTCATCTACTTCTTTACCGACTACCGGCTTTGAAGCCATAAGTCCCAAAGTATACGGATGCGCCGGATGGTAGAAGATTTCTTCTGCAGTACCTTTTTCTACGATACGTCCCGCATACATAACTACAACGTAATCAGCCATTTCTGCGATAACACCCAAGTCGTGTGTAATAAGCATAATGGATGCGTTAATCTTATCTTTTAATTCACGAAGCAAGTCCAAAATCTGAGCCTGAATGGTAACATCAAGTGCTGTGGTAGGCTCATCTGCGATGATTACGCGTGGATGGCAAGCAAGTGCCATAGCAATCATAACACGCTGTCTCATACCACCGGATAATTCGTGAGGGAACATCTCTGCAACGCCGGTAGCATTTGCAATACCTACAAGCTCTAATGCTTCGATGGTCTGCTTACGAATTTCTTCTTTGGTCTTTCCTTTTCCTTCATGAAGCTCGATAACTTCATCTACCTGATCTCCGATACGAAATACAGGATTTAAGGAAGTCATAGGCTCCTGGAAGATCATGGAAATCGCGTTACCGCGAAGATCCTGCATGATTTCCTGCGGAGTCTCTGCAATGTTATATGCCTTTTCTCCACGGTTTAAGCGGATTTCACCGTCTACAATCTGTCCCTGTGGGCGCTGTAAGAGCTGCATCAAAGATAAAGAAGTAACAGACTTACCGCATCCGGATTCTCCTACGATACCTACGGTCTTACCGATGGGCACGTTAAAGGATACACCGTCCACAGATTTTACGGTTCCTGCATCCGTAAAGAAATATGAATGCAAATTATCAAATTCCACCGCATTGTTCTTATCATGCATGGTGGTTAAATATTCGTTTTCATCAACGTTTTTTCTCTTACGCTTCTTTTCGTACTCGCCCATGATTCGGCGGTTTTCTTTGGAAATTCTTCTTGATTCCCTAGCGGAGAGATATCCGTTTTTTTCCTTTGCCATTTTAAATACCTCTTATCTATTCATTCTCGGGTCGAATGCATCGCGTAATCCGTCTCCCACAAAGTTAAATCCAAGTACCGCTACAAGTAAGCAGATACCTGCCGGGATCCATACGAACCAATAGTGTGTCATAACAAATGCATTATTAACATCGTTAATAATATTTCCCCATGAAGCAAATGGGAACTTAACACCCAGACCTAAGAAAGAAAGGGTTGCTTCGGTAATGATTGTGGAACCTAAGCTCATGGTTGAAATAACAATAAGCTGAGGAATAACGTTCGGAATCAAATGCTTAAAGATACGTTTTCTTACGCTTAACCCGGTAGCCTCTGCAGCGGTCATGAATTCCTGTTCTCTTAAGGAAAGAATCTGACCACGTACCATACGGGCAACTCCCGGCCATCCTAAGAAACCGAGGATTAACATTAAGAAAAGCATACGCTTCTGGGGTTCCACTCTCATTCCGTCCATAGCAGATCCTAAGATAATAATCAAAGGAAGAGACGGGATACAGTAGAATACATCCACGATACGCATGATTAAGTTATCAATCCAACCACCGAAGTATCCGGACACACCGCCTAAGACGATACCGATCAATACTTCGATAAACACTACGATAAATCCGATGATAAGAGAAACTCGACCACCGTACATCAAACGGGTAAGCATATCCATACCGTTGGTATCAGTACCCAAAAGATGCTCTTTGGAAGGTGATGCATAGGTATCATAGACGTAAGTCTCTTTTGCCTTCATTACATTCCACATCTGTTTGGTAGCTTCATACTCTATGGCAAACTCGGTATCTTCACCGTTTTCATCCGCAAAGGTAAATGTTTCTTTCTTTGAATCGATAGCCTCACCGATGGCTTCTTTAAAGTCACGAGAGATTTCAATATCGTTTGCGGAAGCGGATACAACAAAACGGCTGATATAAGCAACCACTTTACCATCAGCTTCCACATCTCCGTCTTCGGATAGGGTATATGCCACTCCGTCAGCTTCAAACTCAGCCGCACCGCCTACAAATGCATCAAGCGCTGCTACGGACGCATCAAAGGAAAGAGCATCTCCTTCCGCATTAATAATATCTTTGGAAGCAACAGCAATTAAAGCTCCGTTTTCGGATACCTTTACATAATCATCGCTTACGTATTCTAAAGTATAAGTTACATCTTTATAAGTAAAGCTTTCTTCCTTTTTGCCGGAAGCCAGCAAAAACTGAGCCTGCAAAATGGAATCGAATTTCGCATCTTCTTTTACGATGTAGCGGAAATCCTCATTCTGAACAACGCCGGCATAGACCTTGTTCTGATCTTCATATTTGTAGAACTGCTGGTCCTGTGAATAAGGGCTGATGAGTCCTCCGATAAAGGAGAAAATAAACATAACAGCCAGCATCACCATTCCAAGAACCGCCAAACGGTTTCTTAAGAATCTCTTTACCACCATAGCACCCGGGGAAAGAGTTTTTACACGTCGGTCATCATTTAAGTCCAACGTTTCTTCTTCGTTAAAATTCTTTTCTTCGTTCATCTATACCTACCTCTTATGCAATACGAACTCGTGGGTCAACGACTGCATACAAAATATCTGAGATTAAGTTTCCGAGCAATGTCAAAATCGCGATAAATGTCAAATAAAACATGGAGAAAGGAATATCTCCGGCTACCATGGCGGTATAAGACGTAAATCCGATTCCCGGAATCATAAACAATGTCTCTGTAATAAGCGCACCACCGAAAAGTCCCGGGATGGAACCACCGACGATGGTTACCAAAGGAATTAAGGTGTTACGGAATGCATGATGGTAAATAACTTTCTTTTCGGAAAGACCCTTTGCACGAGCGGTACGAATGTAATCCGCATTTAATACTTCAAGCATATTGGTACGTGTATAACGCATCAAAGAACCGATGGATACAATTACAAGGGTTGTAATCGGAAGCACCAAATGGTTTGCCTTATCCAAAAACTGTCCCATTGCGGAAAGCTGTGCATAGTCACGGCCTACAAGTCCGTACAAATCAAACCAGCCAAGCTTTACGGAAAATGCCAATTTTAAAAGTGTGGCAAAGAAGAATGTAGGCAATGAAATACCGATAAGAGCGATGGCGGTGATTGCATAATCGGTTCTGGAGTACTGCTTTGTTGCAGCGATGATTCCGAGAGGAATCGCAATTAAAATCTCCAACACGAAAGCAATAAGTGCCATTACAAAGGAAAGCCAAATTACTTCCGAAAACTTCTGAACAACAGGAATGGTATATTTCCAGCTGTCACCGAACTGACCGCGAATCGCAGCAATATGGCTGGTGGTCAGAAGGCCAGTTTTTTCTCGAAATCTCTGCGGTTCCTTTGATATAAACCAGGGTATTGTAAGGTTTTGCACCCGGAGCGGCAGCCAACTGCATTGCCATATTTTCTACATAGGATGCCGGCAAACATCTCATAAGCGCATAGATGACAAAAGTCGCACAAAGTAAGATGAATACCGATATAAATAATCGTTTTATAATAAATTTACGCATATAATCCTCCTAATTATTTATTCCTTATGTGAACCGAAAGAAACCTTTCGACTCACATAAGGAAGCCGCTTCTTTGTCTAAATAAAGAAGCGACTCCCGAAAAATCTTAAATATGAAAGAACTTTTTAATTAGTTCAATTCGATATTTTGAATTTCATCTGCCCATCCGTAGTACGGAGTCATATCTCCCGGAAGAGTAGATACGTTTACACGCTCGCTGGAGAAAATCTGAGCATCGGAACGCTGGTAAACCGGAAGCTCAACACCCCAGTCCATGATAATCTCCATAGCAGCTTTGTAAAGTCCCTTACGATAAGTCTGATCAGTAGACTCGCGAGCAAGCATAATTGACTCGTCAAGATCAGCATCGTTAATCTTATAGTAGTTTGTAGATCCGTTGCTGTGATACAACTGGAACATATCCGGATCGGAAGTTGACTGCCATGCGGCACACCACATTTCAGCAACACCCGTCTGATATGACTGATATAAATCAGAAGCGTTTGCAAGGTCGTTTACGGAAAGTGTAAATCCGATCTTTGCGAAAGCGTCAGCTGCATTCTTTAAGATTAAGAAGGTCGGGTGGTCACCCTGTCCGCCACCACCGATGTTTACTTCGTACTCTAATTTTGCACCTGCAGGAGCAGCGGTAAGTTTACCGTCTTCCACAGTATATCCTGCTGCTTCAAAGTATCCAAGTGCTGCCTGAAGTGCTGCATCGTACTTTTCATCAGCTGACATAGAAGAAGTATAGATATCATTTCCTTCTACGTCCTTAGAGTAAGCTACCTGATATCCGTCATCGGTTACACGAGGTGCAGCCCATGAAGTATTGGAGATTGGGTAGTTAATAACTGTAGCGGTTTCACCGTAGTAAGAATCGATTCCCTCATCTCTGTAAGCAGCGATAACGGTCGCGATTGCCTTACGTAAATTCTTAGAAGCATCGGATGAAGGATCGTTTCCAACCTTTACGTTGTCAGCGGAAATACCAATATATCCGTAACCTCTGAAGTCGATTAACTTAGTAGTAATAACTTTACCTTCCAAATCATCTGCGCCGTTGATCTCAGCAATCTGAGAAGCAGCTTCTGATGAGTAAGAAGGATCGGCGATATCAAGAGTACCGGACTGAACACCGGTAATCTTATCAGCTTCCTGTGTTTCAACGAAGTTTAAGAACTTGGTCTTCGGCGCACCCTTGAAGTAGCTCTCATTAGCCTCCATATATACAGTACCGTCAGCTACCTTATTGAACTTATAAGGACCTGCACCCATCGGCTCTGTGGTCTTAGCACGAACGGTTGAAAGGTCACCCTTTTCGAAACCGAACTTGTGCGCATCATAATCGTACTTAGAAGCATCACCATAGTAGTGAAGCGGAGCAATCTCAATACCTAAGTTGTAGATGAAAGATGCATCCAAAGTAGCGGTAGAAATTGTACAAGAATAATCACCTGTACGAACAATACCTTCGATGTAATCAGCAGAATCACCGGTAGATACACCGACGGTTGAGTAAGCATATACATCTGCATCCATCAAATCAGCAAGAGCTGTACCTGCTGTCTCCTTCTCCATTGCAGAGAAGTTCCAGCCGTATGCTTCACCGATAGCCATAGCAAAATCTTTTGCGGTAGCACCGTCTGCCAAATCAAATCCCCAAGCACCTGCTGCAGTCTTTACATCCTCAGCATCTGCTGCATATCCTGCTTCTACGCAGTAGTCAACGATTGACTGAGCAAAGTCGGTCAAACCGCCGTTAACAGCATCCCAGAATGCTTTCTGCTGATCTTCGGTGTAAAGAGAAAAGTCTGTGTTGTCTTCACCTTTTTCAGCAATCAAAACGGAAAGAGTGCTCATACCGCTTCTGTATTCTTCCATACCTTTGATCGGTGAGGAATATAAAGTAGTAGATCCGTCATAAGTCGGATCGGAAACTACATATAAACTAAAGATGTAGTCATCGATAGTAACAGGCTCTCCGTCAGAGAACTTTAAGTCTTCACGCATGGTAATGTTGTAATCAACAGAACCGTCTTCGTTTTCAACTACTTCAATGTTTGCCGGTGTATGATAAACATAATCCGTTCCGTTAAAAGGAATGGTCTCACCTTCATCAGACATACCGTTTAAAATCGGAGCTCCTTCACGATCGGAGTAAAGCATAGAAATCTGTGTCATCTGCTCTACTGTTCTGTCGTCAACGTTCTGTGCAAAGAATGGAGAGAACTTGTTCTCAAATCCGGTTGTACAAGCAACTAATGTCTCATTGCCGCTTTCAGAGCCGGACTTCTTTGCAGAGTTTCCACCTTTTCCACCGCATGCTGCAAGTCCGACAATCATAGTAGCGGCAAGAAGAAGTGATAAAATCTTTTTCTTCATGTTTTTTCCTCCCTTAATATTTATGAAGATCGTCTGTTCTTTTTCAAAATCCTCGCAAAAACAGACTTTAACATTATAACTTCGCAAAGCATGTGTGTCAAATAAATCCGAGCAAAATAATCATTGAAAAATCTAGTCTTTTTGCCAAAATTCCGTCTCACTCCGACAAAATGCTTCCCCCAGCGTACACAAGGCAAAACCAATGCCGTGAAACTTGTATTACGAGTCGGTACGAAGCCGATGACATCTTGCTTTGTATGTCTGTAGAAACTGTAATATTTGCCATCTTGATACAGAACGGCGGGAACCTTTTCGTTCAGTTTCGTCTTGACTACTCTGTTGCCGTTCTTACCTGCCAGCACATGATTATATTTCATTCGATGCTCACTGCCCCAAGTACCTCTGAAAAAATCATA
>CAJOGB010000021.1 GCA_905233835.1 uncultured Lachnospiraceae bacterium
ACAATTAGGATTAAAAGTTTGTCTTTTTCCAGTGGGTTTCTAAGTTTTGCCATAGTATTCAAGCCTCCGTCGTTGAAAGTGTACCACAAAAGATAAAACTGTGGAGAAAAAAATACTTGACATATTAAATTGCGTACAATATAATTACATACAAGCAAAGACGATATGCAAATGTGTGAATGAAACAAAGGAGGTAGTGTTATGGCATCTGTATATGATTTTAAATTACAAAGACGTGACGGCAGTGAGTTTTCTTTGGAAGAGTATCGCGGAAAGGTGATGCTGATTGTAAATACAGCTACGGGGTGCGGATTTACACCGCACTATGAGCCAATCGAACAGTTATATGAGGAACTTCATGATAAGGGATTTGAAGTTATCGATGTTCCCTGTAATCAGTTTGCGGGACAGACCCCGGGAACGGATGATGAGATTCATGAGTTTTGTCAGTTAAAATACAATACACAGTTTGAGCAGTTTAAGAAATCTGATGTAAATGGTGAAAATGCACTTCCACTGTTTACCTATTTAAAGGAGCAGAAGGGCTTCGAGGGATTCGGAAAAGGTCCGGCAGCTCTTGCCATGAGTGCCATGATGTTAAAGGTTGATAAGAATTATAAAAAGAATCCGGACATCAAATGGAATTTTACGAAATTTGTAGTTGATCGTGATGGAAATGTGGTTGCTCGCTTTGAGCCAACGGTTGACATGAAAAAGGTGGCACAATTTATCCGTGAACTGGTATAATACTATCTGACAGGACTTATGGTATGTAGGGGAGGAATACTATGAGTGGCACTGAAGATGTTTTAAAAAAAATGACGGAGTTGGTGAAGACGCTTACGATGACATATGAGTCTTCACCAAGCCGACTGACACAGTCAGAAGAATTGATTAAAATGGCCGATGAAGCCCAAAGCATCCCTTTTCTGGGATATGGGCATTTTCATCGCGCCATTTTTTATTTTTCCTCACAGGTTGAATATGATAAGTTTAAGGGCGAAATGGAACTTGCCCTCGCTTATTTGAAAGGGACGGAGCATAATATTGTACTTTCATCTGCATATATGTTGCTGGGGACCGATGCATTAAACTATGGACAGACAAATCTTGGACTCGATTATTTTTTGCTTTCCAAGTATTATGCGGATTTAAGCGATATAAACGAAATAAAATCTGTGGCAGATTTTTATATGTCCGGATTCTATATCACAATCGGGGAATATGACAGAGCCTTGCATTACGCAAAGATTTCTTATGATGAAGCGCTTCATCCGTCAGAATATCGATATTCATTTTTTGAAAGTGACGGAATTGATATGGCTGTCTGCATGCTGGGACAGTGCTATATCTGGATGGGCCAGTTTGATGAGGCATGGAAGTGCTATGAAATCAGTAAAGAACGTCAAAAAGGTTATACTCCGCGTTATGATTGCCCGAACACAGCTCTGATCAATGCATTTCACATTATGGTGCTTCATGCTACAAGAAACTATGAGCTTCGCGATGAAGCCTGCGACGCCATGCTTGATATACTGCATAAACATAAACCGGCACCTCCGGTATTTATGCATATTTTAAATGTTACAAGCTTTCTGATTCGTTCCAATCAATATGACTATGCGAAAAGATTTATGCCATATTTGATTTCCTCCAATGCGGCAATTCAAAATCCGAATTTTTCTGTTTTGATTCAGAACATGAAGATTGCAATTGCAAAACATGACAACGATGAAAAAGCCTATTTCAAGGCCTTAGAAGAGCACTATCAGGCAATCCTTAAAAGCTTTGATTATATCAATAAAAACACACGGACATCCGTGCAGGTCCGACTTGAAATGCAGCAGATTTCGGACGAGGCCGCAAAGGCGAAAAACGAACTTGAAATTGCCAGACGTTCCAATGAAGCAAAGAGTACATTTTTGTCCAATGTATCCCATGAAATCAGGACACCGCTGAATGCGATTTTAGGCATGGACGAAATCATTATGCGTGAAACTACGGATGATGATATTTATGGATATGCCGCTGATATTCAAAGCGCCGGGAATACGCTTCTTAGTTTGATCAATGATATTTTGGATTCATCAAAACTGGAAGCCGGGAAACTTTCCATTATACCGGTGGAATATGATATTACATCCGTCATTAATGATTTGACCAATATGATAAAATCTCGTGCCGAAAACAAGGGACTGGAGTTTTTTGTAGAAGTGGAAAAAAATGTGCCGTTTCTTTTGTATGGTGATGAAATCAGAATCAAGCAGTGTGCCTTAAATATTTTAACCAATGCGCTAAAATATACGGAAGAGGGCTCCATTCATTTTCGGATTTCTTCCCGTGAGGCAACAAGTGAGGAAGTCGCGGCATTGGAAAACATGTCTTTTTCCAATGTGGATGGAACAAAGGCTAAGTTGGGAGATAATGCCGGATCTCTAAACGGAGCCTGCCCCATTGTTATTCGGTTTTCCGTGGAAGACACCGGAAGCGGAATCAAAGAAGAAGACATAGAAAAACTCTTTTCCAGATTTGATCGAATTGAAGAAGAAAAGAATCGTAATATCGAAGGTACGGGCCTAGGAATGAGCATCGTTCAGGGGTTGCTTGGCCTGATGAATTCACATCTTGAGGTTCAAAGCACCTACGGAAAAGGATCTGTTTTTTCTTTTGAGGTGGTGCAGGGAGCCAGAAGTTGTGAGCTTTTGGGAGATTACACCAAGCACTTGGAAAACATCAATAAAGAAAAAGAACAGTATCGTGTAAGTCATATTGCTCCGGATGCAAAGATTTTGGTGGTAGATGATACCGTTGCAAATCTTACGGTTTTAAAAGGACTTTTAAAACCTACGAAGATAAAAATAGATACCTGCACCAGCGGAAAAGATGCTATCGCGCTGGTAAAAACAAATCGCTATGATATTTTATTTATCGATCAGCGGATGCCGGTTATGGATGGTGTGGAAACATTGCATGCAATCAAGGGATTGAAACAAAATGCATCGAAAGATGCTGTTTGTATTGCACTTACGGCCAATGCAATTTCCGGAGCAAGGGAATGGTTTTTAAATGCTGGGTTTGATGACTATCTGACCAAACCGGTGAATTCAAAGAAACTGGAACGAATGGTTTTTGAATACCTGGATGATGCGTTGATTCAACACCCGTCAGTGGTATTGGACGAAAAGAAACCGCCGGAGCAAAAAAAACGAAATGCCTATATGGAACTGGATGAAAAGCTTTTGCCCCTTCGTGCGGTACCGGGAATTGATATTCCGTTTGCATTATTAAACTGCGGCGAAAGAAGTGATGTTTTGATTGAAGCAATTCAAAACTATTGCGAAGCCTATTCAGATAATGCAAAGCATATTAACGATTACTATGAGGAAAAGGACTGGGAAAACTATACCATTTTGGTGCATGGCCTAAAATCAAGTTCACGTCTGATTGGTGCAATGTCCCTTTCCAATCTGGCTGCGAATATGGAAGAGGCGGGAGATTGCAAAGATGTTATTTCTATACGGAAACATACGCCGGAGCTTTTGAAAAAATATAAAACTATTGTCAGTGATTTGAAGGATGCCTTCGGACTGGTGCCGGATGCGGATTATTCCGATGACTCTAAAGAGATGATTTCTGACAAAATGTTTACGGAAATTCTTGAAGCCATAAAGGAGTTTACGGCGGCTTTTGATTTTGATACGGCTTTAGAATCTGTAAAAACACTAAAGGATTATTCCATTCCAAAGGAGAAACAGGAACTTGTGAAAAATCTGCATAAGGCGCTTATGTCCGCTGATAGGGAAGGAATATTTTCACTTTTAGAATAAAAGTATATTAATATTGTATGAATTGTGATACAATTGCAATGAATTGTCGCACAAGTTGTGTACAGGATATATTCACAAAGGAGTATTTGCTTATGGGAGAGAGAAAGGAAAGTACTGCTACAAAGAAAACAGTACAAAAGGGAAGAGAACAAAAAATCAGCACACAGTTATTAATTATTCTGGTTCCGATGATTGCGATTTTTATTGTGGTCGTTGCACTGATAGTATTTGTTAATTCCAAAAGCGTCATTGTTGATGGTGGTAAGAAGGAATTAAAGAACGAGTCTACAGCAAATGCAAATGATATCGGAAGAACCATGAATGAAATGATGGGATATTACAATGGTATTGCTGATGTACTTGAAACACAGGATTACGCAGATCCGTCCGAGATTCGAGCAGGACTGATCCCCGGAATGAATGAGTATCCGGGAGCTGTAATCGACTGTTATTTGGCGATTGGAAGAGATGCATTCTTTGATGGCGGAGATTGGGTTCCGGATGCGGACTATGACCCGACGACCCGTGCGTGGTACCAAAACGGTTCCGGCTCCGATAAGATTGTACTTGGGGCACCTTCTGTTGATATGACAACAGGAGAGATGGTAGTGTGTGGATCCCGTGCAGTTAACTTTAAAGACGGTAGGAAAGGTGTACTTTCAACCGATATCGTGTTAAGCGGTATTTCCGAAACAGTTAGTGTTTATACTCCGGTTGGTACGGGAAGAAGCTTACTTTTCAGTGGAACGACAATTATCGCGTCACCGAATGAAGATCAGGTTGGAGCGGAAGTCACCGATGTAAGTGATGATTTCGTTACAGCGATTTACCAAAAGATTGAATCAGGCGCAACCGATGAAGTTTCAGTCATTAAAGGAAATGATAAAAAAGACTATTTTGTATCCATGGACAATGTACCGGGTACAAACTGGGTTTTGGTTTCCTATGTAAAAGAGGATGATGTTTTAACAGAACTCAGCCGCTTAAGCGTTATTACAATTATACTTGTAATCCTTATGCTTGTAGCAAGTACATTTATTATTCTGTTCTTGATCTCGACAAAGATTACAAAACCGGTTCGTGCATTAACGGATAACATTGTTCGTATTGCTGACGGTGATTTCACTGTTGATATTAAAAAGGGTGGAAACAACGAAATCGGCGTAATGAACAACCGTATGCATGATTATGTTGAGCGAATGCGTGATACCTTAGGTAATATGAAGAATGTTACTCAGATGCTTGCAACGGAAGCGGACAACAGCAGAAGCGCTTCAAACACCTTAAATACGCAGGCAGAAGAACAGAGCTTATCTATGGAGCAGATCCACAGCGCGATGGAAGGTGTTGCAGAATCTGTTACAGAACTTGCAACCAACGCAACCGAGCTTGCACAGTCTGTCGGTGAAATGACAGAACAGGGAAGCGCTACCAACCAGACCATGAACGAATTGGTAGAAAAAGCGAAAAAGGGTCAGCAGGATATGGATAAGGTTCAGGCCAATATGGAAAATATTTCCAAGTCCATGACAGAGATGAGTGAAGTTGTTAAGAAGGTGGATGATGCAACACAGCAGATTAACTCCATTATCGATATGATTAACTCCATTTCTTCACAGACCAATTTGTTATCACTGAATGCTTCTATTGAGGCAGCTCGTGCGGGTGAAGCCGGACGTGGATTTGCAGTTGTTGCTGATGAAATCGGTGGACTGGCAGCAGAGAGTGCGAAAGCAACCACAGAGATTGCCGAGATTATTACAGAAGTTACCAAGCAGATCAATGACTTGTCCGAACGTTCTGCAACCAGTGTTACAGAGATTGCAGAAAGCTCCGCATCTGTTAGCGAGACAGGTGAGACATTTGCAGATATCTTCAGTGCATTAAATGAAGCAGGCGAGACCGTCCGCGATATGATTGATAAGATGCAGAAAGTTAATGATATCGCCACCTCCGTTGCAGCGATTGCAGAGGAACAGTCAGCCAGCACAGAAGAAGTTACCGCTACTGTTGATACCGCAGCTTCCAGCGCACAGTCAGTTGCAGAGGAAAGCCGTGGAGTAGACAAGAGTGCAGTGACAGTTGCCGATTCTGCTTCCAAGATTGGCGAGTTTGTTGATACCTTTACAATCTAGTAATTACAAACAAATATATAAATAATAAAAGATGGCTACAGTTACGTAGCCATCTTTTTTGTGCGCTTATTTATGGGTTATTTTTTTAAGCCCCTTCGAATCTCTCTTGCAAAAGCACTTTCTTCTTCGGAAACGGAAAAGGATTGTTCTTTTGCGTTCTAAATGGAAACACCTGTGATATCGGACGGAGTGGTGTCCGGCGTGCACTGGATACGTGCGAAGTAATGAATTCGAGTTATCGTTTTTATCATAGCACATTATTTGTTTTGTGACGATTTTTTTTCATTTAGCGAAATAGTGTGGTAGAATAGGAATGCGCTTATTCTAAAGAAAAAGTTAATTTCCGTTGGGAGAGAAGATTATGATAAAGAAGTGGACAGTGAAAAAAACAATCGGACTTGTATCGATTCTTTTGATTGCAGCACTTATCGGTTTGGCAATATATCAGTTAAAGATTTCAGAAAAAACAACAGAAAGTCAGTTCGTTACCGAGGAATTGACACGCCATTCCATCGTATCAAGTGTCAGCGGTACCGGTACCGTCATGGCATCTTCTTCCGAGGATGTGATGACGGAGCTTATGGGCTATAAAGTAAAGGAAGTCTTGGTGCAGGAAGGAGATATGGTTTCTGCGGGAGATGTAATCTGTAAGCTTGATATGTCGGACGTGCAAGCCAGAAAAAACGAAGTGGTCAAAGCGAAAAAGGAAGTCGTTGATAATAAAAATGCGACGGATGCAAACTACGATGCTCAGATTGCAAACAACCAGGCTAGCAGAGGAGACCGCCTTGCACAGGCAGTGGCGAATCGAGATGCAAAAAAAGCGGCATATGAAAAGGCTGCCCAGGAATATAACAGCTATTACGAAGGGGATTATAAACCAAAATTACAAAGCGGAAAGACGGAAGCACAGCTTGCACTTTCCGGTGAATATACGGTTTTGCAGCAAAAGAGAATGGCCATGGATTCCGCAGAGGCCAATTATAATACTGCGGAAGCACAGGTAACTTCCATTCAGCAGGAAAACGATCAGACCTTAGTGGATGCAAAAACGAATTACGATACGAATCAGGATGAAATGATTCGAAACTACGATGAAACCATTCGTGATTTAAATACCACCATCGCAAAAGGAACGGTGCGCTCCACCATTTCCGGAGCGGTAACTTCCGTAAATGTAAAACCGGGTCGTACCTTTAATGGTGGAACCATCGCTACGGTGGAAGGCTTAAACGAGTTTTACGTGGAGGGAAGCATCGATGAATATGACGTGGCGGATGTGGCGGCAGGCATGAAGGCCGTCATGAAAACCGATGCCACCCGTGACGAAGAGTTAAACGGATATGTAACCTATGTGGCCCTAAAGGCGACAGGGGGAAATTCTTCCTCCGGAAGTATGCAGGATTATACCGCGCTTTTAAACGGCGATATGTCATCTCTGGCGGGAGGAATGTCTTCATCCGGAAACGATGCAAACTATAAGGTAAAAATCTCCTTAAACGATCAAAACTCAAGGCTTCGTTTGGGGATGAACGTAAAGATTTCCATCATTACCCAAAGCGCGGAAGATGTATTGGCGGTTCCTTACGGCGCCATTCAAACCAGAGAAGACGGAAGTACTTATATCGAAGTTATTGATGAAGAAGCATCCGCACCGGATGAAAAAGGAAGGGTAACTCAGGTCACAAAAGAGTTGGATGTTACCGTGGGACTTCAGGGTTCTTATTATTATGAAATCAAAGGCCCGGATATTAAGGAGGGCTTACAGGTAGTGGTTCCGGATGACGATTCCAGTCAGTCCATGGATGAACTTCTTAATATGGTTGGAAATGCCGGAGGCGTGTAAATGAGTGAGATTATCCGCTTGGAAAACATCATTAAGCGTTTCTACATCGGCCAGCCCAATGAATTAGAGATTTTACACGGGATTTCCCTGTCCGTTCGGGACGGGGAATTCGTTTCTATCGTAGGTCCCTCCGGTTCGGGAAAGTCCACGCTTATGAACTTAATCGGTGCCTTGGATCGGCCTACTTCCGGAAACTATTTTTTGGACGGCATCGATGTGGAAAAGGCTTCCGAGAATGAGCTTTCCGAGATACGAAACAAAAAAATCGGCTTTGTGTTTCAGACTTATAATCTGATCGCAAAAACCAATGCCATTAAAAATGTGGAACTTCCCATGCTCTACGCGGGGGTATCTTCCTCTGAGAGAAGAAAGAGAGCCATGGAACTACTTGACCTTGTTGAGATGACGGATCGCGCAAAGCATCTTCCGGAGGAGTTATCCGGTGGACAAAAGCAGCGTGTGGCCATCGCCCGTGCCATGGCAAACGATCCTGCCATAATCCTAGCGGATGAGCCTACGGGTGCGTTGGATACCAAAACCGGACGACTGGTAATGGATTTGTTTCATAAATTAAATCGGGAACAAAAAAAGACCATCGTTTTAATTACCCACTCACCGGAGTTGGCATCCGAAACCCATCGAATTATAAATATTCGAGACGGACGTATCTCTGAGGAAGGAGGTGCCATCTGATGCTGTTTGTGGAAAATGTGATTTTGGCACTGAATTCCCTTCGATCCAATAAGATGCGTGCCCTTCTTACCATGCTTGGAATTATTATCGGTATTGGTTCGGTAATTGCCATTTTTACGGTAGGAAACTCCGTAACCTTATCGGTATCTACGAACTTACAGGATGCGGGGGCCAATGACGTTTTTGTGTCCGTGGTGGAACGAAAAGAAGAAGAGCCCGGAAAAGACGCAAAGGTGGACGGATTAAAGTTCGGTTCTTTCTCCGGAAAAGAGGAGATGGAAGATAAGGACTATATGACCGTGGATATGATTCACGATCTTTGCGAAGAATACGAGGATGAAATCTATGCCGTATCTCTATCTCAGAATTTGGAGTCCGCAGAGATTTCCGTGGAGGGAAAGGATGCTACGGTAACGGTGGTGGGAACCAACGTGGGATACTACATTCCAAACAAAGTGGACATCCTAGCCGGCAGTATGTTTAGTGCCTTGGACTTTACGGACGGACATATGGTGTGCTTGGCAAATAAAAAAATGATCGACGAGTTATACGACGGAGACTATGAAGGTGCCATCGGAAAGACGTTGGAATTTATGGTAAACGATCAGACGGTATCCTTAGTGATCGCCGGAGTTTACGAGACAAAAAACGAGTACACCAACATGTTTAACTTTAACGTGGGAACCAATCTTTACATCCCCATTAATGCGGCAAAGCGAATCCAGAGAAGTGATTTAAAATTCTCCACCATTGAAGTGGTATCCGCCGTGGGTGTAGATCCGGAGACCTTATCCAAAAAGATTACTCGGTTTTTTGATCGCTACTATGCATCAAACGACAGTTTTGAAATATCGGCGTATACCTTCTCTGCATTGGTTGGAATGTTGGATTCCATTTTAAGTACCATTACTTCGGCCATTTCTTTAATCGCAGCTATTGCATTGGTGGTGGGAGGAATCGGCGTTATGAATATCATGCTGGTATCCGTAACGGAACGAACCAGAGAAATCGGAACCAGAAAAGCCCTTGGAGCGAAGAACTCCTCCATCCGTGCACAGTTTTTGGTGGAGGCTATTATCATTTGTTTGATTGGCGGAGCCATCGGACTGGTACTTGGGGTAGCGGGAGGTATGGCTCTTACCAATTACATGGGATACCCGGCCACACCGTCCATCGGAGGAATACTGCTTTCCATCGGATTTTCCGTATCCATCGGACTCATCTTCGGTTACGTTCCCGCCAATAAAGCGGCGAAGATGAACCCCATCGATGCTTTACGGTATGAATAGCGGAAACTCCTTTGATTGTTAAAGTTTTCACTTTACGAACAAAGGGAAATATGAGAAAATGAGTTTCGGCATATAACGTGATTTTTCGTATGAGAAAGAGCGTTGATATAGTATGTAAGTGTGAAAGGAGATTAGCAATGATTTACACAAAAGAAGTAGAAAACATGTGTCCTGTTGCCAAGGGCGCTAAGCATGAGCCTGCTCCGATTCCTGAAGAAGGAAAATGGGTACATGCAAAAAAAATCGAAGACATTTCCGGTTTTACACACGGTGTGGGCTGGTGTGCACCTCAGCAGGGAGCTTGTAAGCTTTCCTTGAACGTTAAGAACGGTGTCATCGAAGAAGCACTTGTTGAAACCATCGGATGCTCAGGAATGACTCACTCAGCAGCTATGGCAGCTGAAATCCTTCAGGGAAAGACCATTCTTGAAGCATTAAATACAGACCTTGTATGTGATGCTATCAATACCGCTATGAGAGAGTTATTCTTACAGATCGTTTACGGACGTACACAGTCTGCATTCTCTGATGACGGTTTGGCAGTTGGTGCAGGTTTGGAAGATTTAGGTAAGGGACTTCGCTCTCAGGTTGGTACCATGTACGCTACCAAAGAAAAAGGTGTTCGTTACTTAGAGATGGCAGAAGGTTATGTAACCGGTATTGCTTTAGATGATAACAACGAAGTTATTGGATATCAGTTCGTTTCCCTTGGAAAGATGACTGACTTCATCAAGAACGGTGATGATCCTAATACTGCTTGGGAAAAGGCAAAGGGTCAGTACGGCCGTGTAGCAGATGCAGCAAAGATTATCGACCCAAGAAAAGAGTAATTTAGGAAAGGAGAATATCACAATGGCTTTATTTGAATCATATGAAAGAAGAATTGACCAGATTAATGCTGTTCTTGGTCAATATGGAATCAGCTCCATTGAAGAAGCTGAGAAGATTACAAAGGATGCCGGACTTAATGTATACGATATGATTAAGGGCATTCAACCAATTTGTTTTGAAAATGCTTGCTGGGCATACACTGTAGGTGCAGCAATTGCAATCAAGAAGAACTGTCGCAAGGCATCTGATGCCGCTGCAGCAATCGGAGAAGGCTTACAGGCATTCTGTATTCCGGGCTCTGTTGCTGACCATCGTAAGGTAGGTCTTGGACATGGTAACTTAGGCAAGATGCTTCTTGAAGAAGAGACAGAGTGCTTCTGCTTCTTAGCAGGACATGAGTCATTCGCAGCCGCTGAGGGTGCTATCGGTATTGCTGAGAAGGCTAATAAGGTACGTCAAAAGCCACTTCGCGTTATCCTTAACGGACTTGGCAAGGACGCTGCACAGATTATCTCTCGTATTAACGGACTTACTTATGTTGAGACAGATTACGATTACAAGAACGCTAAGCTTAATATCGTATATGAGAAGGCATATTCTGACGGACTTCGCGCTTCAGTTAAGTGCTACGGTTCTGATGATGTAGTAGAAGGTGTTGCTATTATGCATCATGAAAATGTTGGTGTATCTATCACAGGTAACTCAACTA
>CAJOGB010000022.1 GCA_905233835.1 uncultured Lachnospiraceae bacterium
CAGCAAGCACAACTCTCTTGCCCTGTGATTTAAACTTGGAAGCAAGTTTTCCAATGGTTGTCGTCTTTCCAACACCGTTGACACCCACAACCAAAATCACGGATGTTTGATTCTCAAATGCATACTCCGCTTCTCCGATATCCATCTGTTCTTTGATGGAATCGATTAAAAGTTGTTTGCAATCCGCCGGTTCTTTAATCTTTTGTTCTTTTACCTTTTCCTTTAAATCATCAAGGATTTCTTCCGTAGTACGAACACCGATATCTCCGGAGATAAGAATCTCCTCAAGTTCTTCGTAGAACTCCTCATCAATGTTGGTAAATCCACGAAAGACATAATCCATGTTTTTTACAAAGGAATCTCTGGTTTTTGTAAGGCCGTCGATTAACTTTTGAAAAAAGCCTTTCTTTTCCTCTGCCATACTTAATCCTCTAAGTCATTCTCAATTAAGTTAACGGATACCAAGGTAGAAATACCCTTCTCCTGCATAGTAATACCATAGAGACGGTCCGCCGCTGTCATGGTACCACGACGGTGGGTAATAATAATAAACTGCGTATTCTTGGTTAACTTATTTAAGTATTTTGCAAAACGGTCAACGTTTGAATCATCCAGCGCCGCCTCAATCTCGTCTAATAAACAGAAAGGTGATGGCTTTAAGTTCTGAATTGCAAATAAAAGTGCAATTGCAGTTAAGGATTTCTCACCACCGGAAAGCTGCATCATGTTCTGTAACTTCTTTCCCGGCGGCTGAGCGATAATCTTAATGCCTGTCTCTAGGATATCTTCACCTTCCACGAGTTCCAAGGTACCTTTACCGCCTCCGAAAAGCTCCTTAAAGGCTTTATCGAATTCGGTCTGGATATCTTTAAACCTAGCAGAAAACTGCTCACGCATTCCCTTATCCAATTCATCGATGATTCCGGTTAAGCGCTGCTGTGACTCAATCAAGTCATCATGCTGCCCCTTTAAGAAGGTATAACGCTCGGAAATCTCCTTGAATTCTTCAATAGCGTTGACATTAACATTTCCCATACGACGAATGTCATCACGAAGTTTGGAAATGCTCTTCTTCATTTCATCGCGATTGGTAAAGTCCAGCATGAAGAGTAAGTTCATACTCATCCCACATGTAGTTGTTATTGGTCTCAACGCTTTCCTGTGCCTTTTCTCTGGCAGCATCCAAACGAAGGATTTCCTTTTCCAAACGGTTGATTTCTTTGGAAATCTCTTCCTTCTTTTCAAAGAATCCCTTATAGGTCTTTGACATTTCTTCTTTCTTTGAAATGGAAGATTTCAATTCTTCTTCCAATTCTTTGAAGGTATCATCTGCAGAAGAAATGGTAGCCTTAATAGATTCGATGTCGTTACGTTTTCTCTGGGCATCGGCTTTTGCGTCCTTAGACTGCTGTTCCAAATCGTCTAAGTCCTTCTGGTCCTTTGCAAGTTCCCCTTCGATACGGTTTAAGTTTTCTTCAACGAAGGTTACCTTCTGACGAGCTGATGCTTCTTCTACCTGAACCTCCGCCACATTTCGGTTTGCGGAAGCCTCCATATAGGTCTGTTCATCCAATTTCTCTTGGAATGCAACAATTTCAGCCTTTAACTCTTCTTCTCGCTTCTCGGCTTCTTCCATATCGATGACAATCTGTTTCTTTTCCGCATCGATATTTTTAATCTGACGCTCAATGTCAGCACCTTCTTCGTGAAGGGTCTCAGCCACCTTTAAGCTTTCTTCTTTCTGTGAGGTTGCACGCTCGAAGTTAAGCTTTGCAGTATTTTGAGCCAAAGCCTTCTCGGAAATCTTTTCCTGAAGGTCTTTGATATCATCATTTAAAAGTGCAATGGCAGTTTCCAATTCTTCCTGACGGGATTTTAAGTCTTCCACTGCCTTCTCTGTCTCTTCAATCTCTTTTTCCAGCTGTTCGATTTCACGATTTCTGCTTAAGAGATTTCCTTTATTCTTAAAGGAACCGCCGGCCATGGATCCTCCCGGAGCCAAGTACTCGCCTTCCAAGGTTACAATATGAAGGGAATAGTTATACTTTCTGGCTACCGCTATGGCATGATCGATGGTATCTACCACTAAGACACGGCCTACCAAGTAAGCTACCACACCGTCATACTTCTTATCGCAGTCCACAAGTTCATTGGCTAAACCGATAACACCTTTTTCATTTAAGGCTTCCGGCTTTTTAAAGTTACCTTTTCCATCTACGGATGTAAGAGGTAAAAACGTTGCGCGACCAAAATGATTTTCCTTCAAATAAGAAATCATCTTCTTTGCGGTTTCCTCATCCTCGGTTACGATATTTTGAATATTTCCGCCAAGAGCTGTTTCAATCGCAGTTTCATACTTCTTGTCTACATGGATCAAATCAGCCACTACACCCAACAGACCCTTGTTGGATGACTTTTGATCCATAACCTTACGGATGGAGTTTCCGTATCCGTCATAGCGCTCTGCTATATTCTTTAAAGATTCCAAGCGAGACTGCTTCTGGGTCAGTTCTCGCTGCTTATTAAAGACAGATTCGTTTGCATCCTTAATCTTTCCTTTGAAGGAAACAACTTCCGCCTGCTTTGACTTTTCCTCTTCTTTTAAGGCATCTAATTCTTTGCTTACCGCTTCAAACTCTTCCTTGGCCTTTGCTTCTTCTGCCGCAAAGGTATCTTCTTCTGTCTTTCTTGCAAGAAGTCTCTGATTTAACTGTGCCTTACGGATATTGGTTTGCTCCAACATGGTATGGAACTTCTGCTCTTCGGATTTAATGGTAGCCTTCTTATTTAAAAGCTCCATAATCTCCTTTTGATTGTTCTCAATACCGCTGTTGCAACGAGCAATTTCATCTTCGATATTCTGGAAGTAGTCCTTTGCCTTTTGGAGACGACCAACCGCCTCTTCTAAAAGAGTTTCCAACTCTTCCTTTTCTTTTAAGAACTTTTCCTTTTCTTCCTGGTGCTCTTCCAATTCCGCTAAAATGGCACCTCGGCGCATCTCCATATTTTCGTCGGAAGATTCCGCCATCTTAATCTGGCCTTCCAGAAGCTGAATCTGGGTCTCTAATTTACCCTTTGCAATGGTGGATTCGCTTTGCTTCTGACGGATGTTTTCAATATGGGCATCCATAGCCTCGATTTCTTCTTCCAATGAGGCATACTGCTCTTTGATCTTCTCATTTTCTGCATTGGTGGCATCCAACTGATTCTGAGCGATCTTTGCATTGTCTGCAATATCGGATAACTCCTTAGACAAACGTTCAATTTCCACAAGGAACATGTTTACATCTAAGGTCTTTAATTCTTCTTTTTTCTTAAGATAAGCTTTGGCGGTTTCTGCCTGACGCTCCAAAGGACCTACCTGACGCTCCAACTCTCCTAAGATATCGTTGACACGAACCAGGTTTTCCTGTTCCTGTTCCAACTGTTTTACGGCAGCGGCTTTTCTCTTCTTAAACTTTACGATACCTGCAGCTTCATCGAAAAGTTCACGACGTTCCTCCGGCTTACCGGATAAGATACGTTCAATCTGACCCTGACCGATGATAGAGTATCCCTCTTTACCGATACCCGTATCATAGAAAAGCTCGTTTACATCTTTCAAACGACAAGGAGTGCCGTTTAATAAATATTCACTTTCACCGGAACGATACACACGACGTGCTACCGTTACTTCATCAAAATCGATGGGAAGCAAATGATCGGAGTTATCCATGGTAATGGCTACATAAGAAAAGCTAAGGGGCTTTCTGTTTTCAGTACCCGCAAAGATAACATCCTGCATGGAAGCACCACGGAGCTGCTTGGCTGACTGCTCACCCAAAACCCAACGAACCGCATCGGAAATATTACTTTTTCCGGATCCGTTCGGTCCTACGATACCCGTGATACCGTTATGAAACTCTAATACAATTTTATTTGCAAAGGATTTAAATCCGTGCAATTCAATGCTTTTTAAATACATTTACAACCTCTGTGCTTAAACAATTTTTATCTTACTCTCCATATGCATACTAAGTAGCGCTTGATATGCCGCATCCTGTTCGGACGCTTTTTTGGACTTTCCTTTTCCCACGCCCAAAACTTTATCTCCCATTAACGCACGGGACTCATAAACCTTATCGTGACTTGGTCCGCTTTCAGATACAAGCTCATAGGTAACTCCCATCTTATATCTGGCCTGGGTCACTTCCTGTAGTGTGGTTTTCGTATCGTAGAACAAACGCTTATGCTCGATATCCGTAAGAATAAACTTTAAGATAAAGGGCTTTGCCACTTCAATACCGCCATCCAAAAACATGGCACCGATCACAGATTCTAAAGCATCGGATACGATGGAGTCTCTTTCACGACCTCCGGTACGGTCCTCACCCTTTCCCAAAAGAATATAATCCTTTAAACAAATGGCTTTGGCACAGTATGCAAGGGTTGGCTCGCAAACCAAAGACGCACGAAGCTTGGATAAATCCCCTTCGGACAAGGTAGGATACTCATGATACAAAAACTCGCTGGAAACCATTTCCAAGACCGCATCACCCAAAAACTCCAATTTCTCGTTATCCGAAAAACGTTTCATGTTATTCTCGTGTGCGTAGGAAGAATGGGTCAAAGCTTTCTTTAATAATGAAGAATCCTTAAAGTGATATTCGATATTTGATTCAAAGTCTAAAAAACTATCACAATTCATGAAAAACTCTTTCCTAACGTTCAAAAAAACCCTTGAAATACAAGGGCTTTTTTAAATATAGATTTCATATTAACTTAGCCGACTGTTTTCTTTATAAGTTCTACTGCATCGCCTACAGTAACAATCTTTTCAGCTTCATCAGAATCAACTTCGATATCTAACTCTTCTTCCACTCCCATGATAATCTGGAAAACATCCAAGGAATCAGCACCAAGATCATCAATAAAGGTGGTGTCCTTTGTAATCTCTGCTTCATCCACATTTAATACTTCCGCAATAATCTTTTTTAATGTTTCAAATTCCATGATTCATCCTCCTCTAGTATAAGAATTAAACATTCAAGATATTTTCTATTTTCTCGGTAATATTCTGCTCTTTAAATGCCACACATTGTTCAATGGCATTGGCGATTTCTTTCGCCTTGGCAGAACCGTGAGTTTTCACAACCAAACCTTTTAATCCAAGAAGCGGTGCTCCGCCGTATTCCGTGGCATCAAAACTCTTTAGCGTCTTTTTCAATGCCGGAAGCGCCATAGCGGCTCCGATTTTGGAAAGAAGGGTGCTCATTAAGCCCTTTTTAATCACAGAGATTAAAGTAGACGCCACACCTTCGTAAAGTTTTAAAATCACATTTCCCACAAAGCCTTCACAAACGATGACATCATAATCACCCTTCGGAATATCTCTGGCTTCACAAGAACCCACAAAGTTTATATCACTGCATTCCTTTAATAAAGGATAGGTTTCTTTTACCAGGGCATTTCCCTTTTCCTCTTCGGCACCCACATTTACTATGGCCACCTTTGGCTTTTCTACACCCATAACGTATTCCATATAAATGGAACCCATCCGAGCAAATTGAACCAAATGCTCGCTTCTGGCATCCACATTGGCTCCGCAGTCCAATACAAGTGAGACTCCCTTTTCCGTAGGAATTAAGGGAGCAAAAGGCGCTCTGTGAATTCCGCGAATGCGACCCGTCACAAGCTGTCCGCCCACCAAAAGCGCACCAGAATTTCCGGAAGAGACAAAGGCATCGGCCTCACCCTTTTTCACAAGTTTTAAGCCAACTACCATGGAAGAATCTTTCTTCTTCTGTATCGCCTGAACCGGATGTTCCGCTGTCTCAATCACTTCGGATGCATGAACGATACTTACACGGTCTTCCGGATATTTATACATTTCAAGTTCTTTGGAAATTACTTCTTCATTTCCAACCAATGTAACAAAAATCTGCTGATTTCGATTCAATGCATCTACCGCACCTTTTACGATTTCCTTGGGTGCGTGATCGCCTCCCATGGCATCAACAGCTACTTTTGTATATTCCAAGAAGAAACACCTCCTAAGTGCAAATCATCCAATTTGCCACTTTAAGAAATATACTATATATTCACCCATAAAGCAAGGGTATAAGGAAAGAAAAAAGCCCCTAAAGGAATCCTCCTTTAAGGGCTAAAATACATATCAAAAGGTGAAATAATTAGTCTACGGAAATAATCTCACGTTTGTTGTAAGAACCACAGTTCTTGCAAACTCTGTGCGGCATCATAAGCTCGCCACATTTTGAACATTTCACTAAGGTAGGAGCGCTCATCTTCCAGTTCGCTCTTCTCTTATCTCTTCTTCCTTTTGAAGATTTGTTCTTAGGACAAATAGACATATTCTTTACACCTCCTTAAAGTCTTTGAAAACATCCTGAAACTGCTGCATTTTGGGATCCAAAACGACAGTATCGCATCCGCAATCTTTTTCGTTTCGATTTACACCGCATACCGGGCAAATTCCCTTACAGTCTTCGCCGCAAAGTACCTTTGCAGGCCAGTTCATCAAGATCTCATTTGCAATTAAATCATCCAGCAAAAGAGTATTTTCTTCTACCAGTGTTACGCCTTCCTCTTCGTTATACGAAAACGTATCGTTTTTAATATCCAATTCCTCATTTACTGAGACAGGAACGGAAATCTCCACATCACTTAAGCATCTGTCACAGGGACAAACTGCCAAAGCAGAGGTCTTTCCCGATACAAAAAGCTTTTTCCCTTCATCATTATAAAAGGTAAGCTTGAAAGGCTCTACTGCGGTAATCGGATACTCACATCCCCTAATGGTAATGGATTTTCCTTCGTATGAAGCATCTACGTCTGTAGGCATATTCTCTTTTTCTAAAAGAAAAGATAAGTCTATATTCATAATCTGCTCCAATCCGCAACGAATTAATTATAATGGCAAGGTCATCCCTTGTCAACAAAAATTTTAAACTAATGCAACGGTTTCACGGGCAATTGCCAATTCCTCGTTTGTAGGGATGCAGTATACCTTTACTTTAGAATCAGCTGAGGAGATTAATCTGTCTTCTCCCGCTACCTTGTTTGCTTCCGCATCAAGTTTAACACCCAAGTAACCAAAGTAGTTACATACCTTTTCACGAAGCCATCCGGTATTTTCACCGATACCTGCGGTAAATGCGATTACATCCACACCATTCATAGCTGCAACATAAGAGCCAACATATTTTGCTACACGATAGCAGAACATTTCAATGGCAAGGCGTGCTCTTTCATTTCCTTCATCGGAAGCAGCCTTTAAATCTCTAAAATCAGAAGACACACCGGAAATTCCTTCCACACCTGACTTCTTGTTTAAAAGATTCATAACGCCTGGGAAATCAAGGCCTTCCTTCTTTGCAATAAACTCAACAGCGGAAGGATCGATATCTCCGGAACGTGTTCCCATAATAAGACCTTCCAACGGAGAAAGACCCATGGAAGTATCAACAGACTTACCGTTTTCCACTGCACAGATAGATGCACCATTTCCTAAGTGGCAAACGATTGTCTTTGTGCTGTCATAAGGAGTGCCGTTTAATTCAGCAGCCTTTTTCGATACAAAGCTGTGGCTGGTTCCATGGAAACCATACTTACGAACCTTGTAGTTTTCATAGCAAGAATACGGTACACCGTACATATATGCTTTTGCCGGCATGGTCTGATGGAAAGCGGTATCAAATACAGCAACCATCGGTACGTTTGGCATAAGTGCCTGACAAGCGCGGATACCGATAATATTTGCCGGGTTGTGAAGGGGTGCCAAATCGTTGCACTCTTCTACAGCCTTAATCACATCTTCGTTAATTACAACAGACTTTGTAAACTTCTCACCACCGTGTACCACACGATGTCCTACCGCACCGATTTCAGAAAGATCCAAAAGGGCACCTGTCTTATCATTTACCAAAGCATCCAATACAAAGGAAACAGCTTCCTTATGTGTCGGCATAGCCAAATCAGAGATTTCTTTATCCAATCCCTTGTCAACGTTTTGATATACAAGTCGTCCGTCGATACCGATTCTTTCGCAAAGTCCCTTTGCAAGAACCTTCTCGCTATCGGAATCGATAACCTGATACTTTAAAGATGAGCTTCCGCAATTAATTACTAAAACCTTCATATGCGTCCTCCATATATATAATTTGATTTTTCAAGCAAATCTTCTTTTTACTCGCCCGTATATTATAGGAGATTTCCTTCAAATTTTCTAGTGTATTCCGTAGGAATTTTCTTTTTGGTTTTATTTGTGATAAGAGCACGGTACAAATCCGATGCATAGATATCTTTTGCAAACAATATCTTTTCAGATTCACCCAAATCCTCTTTTACCTCATTGGGGGACACAAAAAGCATTTGATTCGACTTTGCCTTCATGGTTTTAAGAAGAATCGCTCCCCGTTTGTTAAATCCCAAAATACGAAGATAGGGAACATAGTCACATACCTTTAATGTTTCCAAATCCGAATCCGTAATACGAAGCACGGTATGAATCAGTGCCCTTCTGATTCGGGAATGATTCAGGTTCTTTGTCTTTAACAAATTACAAAAAGAGGAATAGGATACAAATTCATCCTTCAAATTTAAAATACGATCGGACAAATCCGGACTGACATCCAAAAATCCTGTAAGTGTTTCATTTGAAAGTAACCTGTCATGAAGCAAAAAAGAAACATCGTCCGCTTCCAAATAACATTCCTCATCCACAGCTTCCACGATGCGATGCAAGATATTTCTCGGCACATATTCCGAAACCATAGACGAAATATCCGACCTTGTTATCATACTTTTTCGAAGTAACGTGGCAGATGCATACTTTCCGGATGGATAAAGGGAATCATGAGGTGTCCCATAGCGTTTAAAGGGATGAATCTTTACCTTTGCGCACTTTTCCAAAAGTGCTTTCGTATATTCTATTCCCAAGATATTGTTGGAACCGTTTAAAAAGTCTTCCAACTTCTCCTTCGGATAATCCCCCTCATAACAAGCCATAAGTGCTTTTGCTCTTGCTTTCGCAAAAGAATCTCCGGTCTTTAAGGATTCAGACAAAACATCTTTAAACTTCTGCGGTTCTTCCAAGAAAAGTTTCGCCGTCTCAAGAAAAATCTCAGAGGTTTCTTCTTCACATCCAAAAATAAGATCCGTAACCACACCGGTGGATAAAAGCATGGCCACACCACACTTCGCAAAAATCTCCGCGGAAGCTGTGGACGCCGTCACCGGCATTTGTAAAACAAGATCCACACCTTTTATTAACGCCATCTTGCTTCTTGTGTATTTATCCAAAATGGCCGGTTCGCCCCTTTGGACAAAATCCCCGCTCATTACGACGATTACCGCATCCGCATTCAGTTTTTCTTTTGCATACTTAATCTGGTACAAATGCCCGTTATGGAACGGATTGTATTCCGCAACGATTCCTACAACTCTCATTTAACCCTTCGCTTCTTCCAATCGTTTTGCATCTTCCGAAAGGAGGTTAATCAATTCAGATACGGAAGTTACGATTTCCTCATTTTGTTCTGCAATTTCTAGAGTATCGGTTGCATGCGCGGATACTTCTTCGGAAACTGCAGATACTGTGGAAATACTGTCGATAATTGTATTGTTTGCAGTTTCCAGGCTCTCCACCACTTTTTCAAGTGCTTTACTCTCGCTATTTGCAGTATTTGTAGAGTCTTCGATTCGTTTTAAGCTTTCCGCAGCCGAATCCGCACAAATATTTTGCTCTTCATTTCCTTTCATCAACCGGCGAATGGCGTCTGCCACTTCTCCCAGTTTTGATGATAAATCGTCAATCAAAGAGGTAATATCTCCGGTAGCCTGGGAGGTCTGGTCCGCAAGTTTTGTAATCTCATCCGCAACAACGGCAAATCCTCTTCCGGCCTCACCTGCACGAGCTGCCTCAATACTGGCATTTAAAGCCAAAAGCGTAGTTTGCTTGGCTACATTATTAATCAATTCCGTAATCTCATGCATTTGGGATGTATGATGTTCCAGTTCCTGTAATTCACCGATTACAAGATTTCCGGCTTCCTTACTTTCATCTACCTTCAAAAGCAAGGTTTCCATATTTTTTCTTCCGTCACGAATCTCACCCATGGCGGTATCCATGTTTTCGCTGATGATATCCGAAACACTTTTTACTTCATCCACGTTTGATTTAATATCCGAAGTCATTTGCGTTTGTCGCTGTACCGTTTCAGCTGTATCTGTAGCTCCTCCGGTAACGTCCCGCATGGCAGTCATGGTATCGTTTGTGGATTTGGAAAGGAGATTTACGGAAGCTATAATATCCGCTATGGATGAATTCATTCTTTCCACGGTTTCCATGATAATGCCCGTTGTCTTTTGCGCTTCCTGTTCCCGGGTTTCAATCTTTGAAACCTTATCATTACTGTTAACGTAAAGTCCTTTGCTGACATTATATAGAAAAACAGACATAATAATGATAGATAACACCTGTATTTCATCCATCGGCAGCTCCTGTCCTTCAAATCCGTCCAAGGCTTTTCGAATCACATCCACAATATTTAAAGCTATCACAACAATGTTAAAAATATTGGTAAATCGTAAATCGGAATATACTACAGTAAGTGCCATGGTTAAAAATGCATAGGAAAAAATCAGCGGATTTGCAGCTGTCAGAAGCACATATCCATACATAAAACCAAAGCCCACACAGCCAACCCATCGAAGAAGCGGATGCTCCGGATTCTGCCGAATCAACACCGTTTCCGCAACAACTGTAGCACCGATAATCAAAAACAAAACTCCGAAATACAGTGTGGTTCTTGAGCCTTTGATGACTTCCAGAAGATATGCAGCCAGAATAATGAATTGCATTACAAGATGTAATGTATAGAAAATAGAATTATTACGCGCAATATCTGTTGACTTGTTAAACATAGTTCTCCCCCCTGTGGTTATAAAATATCAATTTCATTATATAAAAAAGAATGGCCTTACGCCATTCTTTTTTATAATAAGATAAACAAATTTTCTTTTAATGATGGAACAATCGAAGTCCCGTAAATGCCATTACCATATCATATTTATCACAGGTCTCAATGACATGATCATCACGAATGGAACCTCCCGGCTGTGCCACATACTTCACACCGGATTTATGCGCACGTTCAATGTTATCCCCGAATGGGAAGAAGGCATCACTTCCTACGGTAACATCCGTTAATTTATCTAACCAAGCACGCTTTTCTTCTTTTGTAAATACCGAAGGCTTTTCGGTAAAGAAGTTCTGCCAAGTTCCCTCTGCGAGCAAATCCTCATACTCATCGCCGATATAAAGGTCAATGGAATTGTCTCTGTCCGCGCGACGAATATCCTCTTTGAACGGAAGATTTAATACCTTCGGGCACTGACGAAGCCACCAGTTATCTGCCTTCTGACCTGCTAATCGGGTACAGTGGATTCTGGACTGCTGTCCCGCACCGATACCGATGGCCTGACCATCTTTTACATAGCAAACAGAATTGGACTGTGTATATTTTAAGGTAATCATGGAAATGGCCAAATCAATCTTTGCTTGCTTCGGAAGATCTTTGTTCTTTGTAACGATATTGGAGAAGAAGGCATCATCAATGACGAGTTCGTTTCTTCCCTGTTCAAAGGTAATACCAAATACTTCCTTACGCTCCAACGCCTTTGGCTCATAATTCTCATCAATCTGGATAACGTTATAGTTTCCTTTTTTCTTTGCTTTTAAAATCTCTAAAGCTTCCGGCTCATAGCCCGGTGCAATGACGCCGTCGGAAACCTCTCGCGCAATAATCTTTGCGGTAGGAACGTCACACACATCAGAAAGAGAAATAAAATCTCCAAAGGAAGACATACGGTCTGCGCCACGGGCTCTTGCATAGGCATTGGCAAGAGGGCTAAACTCCACGTCCATATCATCTACCCAGTAAATCTTCTTTTCCACATCGGAAAGAGGAAGACCCACTGCGGCACCTGCAGGAGAAACATGTTTAAAAGAAGTAGCAGCAGGAAGGCCTGTGGCTTTCTTTAATTCTTTTACCAACTGCCAACCGTTAAATGCATCCAAAAAGTTAATATATCCCGGCTTTCCGTTTAAAACGGTAATCGGCAACTCGCCTTCTTCCATATAAATGCGAGACGGCTTCTGATTCGGGTTACAACCATACTTTAACTCTAATTCTTTCATGATTTCCTCCTAATTATGTTTGTTGATAATTCTTGTTTCATATTCTCAGGTTGCGATGTCAATGAATCGCACAAACAAAGAAATCTTGTTTTCTTCGTTTAAGTTATCCCAAATAGACTTGGTAAAGGTATCGATATCTCCCTTCATCTCTACCTTGGTTGGCTCTCCTTCCAAGGT
>CAJOGB010000023.1:0-3771 GCA_905233835.1 uncultured Lachnospiraceae bacterium
AACGGAAAAATTGACAGAAAAAAATTGGAAACCTTATAAGGAGACAACCATGGAAATTAAAGAAGAATTATTGGAAATCTTAGAAGACTTACATCCGGATATCGACTTTGAGTCCGAGGACAGCTTAATCGATGACAAACTCTTAGACTCATTTGATGTGGTAACACTTGTTACGGAACTCGACAGTGCCTTTGATGTGGAAATCACCGCGGCAGATATGGTTCCGGAAAACTTCAACTCGCTTTCTGCTATGGTAGAGATGATTGAGAAAAAGATGGAGGATATGTAAGTGTTATTTACTTCATATGCTTTTATCGCCTTTGTGCTGGTGCTTTTGGTGCTTTATTATGCCGTGCCAAAGCGTTTTCAAAAGATTGTATTATTCTGCGGAAATGTGTTTTTTTACTTTTTAAGCGGTTGGACCAATCTCATTTATTTGGGTGTGACCATTCTTTCTACCTATACGGCAGGAGTTTTGTGCGGGAAGAATCAGAGTGCGCAAAAAGAGTATTTAAAAGCACATAAAGAAGACTTGGACCGTGAGGCAAAAAAGGCTTTTAAGGCAAAAGAGAAAAACAAACGAAAACTGATCATCGGATTGGCGATTGTTTTAAATGTGGCAATTCTTACGGTAGTAAAATTACCTGCTCAGTTTGGCTTGGTAATGCCCATGGGTATTTCTTTTTATACCTTAATGTCTTTGGGTTATCTTTTGGATATCTATTGGGAAAAGCAAACTCCCGAAAAGAATTTATTCCGTTATGCTTTATTTGTGTCCTATTTTCCGCAGTTGGTACAGGGACCGATTTCCCGATTTTCAGAACTTACGGAAACCTTATACAAAGAACAAGCCTTTGATTGGAAAAATATCTATTTCGGATTTTATCGTGTCCTTTGGGGTTTCTTTAAAAAACTGGTGATAGCGGATCGATTGGCGACTGCCATATCTACCATTTCCGGGGATTTTGAAACCTATAACGGATCTTATATTTTCCTTGAAATGTTTTTATATACCATTCAGCTCTATGCGGATTTCTCCGGAGGAATCGATATCACCATCGGTGTATCCGAAATGCTTGGTATCCATGTGACGGAAAACTTTATTCGTCCCTATTTTTCAAAGTCTTTAAAGGAATACTGGCGCAGATGGCACATTACCATGAGTACTTGGTTCCGTGATTATCTGTTTTATCCGATTTCCATTACAAAGACCATGCAAAACTTTTCTAAGTTTTTAAGAAAGCATTTTGGAGATCGCATCGGAAAGAGACTGCCGGTTTATGTGGCGTCTTTTATCGTATGGTTTGTCACCGGTATCTGGCACGGAACCACTTCAAACTTTATTGTTTGGGGAATTGTAAACTACGTGATCCTTATGGTTTCGGAAGAGTTGGAACCTTTGTATGAAAAGTTCCATGAAAAGGTTATTCCTGCAGATCATAAAGCATGGAGATTTGTAATGGTGCTTCGAACCTTTACCATGCTTTGCTTCTTAAAATTATTTGACTGCTATGTAAGTGCGGGACAAGTGTTTAAAGCTTATGCATCCGCATTTACCTTCCGTCACTTTGGTGAAATGGTAAACGGCGGATGGTTAAACTTAGGTTTATCCGGATTAGATTATCTAATCGCGGGACTCGGAAGTTTGACAATCCTTATTGTCAGTCTTGTTCAGAGAAAAGAAAGCGTTCGTATTCAACTATCAAGAAAGCCATTTGCACTGCAGGCTTTGGTGTGCGGAAGCCTTTTTGTGGCAACCTTGATTTTCGGAGCATACGGCATGGGATATGATGCATCCCAGTTTATTTATAATCGTTTTTAAATGGAGAACTCTTAAATGAAAAAAAGCGTAATCCTAAGGCGTGTAATCGCCGTGGGTTTGGTTTTGTTTATTCTTTTATATTTGCTGCAGCGTCTTTTTGTACCGAAGTACATTACCGGTATCGTGGAAGGTGCTTTTGTGTCTGAATACTATCGGGAAGAAAACAAAGACTTTGATGTGATCTTCGTGGGAGACTGTGAAGTCTATGAGAATTTTTCGCCCATCGCCCTTTGGGAAGAATACGGAATTAACAGTTACATTCGAGGTAGCGCACAACAGTATATCTGGCAGTCCTATTATCTGTTGGAAGATACCCTTCGTTATCATAAACCAAAGGTGGTGGTGTTTAACATCCAGTCTTTGCAATACGATGAGTCTCAGTCCGAGGCCTATAACCGTATGACCCTGGAGGGAATGAAGTGGAGTAGCGCAAAGGTGGGCTCTATTAATGCTTCCATGACAGAGGATGAGCATTTTATCGAATATGTATTTCCTCTTCTTCGTTATCACGATCGTTGGAAAGAGTTAACCTCTGATGACGTGAATTACATGTTTAAAACGAAACCCATTACCTTTAACGGCTATTACATGCGAACGGATGTAAAGGCAGCAGGAGATATTCCGGAAGGTCGTCCCATGGAGGATTATTCCTTCGGTGATAAGGCTTGGGAATATATGGATAAGATTCGTTTGCTTTGCGAAGAAAATGAGATCGAACTTGTGCTTATCAAAGCGCCCAGCTTATATCCTTATTGGTATGAGCAGTACGAATCACAGGTGGAAGATTATGCCGCAAAGTATAATCTGACCTATATCAATCTCTTGGAGCATCAGGATGAAACGAAAGTGGACTATAACACCGATACCTATGACGGCGGACTTCATATGAATTTATCCGGTGCGGAAAAACTGTCTCATTTTATCGGCCCCGTTTTATTGGAACACGGTGCACCGGATCGAAGAGATGATGAAGAATTATCTCGCGTATGGGAAAAAGAAATTGCCCGCTACAACGAAGCAGCAGGCAAATAAAAAACGTAGAATACATTTTGCATAGGGGCGCTTTTCAGGCGCACCGGCAAAAATGTATTCTACGTTTTTTGGTTCTTAGTTAAACAATGCAAGTAACTGTTCTTTTGATCCAAGTCCTATATTTTTGTTAATCGTTTCGCCGCCCTTAAAAGCAATGACGGTGGGGATGGACATGATACTGTATTTCTCCGCAATCTCCGGAACCTCATCCACATCCAGTTTACATACTTTAATCTCATCCTGAGAATCTGCAATCTCTTCTACGATAGGCCCCTGCTTCTGACACGGTCCACACCAGGTAGCCCAGAAATCTACGAGCACCGGCTTGTCTGACTTTAAAACTTCTTCTTCAAAATTTTCATTATTTAAAACGATAGCTGCCATAATACAAATCTCCTTTCGTGTGATGTGCGAAATAAATGTTTTCTTTACTGTGAGTCCATCATATCATCTAAATAGATTATTGTCAATTAAATTTTATACAACTTAATATTGTTCACAAAATTTCCACAGTTCTTTTTAAGTTTCTTTAAGGTTTCACCAGTATAGTGGGCTCATCAAAAGAAAGTGAGGTTACAAAACTATGAGTACATTATTTCAGGGATTATTTGATTCGGCAGCAACAACGGTGATTTCCGTTCCCCACTTTTTGCTTTGCATCTTTGTGGCTTTAATCATCGGTGGTTTTATATCTGTCGTTTATACCTATAAATCAAAATACACAAAAAGCTTTGTTTTAACTTTGGCCATGCTTCCTGCCATCGTTTGTATGGTAATTATGATGGTAAACGGAAACGTGGGTGCCGGTGTGGCAGTAGCAGGAGCCTTTTCTCTTGTGCGCTTTCGTTCCGTGCCGGGAACCGCAAAAGAGATCGGAACCATCTTTTTGGCAATGGCAGCCGGACTCGTGAGCTTGG
>CAJOGB010000023.1:3784-16894 GCA_905233835.1 uncultured Lachnospiraceae bacterium
GGCATACGCAGTTTTATTTACCGTAATCATCGGTGCAGTGATGTTTGCCCTAACCGCCAGCTTAAAAGGTGCGGGAAGCGACAGCGAGAAGTTATTAAACATTACCATCCCGGAAAGCTTAAACTACACGGATGTATTTGACGATTTGATGGAAGAATACACAGACGCTTATTCCTTAAATTCCGTAAAGACCACCAACATGGGAAGCTTATTTAAATTACAGTACGTGGTGGATTTAAAAGATGATAAAAACGAAAAAGCATTTATCGATGCTCTTCGTACCAGAAACGGAAACTTGGAAATTTCCATTATGAAGAAGGAGGATACGGTCAATGAACTTTAACAAAATAAATAAAAAATTAAATTTGATTTGTGCGGTAACTCTTTCGGTGGGATTGTTATTCACCGGCTGCACCCTCGGCACTTCAAAGACTGCCTCCGGTGAGGAAACCGCATCCGTAAATTACAGTAATGTGGACGGGTCTACCATCGATGTGACGGACCAGTTTACTAAACGAGATTTAGATGCAAGTTATGATGAGAGTGAAGCAATAAAAGTAACTTTATCGGACGGCGCGTCCGTCTCCGATAGCGATTCGGTAAAAATTGACGGGGATACCATTACGATTTCCGAAGAAGGTGTATATGTATTTTCCGGAACACTTACCAACGGACAAATAGTAGTAGATAACGAGGAAGATGATGCGAAGATTCAGATTGTACTTGATAATGTTTCTATTATTAATAGTAGCTCTGCCTGTATATATGTTAAGTCGGCGGACAAAGTTTTTGTTACCACAAAAGAAGGATCCACAAACTCCTTAATCGTCACCGGCGAATATGTGGCCATTGATGAAAATAATATCGATGCGGTCATTTTTTCAAAAGATGATTTGGTGTTAAACGGAAGCGGAACCTTAAACATTGAGGCGACATACGGACACGGTGTGGTATCCAAAGATGATTTGAAAGTGACCGGTGGAACCGTAAATATTAATGCGGCAGAACACGGTCTTTCCGGAAAAGATTCCGTAAGGATTACATCCGCAACCATTAACATCGAGGCGAACGAAGACGGTATCCATTCTTCCAATGAGGATGATGAAAATGAGACAGCAGGATACATCTACGTAGCGGACGGTAACCTTACCATTAAAGCCGGGGATGACGGTATGCATGCGGATTTGGAAACCAGAATCGACGGCGGAAGCGTAACGGTAACTGAGAGTTATGAAGGCTTGGAAGGACAGATTGTAACGATCTGCGGCGGTGATATCAATATCACGGCTTCCGATGACGGTATAAATGCAGGTGGAGGTGCTGATGCTTCCGGAGAAAATTCCGGATTCGGCGGTGGAAAAGATATGTTTTCTGCATCCAATACCAATTGTAAGATTTATATCTACGGTGGAAATATTAATGTGAATTCTCGCGGAGACGGAATTGACTCCAATGGCGATTTGTATGTTTACGGCGGGGAAATCTACGTAGACGGTCCGGAAAATGACGGAAACGGAGCCTTAGATAAAGGTGAGCAGTCTCAGGCATATATTTACGGCGGAACCATTATCGCCACCGGTATGAGCGGAATGGCGGAAAGCTTCTGCGATCAATCTTCCCAAGTAAGTATCTTGCTGAATTTGGAAGAAACCGTATCCGGCGAAGTAAGCATTAAGGATGCAAATGGAAATGTGATTGCTTCTTATACGCCAAGCAAATCCTATAACTCTGTTGTAGTAAGTTCATCCGAATTAAAAGAAGGAGAAACTTATACCATTAGTGCAGGAGGAACAGATACAGAAATCACCGTCGACGGAATCTCCGTAACGGAAGGCGAAGGCGGATCCGCTGGATTCGGTGGCGGCCGGGGCGGCCAGATGCCAAACGGTGAAGCACCAAACGGTGAAGCACCAAGCGGGGAAGCACCAAGCGGGGTGAAGGACGGTGAACGACCGGAACTCCCGGAAGGAGTAGAGGAAGGTGACCTCCCCGAAAGGCCATCCGACGGCCAGCGTCCTCAGGGCAACCCACCCTCCGGTGACACCCCTCAGAAACCAAGTAACTAAATAATGTACTCATAAAAAATCGTGATATACTTTTCGAAAATGTATATCACGATTTTTTTAGTTTATATAGTGTATAATAAGAAGCAGTTTGTAGAAGCGGAGTTTATATATGACAGAGTTACTTGGTTTTGTTGACCATATTATTTTCAGAAAAGCCGAAAACGGCTACACCGTCCTTTCTTTAATTCCCGACGGTCTCATTGACGACGAGGAGTTGGAAGACGAACCGGAGGTGGTTTGCACCGGTACCTTTCCATCCGTAGCGGAAGGCGAGCATTTAAAACTGGAAGGCGATTTTGTAGACCACATGAACTACGGCCGCCAGTTTGCTGTAAAAAAATACGAAGTTATCGTCCCAAAAGGTGAGGCGGCGATTCAAAGATATTTATCCATGGGTGCCATCAAAGGCATCGGCCCGGCGTTGGCAAAACGTATCGTTAAAAAGTTTAAAGCGGATACCTTTCGTATTATGGAAGAGGAGCCGGAACGTTTGGCCGAAATTAAAGGCATATCTCAACGTATGGCCATGGAGATTTCCGATCAGGTGGTGGAGAAAAAAGACATTCGCGATGCTATGCTTTTTCTTTCCGAGTTTGGCTTAAGCACCACCCTTTCCATGAAGATTTATAACACCTACGGTCCGAAGGTGTATGACGTGGTTCGTACCAACCCCTATAAAATGGTGGAAGATATTTCGCACTTCGGATTTAAACACGCGGATGAGATTGCATCCCAACTTGGAATTGCTTTAGACAGCGATTATCGTATTCAAAGCGGACTCTTTTACGTGTTAAGTACGGAGTCTTTAAACGGCCATACTTTTCTTCCGCAGGATGAACTTATGACAAAAAGCCAGGTGGTTTTAAATGTGACTTTGGATTCCATTGACCGAAACCTGCAGGAAATGCTGATGCAGAAAAAACTGATTCAGACAAAGGAAGGAATTTATACTTCTTTTTACTATTATCAGGAGTCGGATACGGCATCCCGATTAAAGGGGTTGGATCAAAGATTTGATGTTAGTCCGTCCGTAATGGAAGCGGAAATTTCAAAGATAGAAAAAGAAGACAAAATCGAATTTGACGACGTGCAAAAAGAAGCGATTCTTTCAGCGGCAAGCCGAGGGGTTTTTGTACTCACCGGTGGACCGGGTACGGGAAAAACCACCGCCATTCGAGGTATCATTCGATACTTTGAAAAGCATGGGTATGAAGTGGGACTGGCGGCTCCTACCGGTCGTGCCGCAAAACGTATGACGGAGGCCACCGGCAGAGAAGCAAAGACCATTCACAGACTTTTGGAAGTGAAGGGAATGAACTCGGAAGATGATCGAATCACTCGTGGCATGTTTGAACGAAACGAAGATAATCCGCTGGAGTTTGATGTAATAATTATCGATGAAATGTCTATGGTAGATATTTCTTTAATGCATGCGTTGGTATGTGCGATTCCATATGAATGTCGATTGATTTTGGTGGGAGATACCAATCAGCTTCCCAGTGTGGGTGCCGGAAATGTGCTTTCGGATATTATTGCGTCGGAGAAGTTTTGCACGGTTTGTTTGACAAAGATTTTTAGGCAGGAAGATACCGGTGATATTGTGCTCTCTGCTCATCAGATTCATGAGGGAGAAGTTCCAAAGATTGATAATAAGAGTAAGGATTTCTTTTTCATGCAGCGAAGCGATCCGAGACAAATCTTGGAAGTGGTGAAATCTTTGGTGTCGGAAAAGATGCCAAAGTATGTGGATACCACACCTTTTGAAGTGCAGGTGTTAACTCCCATGAAAAAGGGAAATGTGGGTGTGGAAAATATGAATAAAGAACTGCAGGCTTTTTTAAATCCACCTTCCAAAAAGAAAAAAGAGCACCTCTTCGGCGAGGATAAACTCTTTCGGGTAGGGGATAAAATCATGCAGGTAAAAAACAATTACCAGCTTTCCTGGAGACAGGTGGGAAACTACGGTATTACCGTAAATTCCGGTGAAGGTGTGTTTAACGGAGACGTTGGAAAAATCACGGACATCAATGAATTTGCAAAAATTTTGGAAATTGAATTTGATGACGGAAAAGTGGTGGATTACCCCTTCTCCAATCAGGAAGAATTGGAACTGGCCTATGCCACCACCATTCATAAAGCACAGGGTAGCGAATACCCGGCAGTTGTAATACCTTTACTTCGGGGACCGGAAATGTTAATGAATCGAAACTTAATCTACACCGCCATCACCCGCGCATCAAAGTGCGTTGTTTTGGTGGGCCACCCGCAGGTGTTCGTCGACATGATCCATAATACAAAACAGACTATCCGATATAGTGGACTGAAAAATAGAATTATAGAATTGTAGAAAAGAAAAAACGTAAATATTTACGTTTTTTCTTATATTTTTTGTTTTTTCTACTCTTCTTCATTTTCTACTCTGTTGGTTTCAGACCCAACTTCATAGGATTCTACAAACGCATCATATTCTTTAAAGGACTTCGGAAACGTCTGCTCATACAACGCAGCCACCTCGTCCTGATAAAGCTTTTGCGCATTGGATGAAGGAAGTGCGATTTTAATCTCGCCCGGATCTTCTTCGTTTAAAAGAATTCGCTTCACCATCTTTCCTGCACGATATCCCATATCGTAAGGATCGTTATAAAGAGATACCAAAGTATATTTTCCGAGGTTCATATCGCCCCCTAAGGTGCGAACACCATTTTCATTTGCAAGGGAAGAAATCATCTCAATCTGGTCGGACAAGGAAGACTCTGCGGCGATGTAAAATGCATCACATTCTTTGCAGGCTTCGTCCATGATGATTCTGTTTTCTCGTTCGGTTTCGGCCATTTTCTTGTAAGCTTTTTCTTTTGTTTTTTTGGCAGCAGCATCTTCTTCTATGTCCTCGAGAGGTGCGATTTCAAAAGATGCTTCCCAACGATCCGAAGTCTTTGGTGCACGAGCGGAGTTGGGGGAAAGAAGACCGCTAATTAAGCGGGACTCTCCGATGGAATCCGAAGGGATTAAGGATCCTTCTTTTGCGGATGAAATGGCGATTTCACTCGGCAGAATAATGGATGCGGAGTCTTCTTCCAACTCGTATTGAGAATCGGAAACCGTGGTGGAAGTGAGTTTGTATTCCTTCCAAGCAATACCGGCTTCGTTTAAATAGTTTTCCAACAATTCGTTTTGATAAATGGAATCCGTATCTTCGGCGCTGTATAAAATACCGACGCGTTTCATGGACGGATTTGTTTCAAGGAGCATGGACAACTGGGAGGAAACGGAAGGGGCGCCGGAGATACCGGTGATGTTTCGCTTCGTGGTTCGATCCCAGGATGTTCCGATGGCATGCAAGGTGGTTTTGTAATCAATCACACCTGCGGCCACGATGGGTGTTTCAAAAGTGGCGATGGATGCTGCGGATAGTGCAGCGGTTCCGTCGGCAAAGATTAAATCCACATCATGTCTTAAGAAATACTGCATAATGCTTTCACCGCTGTGTTCCGGAGTGATGATCTGAACATCGTATTTTACATTTTTGTCCGGGAAAACATCGTTTAGGGCGTCGCAAAAACCGGTATTGATGTAGTTGTAATACTCGTTGTCTTCGGATAAACAAATACCGATGTTGTAAGTGGTAATGTCCTCGTCTTCTTCTTCCGCGGATGTAGTTGTATTTGAACTTTCTTTTTTCTCGTCGGATTTACAGCCGACAAAAGAGGAAAGCATCAATGCGCATAAAAGCATATACGCAAGAATCTTTTTCTTCATAAATGTCCTCCTAATCATAGACGCTACTATATTACCACCGAATGCACGGATTTGCCATTCATTAAATTTAATAAATTTTTCATAATTTCCGCGGAAAATTCTATGTATAATAAAAGAGCAAGAAGAGACGGAAAGGAAGATATGTATCTGCTTTATCCGGAAGTATGCATCGGATGTGGGACGGTGCTTTCCTACAGAGATCGGAAGAAGGGTATTTGCCCATCCTGCAGAAAAAAGATTCATTTTGTAAGCAAAGTCACCTGTAAAATCTGCGGAAAAGAAGTGATGACTCCGTTGATGAATGTGTGCAAAGATTGCATAAAGTCGGATCATTCGTTTTTGGAAGGGAAATCACTTTTTGTCTACCAGGGCCCAATGAAGATGGCCATGTATCGGTTTAAGTATTCCAATGCCAGGTATATGGCACGGTTTTTTGCGAGGGTTGCCTGGGAAAAACACAAAGATTGGCTGGGACAAAACGGGGTGCAGGCTATAGTCTCTGTCCCCATGTTTTCGCCGAAAAAACGACAAAGAGGTTATAACCAGGCGGAGGTGTTTGGAAAGGCGTTGGGGCACGTTTCCGGGATTCCCTATTTGCCGGATTTTGTGGTACGTGAGAAAAACACGGTTCCGCAAAAGGGCCTGACCAAGGAAAAACGCAAAGAAAATTTGAAAAATGCTTTTAAAATCAAGGGATATGGTGTAAAATTAAATTGCGTATTAATTGTTGATGATATTTATACAACAGGAACAACAATGGATGCCGTAGCGGAAGTGTTGAAAGAATACGGTATCGAGAGGATCCTGTGTTTGACAATATGCATAGGAGTTGACGCTTAGGGGAGGTTTTAACCATGGATGTCAGAAACTGTAAAAACTGCGGACGCATGTTTAATTACTTGGGAGGCCCATCCATTTGCCCGATCTGTAAAGGAAAGGCTGAGGATGATTTCCAAAGAGTAAAAGAATACATTCGTGAAAATCCGAAAGCACAGATTGCGCAGATAGCGGAAGAAAATGAGGTTACGGTACAGCAGATTCGTCAGTGGGTTCGCGAGGAACGTTTGGAGTTCGCTGCGGATTCCCAGATTACACTTAACTGTGAAAAGTGCGGAGCGTCTATTCGAACCGGCAGATTTTGCGATAAATGTAAGAACAATATGGCAAGCGAAATGAACGACGCATTTGCAAAGCCCATACCGGTGGAAGTTCCGAAGAAAAAAGAACATGAATCCGATAAAATGCGATTCAAAAGATAAGAGATTTTTTAAGGCCGATCATCCGATGGATGGTCGGCATTTTTCTTTGATTTAAAAGGGAAATATGGTATAGTATTTATAACTATGTTCTAATGGGGTAGGAATCGATGTTAAATCAGGAAAGAGTTCGCCATATGACACATATGGCCATGAAAGAAAAAGAACTTTCCACGGAATATATGGCCGTTGTAAATACAACCAAGAAGGACTTTTTGTCCATGCATGCCACCAAGGCATTTATCTTGGGAACCATTACCTACGTGTTTATTTATTTTTTGGTTGTATATGCGCTGTTTCATACATTGCTGGGAAACCTGGATAAACTGGTAGTTGTTATGTTGATTCTAATCGGAATCCTTGGTTATTTGATGTACCTATATGTATTTATGGGCAGTCAAAAGCGGGCGGCAAAAGAACGATATCGCATCGGAAAAGCGGCATTGAAAGAACGCATTGAGGATTGGGATATCTTAGAGGAGATGTATATCAGAGAAGAGGAAAGTAAATCCCCCACCATGGTGATGGAGAATCTTTCCGAGTATCTTCCGGTGGAAGAAGCGAGGGATATGGATAAAGGAGACAGTACAAAACTATGACGTCAAGAATACAGTTAAGAGATGACTTACGCAGATTTTTGTCTCAGAACGATCGATATATCAAACGTGTGTTAAAAGGTATTGCGGCTTTTGCTTCGTTTATGATTATTAATTCCAATTTCGGTTATTCGTCAGTGTTGTCAAGTCTTTGGCTCCCTCTGGCGATAGCGATTTTGTGCGCCTTTATACCGGCCAGCGCATTGTCCTTGGTGGTGATTGTGTATTTACTCATTCATTTGGCATCACTGCAGGCGGACATTGCATTTGTGGCAGCGCTTCTTTTCGGCGTGGCATATGTATTTACGAATATTTATCAGGGAAAGATTTATTATAACGTTATCGGTATTCCTTTGGGATATCATATTCGAATACCTTATGTCTTCCCGATTCAAAGTGCGCTTTTAGGAAAAGCCAACGAAGTGATTACCGTGATTTGCGGTAGTGTAATCGCTTATTATTTAAAGAGCGTAAAGGAACATGCAGCGCAGATTATCGATAATCAGTCCAATATTTCCGTGTCGGATATTTTGATGGCGGGTATGCTTTCAAACACCTTGTTTTATGTGTTTATGACCGCCATGATCGCGGCGTTTTTGGTAACCTATGTTTTGCGTTGCTCCACGATTTCCAATGCTTGGATTTTAGGATCCGTAGCGGGAGTCAGTGTGGAGTTTGTAATTCTTTTGGCAGGATATTTGATTTTAAACCGCAGCAGTCAGATTCTGTTTTTGATTTTCGGAAATGTGATTGCGCTTATTGTTGCTTTTGTGACGAATTATTTGTTCTTCGATTTGGATTACTCCCGAACGGAGAAGGTGCAGTTTGAGGACGACGATTATTATTACTATGTCACCGCTGTTCCGAAGGTGAAAATCGAAAAAGAAGCAAAAGAGATTAAAAAGATTACGGAGGGAAATCCGTCTGCGCGAAATGCGAAGATGAATTTTGCTGAAGAAGAGGGAAAGGATGTGAAAGAGGTTGAGTAGTTATTTCGCAAAATTTGATAATATCATGAGCGACTACTTCAACTTTGGCTTGCCGACGGTCCATGTTACCGATGTCATTGAAATGATTATCATCGCGATTTTCATTTATTACATCTTGGCTTGGATAAAGGATACGAGAGCCGGAATGTTGTTAAAAGGTATTATCGTTATTATTGCCTTTTTCATTGTTGCGTCTATCTTCCAAATGAATACGATTCTTTGGTTGGGCGAGAAGCTAATCAGTGCGGGACTTATTGCATTGATCGTCGTTTTCCAGCCGGAGCTTCGAAACGCATTGGAAAAGTTGGGACGATCCAGTTTGCTAAATCGGATGCTGCCCTTTGCCTTCGGACGAAACAGCTCCTTTCGGTTTTCCGATGTTACTTTAAACGATATTGTAAAAGCCTGCTTTGAAATGGGCGCGGTTAAGACCGGAGCACTTATCGTAATCGAACAAAATGCACAGCTTATCGATTATGAACGTACCGGAATACCGCTGGATGCCATTCTTACAAGACAACTTCTTATCAATATTTTTGAAAAGAATACACCTCTTCATGACGGTGCCATTATTGTTCGAGGAAACAGAATCGTTTCTGCGACCTGCTATCTTCCTCTTACGGATTCCACTTATTTAAGTAAGGATTTGGGAACCAGACATCGTGCGGCAGTGGGAGCCAGCGAGGCCAGCGACGCACTTATCATCGTGGTTTCCGAGGAAACGGGAAAAGTTTCTGTGGCAAAAGAAGGCCGTTTGATTCGCGATGTCAGCAGAGAGGGCTTAAGTGATATTCTAAGACACTTGCAAGATCCGGAGAATAAGTTTAAAGACTCCGAAAAACTTCTTGCCCGTATGGGAAGGAGGATTCGAAATGAAAAATAAGATTTTGCATGCGATTTTCAATAATTTCGGATTAAAGATTTTAGCGGTTATTTTTTCCGTTATTTTATGGTTTATTGTCGTTAACGTTGACAACCCGGCTCAGACAAGAACCTTTACCGTGATGGTAAAAGTTACCAATGAAGAGGTGCTTACGGAACAGGGCAAGTATTACACCATACCGGATAATGCAAATACCGTTACCTTCCGTGTTAGTGCTAGGCGAACCGTTATGGAACAACTGACCAGTTCCGATTTTACGGCGGAAGCGGATTTGGCGGATCTTGAAAATGATGCGCGAATTCCCATTACCATTACACCGAACCGACATGCGTCTTCTGTGACCATCGTTGGAAATACCAAGTATTTGTACGTGGATATCGGTGAACGGATGACTTCGAAGTTTATCATTTCCGGCAAGGCTACCGGCGATGTGGCGGAAGGTTATAAAGTAGAAAGTGTTGAAGTGACACCGAATGTGATTTCCGTTAACGGACCTGCAGAAAAGGTTTCTCAAATCGGTTCCGTGGTTGCTTATTGCGACGTATCCGGATCCTCCTCCACGCATTCCGAAAGTGTGGTTCCCACTGTACTGGATACGGAGGGAAAAGAAATGGATACCACCGATCTTGAAATCAGTGAGAGCACCGTTAATGTTACCGTTCGATTTGCAAACATAAAAACGGTTCCGATTGTGCTTGAAAGCACGGAAACCGCGGAGGGAGTTGCCTTAAACGGTGTGACCATTACACCGGACAGTTTGGAGATTATCGGAGATGCCAATGTACTAAATTCTGTTTCTCAGATTGTGATTCCGAAAACCGCCATTGATGTGAGTCAGTTAAACTCCGACGTGGAGACGGAAGTGGATGTGGCTTCTTATTTACCTGAGGGTGTCAGCGTTGAAAACTCCACCAGCACCAAGGTGACGGTTCACGTGGATATAACGGTTACAAAGAGTGCTTCCTTTGATGTTCCAACATCAAACATTGCAATCAACGGATTACATGATTCTTTGAATGCAAGTATTTCCGGAAGTACCATTCGCGTAGCGGTTTCCGGTGAAGAAAGTGCCTTATCGACGCTAAAAGCCGGAGATATTTCAGGAACCATCGATGCGTCAAAGATTACAAGTGCGGGTACTTATAACGTAAATGTTTTGTTTTCCACAAACGGTGATTTTAGTATTTCCGATGAGTTGGCAACCATAGTGGTGACTTCAACAAAGAAAAACACGACGAATTCCACAAATACAACAAATCCGTCAGATTAGAGGCAAGGATATGGTTAGTGAAAAAATAGTGGTGGCAAATCCGTCCGGATTTCATCTTCGGCCGGCGGGAATATTTTGCGACACCGCCATGGGATTTACATCTCATATCGTTTTTAAATACAAAGGCGGTTCCGAGGCCAATGCCAAAAGCGTCTTAAGTGTCTTGGGAGCCTGCATCAGAAACGGTGACGAGATTGAAATTTGCTGTGACGGAGAAGATGAGAAAGAAGCACTAAAGACCATGATTGATTTGGTAAAGAGCGGCTTCGGGGAAAAGATTTAAAGAGAAAAGAAAAAAATACTAATATAAGGAGACATTGACATGTTAGACTACAAGCGTTACAGGAGAAATCCTGTTGTGGACTTTAAAGAACGAACTTGGCCCAATAAGGAGATTGAAAAAGCTCCCGTTTGGTGCAGCGTAGATTTGCGAGACGGAAATCAAGCGCTCATTGAGCCCATGAATGTGGACGAAAAAATGGAGATGTTTGATCTTTTGATTAAGCTTGGTTTTAAGGAAATTGAAATCGGATTTCCGGCAGCCAGCCAGATTGAGTTTGATTTTTTAAGACGCTTGGTTGCGGAAAATAAGATTCCGGATGATGTAAAGGTACAGGTGTTATCCCAGTGTCGAAAAGAGTTAATTGACCGTACCTACGAAGCCATTCAGGGAATTAAAAATGTGGTCTTTCATATTTATAATTCCACTTCTACTTTGCAAAGAGATGTGGTTTTCAATATGAGCGAGGATGAAATTGTTCAAATCGCCATCGACGGAACTCGCATGGTCAAAGAAGGACTTCATAAGTATGACGGAAATCTTCAGTTGGAATATTCACCGGAGAGCTTTTCCGGAACGGAAGTGGAGTTTTCTGCCAGAATTTGTAACGCTGTGGCAAAGGAATGGAATCATGCCACAGACTCTCCCATTATTTTTAATCTTCCAAACACCGTGGAGATGAATACACCGAATGTCTATGCAGATCAGGTGGAATGGGTATCCAACCACATCGAAGACAGAGAAAATACGATCATCAGTATTCATCCTCATAATGACAGAGGCTGCGGTGTGGCTTGTACCGAACTGGCACTTTTGGCCGGAGCCGATCGTGTGGAAGGAACGCTTCTTGGAAACGGTGAGCGTACCGGAAACGTAGATATCCTTACTGTGGCTTATAATATGTTCTCTCAGGGAATTGACCCTGAGCTTCATATTGAGAATATAAACGAAATAGTTGACGTTTATGAAAGATGTTGTAAAATGGATGTCGACTTGCGTCATCCCTATGCGGGAAAATTAGTCTTTACCGCATTCTCCGGATCCCATCAGGATGCCATTAATAAAGGCGTTAAGGCGATGAAGGAGAGAAAAAGCGAGATTTGGCAGGTGCCCTATTTACCTATCGATCCTGCGGATATCGGACGAAAATATGAGCCGGTGGTTCGTATTAACAGTCAGTCCGGCAAGGGCGGAGTTGCCTTTGTTATGGATACGGTATATGCAAAGAGAATTTGCGGATGTGATTCAGTATATTTCCGAGCGGGAAGGTGGGGAAGTAAAACCCGAAACCATCATGGCTTCCTTTAAAAAGGAATATATTGACGCAAAGGATCCCTATCAGTTAATCTTTGTGGACATCGATGACAATACAGGGGATGATGATACCCATGTGGCATTGGATTTCTCTTATCGCGGAGAAACCTTCCATTCCGAAGCGGATGGTAACGGCCCTATCGATGCTGTAAAAATCGCGATTAAACAGTGCGTTCCCGAGATGGAATTTAGCGTTCAGGATTATTCCGAACACTCTCTCGGCGTAGGCAGTCATGCAAAAGCTGCCGCATATATAGAAATGGAAGATCCACGTACCGGTAATCATACCTTTGGTGTGGGTATTTCCTCCAACATTACCAGAGCATCCATTCGTGGTATCTTTTCTGCGATGAACCGTCTGGTGAAATTATCACAGGAGTATGTGTAGAATGAAGAAGATTTTGTTAACCGGCTGTAACGGCCAATTGGGAAGAGCAATTCAAAAAGAGTACGGCTCCGAAGCAGATTTCATCCGTACCGACATGATTGAGGGTGAAGGAATCACCATCTTGGATATTTCCGATGTAGATGCAGTAATGTCCATCTGTAAAAAGGAGAAACCGGATGTCATCATTAACTGTGCGGCTTATACCAACGTAGACGGCTGCGAAGTAAATGAAGACTTGGCATATAAAGCAAATGCCATCGGACCGCGTAATCTTGCTATTGCCGCTACGGAAGTTGGAGCAAAGTTAATCCA
>CAJOGB010000024.1 GCA_905233835.1 uncultured Lachnospiraceae bacterium
TGATGAAGCAGGAGTTTGGGTTCCTCTTTATATCATGACCAGTGAAAAGAATCACGAGGCGACTTACGAGTTTTTCGAGGAGCATAATTACTTCGGATACCCGGCGGAGGATGTACATTTCTTTATGCAGGATATGGCTCCGGCAGTGGACTATAACGGAAAACTTTTATTAGAGGAAAAGGGACGATTGGCTACTTCTCCAAACGGAAACGGGGGATGGTTTTCGTCTTTGCATAAATCCGGATTATTGGATGACATCCATGCGCGAGGCGTGGAATGGTTAAACATTTTTGCGGTAGATAATGTATTGCAAAAGATTGCGGATCCCGCATTTATCGGAGCCACATTGTTAAGCGGAAAAGAAAGCGGAAGTAAAGTGGTTCGAAAGGCCACTCCCGAGGAGAGAGTGGGCGTTATGTGTCAGGAAGACGGAAAGCCGTCCATCGTAGAGTATTACGAGATGACTGAAGAAATGGTGACCCAGAGAGATGAACAGGGAGAACTTTTATATCGCTTCGGTGTTATCTTAAACTATTTGTTCCGCGTGGACCTTTTAGAAGAGATCATGTTAAATCGCATGAATGTCCATGTGGTGGAGAAAAAGATTCCTTATATCGATGAAAAGGGTACTTTCGTAAAACCGGAGGAGCCCAACGGATATAAGTTTGAAACTTTGATTTTAGATATGATTCATATGTTGGATTCAAATTTGGTTTACGAAGTTGTACGCGAGAAAGAATTTGCTCCGATTAAGAATCTTCACGGAACAGATTCTGTGGACAGTGCAAGAGAACTATTGGAAGCAAACGGGGTTGAACTTTAATGTATAGTGAAGGAAAACGCAGTTGGGTAAAACATTTGGATTTTACCGTGATTGATATACTGTGTCTGGAACTGTCCTTAATCTTGGCTTATGCATGGAGATTTTCGGGCAGATGGCTTTTTGATGAAGATATCTACGAACGTTTGGCGGTTGTGTTACTTTTGATCGACATCGTAGTTGTCTTTTTTGTAGAGCCTTACAAAGGAATTTTAAGAAGAAACAAATACCAGGAATTCAGAGCAACCGTTACCGGTGCCGTTGTAAACTTCGGTGGCGTATTGGTATACATGTATGCGGTAAAACAGTCTGTTTTGTATTCTCGACAGATGCTCTTTGTGTTCCTTGGTTTATCCGTTGTATCCATGTATTTTTGTCGTGTCATGTGGAAGCGCGTGATTCGATATCGAAAGTTACAGGATAAGGCAAAGGCGTTAATGACCATCGTGGCGGAAAGCGCCAACGTGGAACGATGCCTTCGTGAAATCGCCGTTAACAAATATACGAACTATAAAGTTACCGGAGTGGTGGTTGTGGATCGGCCTATGAAGGGGCAGGAAATCCACGGAATACCGGTGGTTGCAAATGCCGATGATTTCTTGGACTATGTCCGCACAAACGTGGTGGACGAGGTCTTTATCGACGGAAACACCAGAGAAAGTTCCGAATCTTTGGCGGCTGCCTTGGTGGAACTGGGTGCTACGGTTCATGTCAGCTTATTGCATTCCAAATTATTGGTTCCCAATCGTCAGTTGGATAACTACGGAAACTATGTGGTATTAACCAGTAGCATGAAGATTGCCACCAATCGTCAGCTTTTCATCAAACGTCTCATGGATATCGTGGGAAGTGTGGTGGGACTGGTATTGGTAGCCATCGCTTTTGTGATTTTCGCGCCCATTATTAAGCGTCAGTCTCCGGGACCCGTATTTTATAAACAGGTTCGCGTGGGAAAGAACGGACGCAGATTTAATTTGTATAAATTCCGTTCCATGTATGTGGATGCAGATAAGGACTTGGAAAAGTTAAAAGCGGAAAATGAGATGCAGGGAAATATGTTTAAGATGGAAAACGATCCACGCATTATCCCCATCGGACATTTTATCCGTAAATATTCTATTGATGAACTGCCTCAGTTTTGGAACGTATTAAAGGGTGATATGAGTTTGGTGGGAACCAGACCACCTACAGAAGACGAGTTCAAAGAATACGAGTATCACCATAAAGCTCGCCTCGGTATCCGTCCGGGTCTTACCGGCATGTGGCAGGTAAGCGGCAGAAATAAGATTACCGATTTCGAGCGAGTTGTGGAGTTGGATACGGAATATATTACAAACTGGACTTTGGGCTTGGATGTACGCATTTTGTTTAAAACCATCGGTGTAGTGTTGAGTGGAAAGGGTTCGAAATAAGTGGCTGCGAAATTTACGATTTTAATCCGAGCATTCGGCACAAATCCCATGTTTTACAGGGATTGTTTAGAGTCATTAAATGCACTGAATTATCCGGATTGGGAGCTTATTGTTTTGGATGAGAATCCCGGCATGGATGTGCAGTGGATTACTTCGGAAATGTTCCCGGAGGAAAGTCGTGTGATTTACCGAAAGGTAAAGAATAAGCACGGTCTTTCTTATGCGTATAACATCGGTGTGCATTTTGCCTCCGGTGAATACATTGTTTTGCTGGGACAGCATGACAGATTATCCATCAATACCTTGGATGAGTTGGATGAAGCGTTAAAAAATGCGGATGTTGTGTATTCGGATCACGATGAACTTATTGAATCCAATCGCATGAATCCCCATTTTAAACCGGACTATAACGAAGAACTTTTGCGTCATATTCCTTACATCGGAAAATTCATCTGCTTTCGAAAAAACCTTTATATGAAAGTGGGAGAATTTCATGAAAAACTGGAGTTTTATCCGGTGTATGATTTCTTGTTTCGTTTAAAAGAAAACAAAGTTCGTATCGGACATATTCCCGCTCTTTTGTATCATGAGAGAGTGGTGGATGAAGCGGTACCAAAGGAAATCCGTGCCAAGATGCTTCGGGAATATGCCACTGTGGTGTTGGCACACTTAAAAAGAATTGGTTTGGAGGCTTCCGTCTCCCCCGATAAAAAACTTCGCTTTTTAAATGTTTCTTACGATGCGCCCACCTATAAAAATCACAGAGACGAGTATCTGTTTTTACATGATAAAAACGTGCGCATTCGAGGAAAAAAGTATTTACAGAGAATGTATGAGGTCCTTTCCCAGCCGGATGTGGGCATCGTAGGGGCAAGGTTTTTACACTATGATTTTACGGTAGATAACTGCGGATATATATTCGGCAGAGAGGGAATCGCATATCCTGCCTGCTATAATCAAAGTGTGTTTTCGGAAGGTTATGAATACCGGGCAATTCTACCGCAGGATGTGAGCATGGTTGACGTGGGATGCGCTATGATCGATTCCAAATTGTATCGCCATGTGGGAGGATTTGGAGCAAACCTTGACGGTCGTGACATTATGCTTGATTTTTGCTTAAAGGCACAGGCTGCCGGAAGACGAGTTGTGTTCCTTCCGGATGTGGTATGTTATCGGAAACTTACGGAAAATATCAGCACTTCATCTTCAAATAGTTTGATTATGGAGCGCTGGCATGATAAACTAAAAATTGGTGATTCTTTTTATAATGAGAATCTGCCGGTTGGATTAGACAACTACCAATTATATTGACGAGGATAGACATGAGTACTAAAAAGAAAACAACAAAGAAAGTATCCAAGAAGCAGTTAAAGAAGAAAAGACAGAAACGAATTTTGATGGCGGAATTCGGTATCTTACTGATTCTCTTGGTGGTTCTTTTCGGATGGACGAAGTTTGGAAAGTTAAATATAACAACCCTTAAGAATCTGGCTACCAACGATTTGGATCAGGAGACAAAGGAACTCTTAAGCGGATATACAACGGTTGCATTTTTTGGTGTGGATAACCGTTCCAACGGAAAATACGAATCCGGAAACTCCGACAGTATCATGATTTGTAACATCAATAATGATACAAAAGAAGTAAAGATTGTATCCGTATACCGTGATACCATGATGGATGTGGACGGAAACGGAAAACTTCGTAAATGTAACTATGCATATAATCATGGTGGCGTTTCCGAATCCATGGAGATGTTAAACCGAAATTTGGATTTGGATATTCAAAAATATGTGGCGGTAGACTTTTATGCCTTGGCCGATGCGGTAGATTCCGTGGGAGGAATTACATTACCGGAGCCGCTTACCGCTGAGGAAGCACAGTATACCAACGAATATGTTCCGGAAGTGGCATTTATCGTCGGAAAGGAACGTACGGAAGTGGTGGAAGGACAGACGGAGATGAACGGTGTTCAGGCCGTATCCTATTGCCGTGTTCGTTATACCGCAGGCGGTGACTTTAAACGTGCCTCCAGACAAAGAATCGTGGTACAGGCTTTGATTACCAAAGTAAAGGGATCTAACATTATCGAGTTAAACAATTTGATCGATCATGTATTCCCGAATATTTCCACGAACTTTACTCAGCAGCAGATTATCGGTATGGCAACAGCCATGCAGGATTACGAATTGGTGGATTCTCACGGATTCCCATTTGATATGAAGACGGGTACCTTCGGAAAAATCGGTTCCGTAGATGTTCCGTGTACTTTGGAATCCAACGTAAATAAGTTATATGAGTTCTTATATGGTGAAACCACTCACGTAGCTTCCAACCAGTTAAAGAGCATTTCACAAAGCATCCAGGATTACACCGGATACAGTGAAGGAGATGCCTTAGATTACGGATTCTAATTTACAATAAAATAAAGTATTTGAGTTGGGCGTATTATTCGCCCAACTTTTTTAACTATTTTTAAGGTTATTTCTTAATTCCTTCAAAAGTTTTTCACAAAAACGACACAATTGGGGAGTAGACTTCAAACCATAGAAACTTGAATAGAAGGGAGTCTTCGTTATGAATTATCAGTATTATGAATATGATTCGGAAAATCCGTATATGGATCCCAAAAAGCCGAAAAAGCCAAAGAAAGAACATGGATTCTTTAAAACTTTTGCAAAGGTTGTAGCGATCGCGTTGGTATTCGGATTGGTGTCCGGCTCGGCTTTTGCCGGTATAAATTATTTGGTATCTTCGAAGTTTCCGGAGCAGAAAACGGAAAAAACCGAAGAGGAGACTTCCGTTAAAACACAGAGCGTGAAATCTTCCGATGATGTTTTGGATTCCACTGCGATTTCCACAGCTACAACGGTAACCGACGTTTCCGATATCGTGGATAATGTGATGCCTGCTATCGTACAGGTAACCAACATGTCCATCGTGGAGTACAGAAACTGGTTCGGTCAGCAGTTTGAGCAGGAGTCCGAATCCGCCGGAAGCGGTATTATTATCAGCCAGGATCCGGAATATATTTACATCGTTACAAACAACCACGTAGTGGAAGGAGCACAGACTTTAACCATTACTTTTGCAGATAATGAGGCAGTGGAAGCTGAGATTCAGGGAACAAATCCGGGTACGGATTTGGCTATCGTAAAGGTTCAGATTTCCGATATTGATTCTTCTACATTAAGTGCCATTAAGGTTGCAAGCATCGGTTCTTCCGATGACTTAAAAGTCGGTTCTTCCGCAGTGGTAATCGGAAATGCGCTTGGTTACGGACAGTCCGTTACCACAGGAGTTATTTCTGCATTAAGCCGTGAGGTAACCTTCCAGAATACGGACGGTTCCACTTATTCACAGGAACTGATTCAAACAGATGCGGCTGTAAACCCGGGTAACTCCGGCGGAGCCCTTTTAAATATGAACGGTGAAGTAGTAGGTATTGTTTCCGCAAAGTATTCCGATACCGAAGTGGAAGGTATGGGATATGCGATTCCGATTACCACAGCCAGCACTGTAATTGAAGAGCTTATGAGTGCACAGCCCGAAGAGGAAGTTGAAAGCAACGAGCAGTCAACCAAGCGAAACGGCGAAAGCGGATATCTTGGAATCATGGGCGTTGATGTGGATGCGTTAAATGCGGTTCAGTATCATATGCCTCAGGGTGTGTATGTGGCACGCGTTATTTCCGGAACCGGAGCCGAAAAGGCGGGATTAAAGAAGAAAGACGTGATTACCGCGTTAAACGGTGAGAAGGTTTCTTCCATGGAAGAACTCCAGAAGATGCTTTCAGACTATAGCGCAGGGGATACCGTGGAACTTACGGTGGCTCGATATGCAAATAATTACGACGAGGAAACTGTTTCCGTTGTTTTAAGCTCAGTTCAATAAATTATAAAAAATGTGCAAATGTCATTTGAATGGGTCTGTTCGAATGACATTTTGTGCTTTTTAATACCCCGTACTTATTGTATAATCAAAGTTGCGTGATGATTATGCGCACGGAGGATTTGAAATATGAAAAAAAGAATTGTGATTGCACTTGGCCATAACGCACTTGGTATTACTTTGCCGCAGCAGCAGGAGGCCATTGTAAATACTGCAAAGGCGATTGTTAAATTTATCGAGCAGGACTTTTCCGTAGTGGTAACCCACTCCAACGGTCCGCAGGTCAGTATGATTCACTCCGCCATGTCGGAATTTGCAAAAAATCACAGTGAATACACCGCGACACCTATGAGTGTTTGCTCTGCCATGAGCCAGAGTTACATTGGGTACGATTTACAAAACGCCATTCGCGCAGAGTTAATCAATCGCGGAATTTATAAAACGGTAACGACGGTGCTTACACAGATCGCCGTGGATCCCTATGATGAGGCATTTTACAATCCGCAGAAGGTCATCGGAAGAGTTCTTACGAAGGAAGAAGCGGAGGTCGAAGAGAAAAAGGGAAATCACGTGAAGGAAGTGGATGGCGGTTATCGCAGAGTCGTTGCCACACCAAAGCCCATGGAGATTATTGAATTAGATTCCATTAAGGCGCTGCTTGACGCGGATCAGGTAGTGATTGCCTGCGGTGGCGGCGGTATCCCGGTGCTTGCCCAGGGAAATATGTTAAAGGGCGCATCTGCCGTGATCGAAAAAGATACGGCGGCAGGATTTTTGGCTGACCAGATTGATGCAGAGATGTTTGTCATCTTAACCGGTGTGGAAAAAGTTTGCAGAAACTATCGTACCGACGAGGAAAGACAACTGGATTACATCTCTGTTGAGGAAGCGAAAAAACTTCTTGCAGACGGTGAATTTGAAGAGCAGACCATGGCTCCGAAGATTCAGGCTGCGGTGGATTATATTGGGGATTCGGCAATTCGAAAGGCACTTATTACAAAACTTAATCCCGATTCGGTTATGGGGGAAAAGGCCGGAACGATGATTGGTAAGTAGGAATTGAAAGGATTCGTATGGATTATAAGAGAAAAACCAAAATTATTTGTACCATTGGCCCTGCATCTCAGGATCAGGAAACTTTAAAGAAGTTAATGAAGGCAGGCATGAATGTTTGCCGTTTGAACTTTTCCCACGGAGACTATGAAGAACAGCGCGGAAAACTCGTAAATATTCGTGCGGTTCGTGAAGAACTTGGTCTTCCCGTTGCAACGCTTTTGGATACAAAGGGTCCGGAAATCCGTTTAAAGGAGTTTAAGGACGGATCCGTTCTCTTAAATGAGGGACAGGATTTTACCCTTTGCACCGATGATGTGGAAGGTGATGAGACGAAGGTTTCCATTACCTATAAGGGACTTACCTCCGATGTAAAAATCGGAGACCATATCTTAATCGATGACGGTTTGATTGAAATGATCGTTAAGGATGTGGAAGATACCCGTATTTTATGTAAGGTAGTAAACGGCGGAAAAATTTCCAACAAAAAGGGTGTAAATGTTCCGAACGTGGAACTTTCCATGGACTATATTTCGCCTAAGGATTATAAGGATTTGGTATTCGCGGTTCAGGAGGATTTTGACTTTGTGGCAGCTTCCTTTACACGTACCGCAGACGATATCCGTCAGATGCGTAAAGTATTAAAAGAGCACGGCGGAGAAAATATCGAGATTATCGCAAAGATTGAAAACAATCAGGGCGTTCAGAATATCGATGAAATCATTGAAGAAGCAGACGGAATCATGGTAGCCCGCGGAGACATGGGTGTTGAGATTCCTCTTGAAGATGTACCGGTAATTCAGAAGATGATTATAAAAAAGGTATATCAGGCCGGTAAGTTCGTCATCACGGCTACCCAGATGCTTGACTCCATGATTTCTCATCCGAGACCAACCAGAGCGGAAGCTACCGACGTGGCAAATGCGGTTTATGACGGAACCAGCGCTATCATGCTTTCCGGTGAAACGGCAGCAGGTAAGTATCCGGTAGAAGCGGTAGAAACCATGAGCAGAATCGCGGTTCGTACCGAGCAGGATATTAACTATATTAACCGTTTACGTAATATGGATCGCTTTGAAACACCAAGCATTACCGATGCTATTTCTCACAGCGCCTGCATGATGGCAGATGATTTAAATGCGGCCGCAGTTGTTACCGTTACAAAGTCCGGACGCACCGTCCATGCGGTATCCAAGTTCCGTCCGAACTCTCCGATTATCGGATGCTGTACCACAGATCGTGTAGCTCGCCAGATGAATCTTTGCTGGGGTGTAACACCGATTATGTTGGATGAAGAAAGCGATCCGAATGCACTTTTCGATCACGCCATCGAACGTGCACGTGAAGCCGGTCTTTTGGAAGAAGGAGATGTGGCGGTTCTTACTGCGGGACTTCCTCTTGGAATCTCCGGTACCACGAACCTTATCAAAGCACAGATTGTGTAAGCGATTTAGAGAATGATATTAAAAATAGCGAAATACTTTTTGCATAGGGCGCTTTTTTGGCGCCCGGCAAAAATGTATTTTGCTATTTTTTTGTTTTTCTTGAAAATAATTCTCTCTTCCTAGAATATTCTTCTGCGAAAATTCGATACGAAAGAATTTTTAAGAATAAAAGAAGAATTTTCAATTTTAATCGTTTTCGGATTCGCATAATATGTTCGTGTAGCAAACGTTACAAGGGTAACTAAAATGTAAGGGAGGAAATCTACTATGAAGAAAAAGTTACTTAGTTTAATGCTTTCACTCGCTATGGTAGCAACCATTTTCGCAGGCTGCGGAAAATCAGGCGACACAGCTACCACAGGCGACGCAACAACAGTTGAAGACGCAGCAGACGCTGCAGCAGATGCTGTTGGAAACTCTGATTTAGCTGATAAGAAAGTCGGCGTATGTATTTATCAGTTCGCTGATAACTTTATGACTTTGTTCCGTACAGAGTTAGAGAATTACCTCATTGCTCAGGGATTCTCAAAAGAAAACATCACAATCCAGGATGGTGCTAATGACCAGGCTACACAGACAGGTCAGATTCAGGCATTCATCGCTGATGGCGTAGATGTATTAATCATCAACCCTGTTAACTCTTCTTCAGCAGCAACCATTACCGACATGGTAGTAGACGCAGGCATCCCATTGGTTTACATCAACCGTGAGCCGGATGCAGACGAAGAACAGCGTTGGGCTGATAACAACTGGGATGTATGCTATGTAGGATGTGACGCTCGTCAGTCCGGTACATATCAGGGTGAAATCATTGCTGATCTTGGTCTTGATGCTATCGACTTCAACGGAAACGGAAAAGTTGATTACGTTATGATTAAGGGTGATCCTGAAAACATAGATGCTCAGTATCGTACAGAGTACTCTATCAAAGCTTTGGAAGACGCAGGTCTTGAAGTTAACAAGCTTGATGAGCAGGTTGGTATGTGGGATCAGGCTCAGGGTAACCAGTTAGTAGCAAACGCATTATCTAAATACGGTAATGACCTTGAAGTTGTTTTCTGTAACAACGATGCTATGGCACTTGGTGCTTTAGAGGCTATTCAGGCAGCCGGACGTACTGTTGGCGAAGATATCTACCTTGTAGGTGTTGATGCTCTTACAGAAGTTTGTGAAGACGTTCTTAAGGGAACCATTACCGGTACCGTATTCAACGATCACATTTCTCAGGCTGACTCTGCAGCAGATGCAGCAATCAACTACATCACAGGCGGATCCAATGAACATTACATTGGCTGCGATTACAAGAAAGTAACCAAAGACAACGCACAGGATATTCTTGATCTTCTTAAATAAGTAACAAATACGATCTAAGATAGTTAAGTTGTAGCGGGTGCGGGGTGAAACTTCACCCCGCACTATTTTATGAAATAGGAAATTTACGGGAGCAATAATAGGAGGAACATGGATGGCTGATTATAAGCTGGAACTCAAAGGCGTCAGCAAGTCCTTCCCCGGCGTTAAGGCGTTGGACAATGTACAGTTGTCCATCAGACCTGGTACGGTTCACGCATTAATGGGCGAGAACGGAGCCGGAAAATCGACTTTGATGAAGTGTCTCTTCGGTATTTATAAAATGGATGCCGGAGAAATCTTGCTGGATGGCGAAAAAGTAGAAATTAACAATCCGGACGAAGCCATGAAACATGGTATTGCCATGGTACATCAGGAACTTCAGCCGGTACCCGCAAGAACAGTTGCGGAAAACTTATTCTTGGGACGTTTTCCACTTGGTGGAAAACAATGTATAAAGAAACCCGTCATTGGCTTGACGAGGTTGGCATGGATTTCGACGAAAAAGCATTGCTTGGAAGTCTGTCTATCGGACAGATGCAGTCTGTTGAAATTGCAAAAGCAGTTTCTCAGGAAGCAAAAGTAGTTATTTTGGATGAGCCTACATCATCTCTTTCAGATAACGAAGTAGAGACCCTTTTCCGCATTATGAATGATTTGCGTGACAAGGGCGTAGCAATGATTTACATATCACATAAAATGGATGAGATTAAACGTATCGCTGATGATATTACCATCATGCGAGACGGCACATATGTAGGAACCTGGCCTGCAGAAGAAATCTCAATGGATGAGATTATTACAAAGATGGTAGGTCGTGAACTTACAAACGTGTATCCGGAAAAGAAACACAAGATTGACGATGAAGTGGTTCTTGAAGTAAAGGGAGTATCATCCATTCATGAAAGATCTTTCCAGGATGTAAGCTTTAAATTACGTAAAGGCGAGATCCTAGGTTTCGGCGGCTTGGTCGGAGCACAAAGAACAGAGCTTTTGGAAGGTATCTTCGGTATCCGCGGAAAATCCGCCGGAGAGGTTTATGTTAAGGGCAAAAAAGTTAACATTGAACATCCGATTGATGCTATGAATGCCGGTATCGGATTAATTACCGAGGATCGTCGAGGAAACGGTATTTTCGGATGCCTTTCCATCAAAGACAATGTTGGTATTTCCGTATATAACAAGTATTTAAAAGCAGGTTTTGTATTGGATCATCCTTCTATCAATAAAGTAGTGGATGAAAGTATTGATAAACTTCGCATTAAGACACCGAGCAGTAAGGAATTGATTCAAAACCTTTCCGGTGGTAACCAGCAGAAGGTTATCGTATCCCGCTGGTTGGCAAACGATCCGGATATTTTAATCATGGATGAGCCGACACGCGGTATCGACGTTGGTGCAAAACATGAGATTTACGAAATTATGGAAGACTTGGCAGAACAGGGCAAAGCCATTATCATGATTTCGTCTGAAATGGCAGAATTACTTGGTATGTCTGATCGAATCTGCGTTATGTGTAACGGTAAGCTGACCGGTGAAATTGATGATCCAAAACAGATGACACAGGAAAATGTAATGCAGTTAGCAACGCAGTTTTAGGGAGGAAAATAATAATGGAAAAAACAACTACACAAAAAGTGCAGGATTTCCTGATTAATTACGGTGTAATCCTGATCATGGTTATCTTGGTTGTATATACAGGTGCGACTCAGTCGAACTTTTTATCCGTAGGTAACTTTAACAACATTTTGCTTAATATGAGCTCACGTCTTGTAATTGCTCTTGGTATTGCAGGCTGCGTTATCACCGCAGGCTGTGACCTTTCTGCAGGTCGTATTATCGGACTCGGCGGATGTATTGCAGGTACTCTTCTTCAGAAGATTGATTACTCCGGTAAGTTTTATCCGGACATGCAGCCTTGGAACGTATTCTTGGCACTTGCATTCGTAATGCTTATTTGTGCTTGCTGTGGTGCGGTATCCGGTTTCTTTATCGCTTACCTTCATGTACCGCCATTCATCGCAACACTTGCTATGATGGAAATTGTATATGGTGCAAATCTTCTTTACACCAACGCAACTCCGCTTGGTGGATATACACCGGAATATACCGCAGTATCATCCGGAAGATTTTTATTCTTAAATTATCAGATTTGGATTGCGATTATTGTTGCAGCTATTACATGGTTTATCTTTAATATGACCCGTCATGGTAAATATATGTATGCAATCGGTGGAAACCCACAGGCTGCAGAAGTTGCCGGTGTTCCGGTAAAGAAGACCATGGTTATCATTTATGCTAAGGCAGCAGCTATGTACGGTTTGGCAGGATTTATGCTGGGCGCTCGTGCAGGTGGTGCTTCTGTTAACTTAGGCTTAGGTTACGAAATGGAAGCAATCGCTGCATGTACCATCGGTGGTGTATCCGTAACCGGTGGTCGAGGAAAAGTTTCTTCAGCCATCATCGGTGTCGCAGTATTCGAATTGATGAAGGCGGCTCTCCAGTTCCTCGGAGTAGATGCAAATGCTCAGTGGATTGCAATCGGTGTAATTATCTTTATTGCAATCTCTCTCGACATCCGTAAATACGTTGCCCGTAAATAATTTTTCCGGGGATATACACACGGAAGAACCTATTAGAATCTGGCGGTCAGGGGTAGTCCTGACCGCTGGTTTTTTGTATAATTACTAGGAGTAAACAAGGAAGAAAGGACAGTTCTTATGTTACCCATCGAAGTGATTTTGGAATTGACATGGATCCCGCTGATTGCATTTGCTATGAGCTTTGTGGCAGGGCTTCACATGTTATTGACGAAAAGACGCCCTATGTATTTAAAAACAAGAGGAGATAACAGACCTTTACAGGATGAGGCCCGCTACGCAAAAGTAGGAGGCCTGCTTTTGCTGTTTTTGGCGGCGGGAGCCATCGGTATGTGTGTGTTGTTATTTTTTAACGTTATAATGGCATTTGCGGAAGTGGTGGTAGTATTTGTGATTTTTGCCATCCTTTGGAGACGAATGTCCGTAAAATATGGCCCGCTGGGTTATTAGTAAGGAAGACTTATGCGTACTTATTCTGTGCTTCTCGTAGACGATGAAGA
>CAJOGB010000025.1 GCA_905233835.1 uncultured Lachnospiraceae bacterium
ACGTAATCAAACACCACATCGCTTATTTCCGTAACCACATTATCCGAGTTGAAATAAACCTGCATGCCCGTCACATCCGCCATACGACAGGTACGTTCCTTTTCTTTCACGGATACCTTCAAGGTGTCCGGCTTTACAAGATCGATGGTCACGGATTCCACAAAAGGAATATCCTCTACGGGAGAAATCTTATTTTTCGCCCAACAATACACACTGTTTTTTGAATGCTCATCCGTAAAAATCATCTCGGAAAGCTGCTCATCCGTATAAATCGTAGAACCTTCGAAGTTTACATTTTTTACCACAAAAAAGATACTGATAATCATATAACCGGCAACCCCTATAATCGCCAGCGCCATCAGCACTCCGAAAAACACGGAAAAGAAACGTTTTAACGAGCGTTTTCTTACTTTCTTTTGTACATTTTTCTTTCTTTTCGACATATCTTACACCGGTTCAATGTATTTTGAAACCCCAAGGGCCAGCCCGATTTCGGAAAGCAATACGATAACCGCTGTTCCTCCGTAGCTGATAAAGGGAAGGGTAACTCCCGTATTTGGCATGGTATTTGTAACTACCGCCAGATTAAAAATCACCTGTAGCGCCACATGGGTCATAACCCCAACGCAAATAAAACTACCCAATTTATCCTTTGCGTTAATGGCCACCACCATAAGTCGCCAAATTAAAATCAAATATAAAACAATAACGCAAATCGCGCCAAAAAGTCCCAACTCCTCGCAGATAATGGAAAAAATCATATCGTTTTTTGCCTCGGGAACAAAGTTTTTTTGAAAACTTTCTCCCAAACCTTTTCCGAAAAGTCCACCGGAACCGATGGCATAGAGTGCCTGCACTGTCTGGTAAACCGCCTGGTCCGTGTTGGAATAATTCTCCGGATGAAGCCACGCCTGAATTCGTGTCATACGATAACCGGCACCGAAAGCCAAGATTCCCAGCATTCCGATGACCGCGATTAAAATAAAGGTTAAAAACACTCTGGTTTCCCGGCTTCCCACAAAAAGCATAACATAGGTGATACCCAGAATAATAATGGCCGTAGAAAGGTTTGCATAGGCAACCACCGCTACTACCGGCAGCACCATTCCAAACACCTTTAACACATTCTCACTGCCCTTTAGTGCTCCCTCGGATTTGGAAATCAAAACCGCCAAAAAGAAAATCACGGCCACCTTTGCAAACTCCGAAGGTTGCACGGACATACCGCCGACAGAAAACCATCTGGCAGAACCGTTTTCCGATTTACCGGTAAAAATAACCAACACACATAGAATCACGGAAAGGACATAAAACGGCAGTGCAAAATGTCGCCACTTTCGATAGTCAAAGACCGTAAAAAACACCATTCCCATAAATCCGATGATAGCGGAAATCAACTGTTTTCGCACATATAAAAGGCCGTCTCCGAAACGAAGGGTGGCATTATAAGCACTGGCGGAATAAATCATAACCAAACCGAAAGCCACCAGCATTACCACGCAAATAAAAAGGCCGAAGTCAAAATATTGAATTTTAAAGTGTTTATCCTTCGCCATAAAAGACTTTACTCCTCATAGTTTCTTGCGTGTTCTTTAAACATCTCGCCGCGCTGTTCGTAGTTTTTAAACATACCCCAGCTTGCGCATGCCGGAGAAAGTAAAATCGCATCTCCGCTTGCAGCATTTTTATAGCAAATATCCATTGCTTCTTCCAAGCTTTCCGCAAATTCCACATTCATAAATCCGTGGGCTTTTGCGCACTCGGCAATTTTTTCTCTTGTCTGACCGATCAAAATCAAACGTTTTACTTTTCCGTCAAAGGCCTCAATCCACTCATCGTAGGTGGAGTTTTTATCATAGCCGCCACCAATCAACCAGGTAGGTCTGTCCATGGCTTGAATTCCCTTAATGGCAGCATCCGGATTCGTTCCCTTTGAATCATTGTAGAAACGAACGCCTCGTTTTTCACATACATATTCGATACGGTGTTCCACCGCCGTAAATTTACGAAGACCCGCCACCACATTTTCTCTCGGCACACCGAAGGCTTCCGCCATCGCCACTGCCGCCATGGCATTTTCAAAATTATGAAGGCCTAAAATATTTAATTCGGATACGTCAATGACTTTGTCCGCCGGCATCTTATAAATGGCACCGTTTTCATAATAATATCCCTTAGTGCCCTCCGGAAGTTTCCGAGCACTGGAAAAATACAAAACTTTTAAAGATAAGGTCTTTCCAAATTCACGAAGCACTTCATCTTCATAGTTTAATACGCAAACATCTTCCGCCTTTTGATTCTTTGTGATAGATTCTTTGGCTGCGATATAGTTTTCCATGGTGTGATGTCTGTCCAAGTGATCCGGCGTGATATTTAAAATCGCGCTAACCTTCGGATAAAAGGTATCTGCGGTCTCCAACTGGAAGCTTGAGATTTCCGCCACAAACACGCTGTCATCCGTAGCATCCGCCACACGACCGGTATATGGAATTCCAATATTACCCACCACGCGAACATCCTTAAAATATTCTTCCATCAAGCAACCGGTAAGGGCTGTGGTGGTAGTCTTTCCGTTGGTTCCGGTGATGGCAACCACACGACCTTTTCCAAGGGCATATGCCAGTTCGATTTCTCCGGATAGTTTGATATCATATGATACCAAATCCTTTACAAAATCAGAGTCCGTAGGAACTCCTGGGCTTAAAACCGCTACGGTTACTTCTTTTTTTATTTCCTCCGGAACTTCTCCTAAGAAAAGTGAGGTCTTTTCAATCTCCTTATGCTCCGCAAAAAAGCCATCCCCATCAAGAGAGGTGTTTCCGTCATAAATATAAAACTTTTCCTTCTTTTTTGTTAAAAGTTCCGCTGCTGCGATACCGCTTTTTCCGGTACCCACTACCAAATATGTTTCCATTAAAATGCTCCCAATAATGCGATGATACACATCACAAGTGTTCCCAAATCAAATACAACTACCACTTTCTTTTCGGACCAACCGCCAAGTTCAAAATGATGGTGGATGGGTGCCATACGAAAGATTCGTTTTCCGTGGGTCAATTTAAAATATCCCACCTGTAAAATAACGGAAATTACCTCCACGAGATAAATCAATCCCACTAAAATAATAAACAGCGGCATCTGAAGTACATAGGCGATTCCCGCCACGAATCCTCCAAGAGCCAAGGAACCGGTATCACCCATAAAAATCTTAGCCGGGTAATGATTGTAAAGTAAAAAACCAAGAAGCGCGCTAAACATGGCGATACAAATAAGCGTCAAAGATTCCGATTCTTTTGCACATACGATCCAAAAGAACACACAAACTATCATGGTGACGGAGGTGGCCAAACCGTCCAATCCGTCCGTAAAGTTGGTTCCGTTTACGGTACCGATGACCGCAAAGAATAAAATCACATAATTAAACCATCCGAAGTCCAGATAGGTATCCGCCAAAAACGGAACACGCATGGCCAAAGATATACAAAGAACCTGTGTCAAATAATAGGCGAAACCACCGGTTACTACGATCTGTAATAAAAACTTTTGCCAAGCGATCAGTCCGTCACTTCTGCGAAGAACCACCTTTAAAAAGTCATCCAAAAATCCGATGATTCCGAATCCCACTGTAAGAAGAAGCACTGCCGCAGGTTCTCCCGGATAACAAACAGCGATAAAAATTCCGGATACCAAAAATCCAAGTAAAATCAAAAGTCCGCCCATGGTAGGTGTTCCCACCTTTGCCTGATGAGATTCCAAACACTTCCGTTCCGTCTGGGATGCCTTTAATTCCTTTAATTTTTTGATCAGATAAGGCATAAATAATACTACGATAAAAAACGACAAGCCTGCAGAAAGCCCTACCATCATAAGATATGTCTGTGTCATTCCATACACTTCCTTTCTTTACTGATAAGGAATAATTCCGGAGACTGTTTTTGAGCCCTCCGGTTCCTCAATCGTCGGTATATTTAAGTACGGTAAAATCTGCACCAATACATTATGAACAATTTCCTGTGCATAAGAAGAATGAGCCTGATCCATGGTGTTCGGCGTATCCACAACGCAATAAATCAAAAGCTGCGGGTTATCCTGGGGCACATACCCGATAAATGAAACCAAATAATTTCCGGTTCCTCGAGGAAGTTTCTGTGCCGTACCTGTTTTTCCTCCGATATCGTATCCGTAAACTCCGGCGGTTTTACCGGTTCCCTCGGATACCACCTGACGAAGATATCCTTTTAACTGATTGGATACTTCCTTACTTACCGTCTCCTTTTCCACCACCGGTGTAATCTCACTGATTACATTTCCGGATTCATCTTCAATACGTTTTACCACATGGGGCTGGTAGAGTTTTCCGCCGTTTACCAGAGAGCAAAAGCCACTGCCCAACTGAATCATGGTGGTATTAAAGTTCTGTCCGAAGGAGTTGGTGGCGATATTGATGGTCTTTTCCAAATCCGACTCAGAATATATCAAAGAATTTGTTCTAGCCTCACCGGGAAGGTCAATGTTTGTCTTTTGACCAAATCCGTAGAGGTTCTGATAATATGCAAAATTAGCAGCCCCTATCACGTAAGACATCTGCATCAGGGCATCGTTGCAGGAATCCATTAAGGCACCGGCAACGGTTTCCATTCCATGACCGTTTCGGTTTACGCATCGTACAAAAAAGTTTGAGATATGCTCCCCTCCGTCGCAGTAATAGGTTTCATCTCCGGTTAAGGCTCCGGATTCCAAGCCCATGGCTACCGTAAAAGGTTTAAAGGTAGAACCGGGCTCATAGGTATGGGAAATCGGGAAATTCTGCCACAGACCGTTTAAGATATCCATCTTCTGCTGCTCATCCATGACCGACAGTTCCTCTTCCGTATAACGGGAACTTAAATCCCTTGGATTTGTTACATCAAAGGTGGGATACGTGGCCATCGCATAGACTTCCCCGTTTTGCGGATTCATTACAAGAACCGCGGTATTTAAACTACCGTCATGTTCCTCGTCTGCAAAAGCATCGTTAAATGCCTTCATCTCATACTCCACGATACTTTGAATATTCATATCAATGGTGGTGATAATGTTCTTTCCGTTTTCCGGTTCGATGACGGTTTTTTCCAAATCGTTATCAGAGTTTAAATATCCGTAGGAACGACCGTTAATACCGTTTAAGGTATCGTTGTACTGATTCTCCAGTCCGCTGACACCGTTATTTCCCGCAGACACAAATCCGATAAGTTGGGAAGCAATGGTGGGATAAGTATAGACTCTGTCGTATTCCTTTTCAAACCAGATGCCTGCCGTATCTTTTTTATAATCGGAATAAGAAGCCATCTGCTCATATGAAACCTTCTTAGCCAAAACGATGTACTGGCTGGTTGCTTTTTCCTTTAATGCGGTTTTTATCTGTTCCGCTGTAATATCCGGGAAGCATTTTGTCACTGCAGATATGGTGGTATCAATAACGTCTTCTTTGTTTTCGTTTAATACCTTTGCGTCTAAGATAACATTGTAGACATCTACGGAAGTAGCCAGCACCGTTCCCTTGGAGTCAATGATATCTCCTCTTTTATAAGGGATGGTGGTACTGTCGTATTGAAGCTGAGATAATACGATTCTTTTATAGCGTTCGCCTTCCGTATGTTCGATGTACATAAGGCGTCCGATAAGTACAACAAAAAGAACGCAGATAAGACCGAAAACAATCGTCAGTCTTCTTTGCATTCTTTTGGATAATCTGTCATTCGATTTTTGGGTCTTTTTTCTTTTCCTAACCACGGTCATCAGTCCTGATACTTGCTCATATAATCTTCATCACAAATATCATAATACACTATTTGACCCTCACTTGCATAGACCATTCCGTATTCGGTTAAGGCCGTATTTTTAATCTCATTAATGTCCACAGCGGTATTGATTCTGCTCTCTGCAGCGCTGTTGGAAGCCTTCATGTCGGAAATCTCTGTCTTTAAGGTTGCAATATTTTTCATGTGTGCGCGAATGGATGTCTGAAGATTCACGTATCCCACAAAGAAAGCACAAAAAAGTCCTGCAGCCACTACCAAACGAAATGCCGCATAACGGCTCTGGCGAAGCGCCTTAGCGTTTCTGCGAGCCTTCGCTTTTTTACGGCGTTTCTTATCCTCTTCGCGACGTCTTCTCTCGGTTTCGAAATCAGTATAGATCTCGGGTGCAATATCCCCTACATAAACGGTATTTCCGTCAATATAATCCGTCGTTGAATTGTAAAACGTATAATTATTTAATTCCCTCATAATTTACACACACCTCTTAACGGGAGCATATCAGCGTCCTTGCTACTCGTCCCTAGCCTTCGCTTTTCTTCACAAAAACGCGAAGCTTTGCACTTTTGGATCTGGAGTTTTCCCCTAACTCCTTCTCCGTCGGTAAAATCGGCTTTCTTGTAAGCACTTTACCTTTCGATTTCTTTCCGCATACACATACCGGGAAATCCTTTGGGCACGTGCAGGGGTCTTCATTTCTTTTAAAATTATTCTTTACAATACGATCTTCCAAACTGTGGAAAGTAATGATAGCAAGTCTTCCGTCTTCGTTTAAAAGATCAATCATGGTATCAAGCGTTTCTTCCAGTACAAAGAGTTCTCGATTTAATTCGATACGCAGTGCCTGGAAGGTTCTCTTTGACGGATGTCCGCCGGTCTTCTTTGCTTTCATGGGAATGGATGCATCCACCACCGCATTCAGCTCTCCCACCTTTTCAAAGGGCTTTGTCTCTCTTTGTTTTACGATATTCTTTGCAATGTTTCTTGCAAATTTCTCTTCGCCGTACTCTTTTAGGATTCTTGTAAGTTCCTCTTCCGAGTACTCGTTTAAAATCGTAGCCGCCGTATTTGGATTTCGTCTATCCATACGCATATCCAAATCGGCGTCGTCCTTCATGTAAGAAAAGCCACGCTCCAAGGTGTCAAGTTGAAATGAGGAAACCCCCAAATCAAGTAGGATACCATCCACCTTCTCTACGCCCAGCTTTTCCAACTCGGACTTCATATTTTCGTAGTTACTATGAACAATGGTTACTTTTTCAAATTGACCGTTATCCTTTAACCTCTCGGTCGCCGCCGCGATAGCGTCACTGTCCTGATCGAATCCGATCAACCGGCCTGTTGTAAGACGTTTACAAATCTCTAAGGAATGTCCCGCACCTCCTAGGGTGCCGTCCACATAGATTCCGTCTTCTTTTATATCCAGGGCATCCATACACTCGCCCAGCATTACCGAATAATGAGAAAATTCCATCTTAAATTCCGATTCCCAACTCTGCCATCTGCTCTGCTACTTCATCCATATCATCAAAGGTATTCGTGCCGTCCCAAGTACTCTTGTCCCAAATCTCCACACGATTTAAAACACCAACGGTAACGATATCCTTTGAAAGGTTCGCAAACTCACGAAGCTGTGGCGGAAGAAGGATTCTTCCCTGCTTATCCATTTCCACGTTACATGCTCCCGCAAAGAAGAATCTGGCGAATTTTCTTGCAGATGCATTGGTGGTGTTGGCCTGGCGAAACTTTTCTTCAATCGTCATCCATTCAGACAGCGGGTAAACAAATAAACACTTGTCGATACCCTTGGTTACAACAAACTCTTTTCCAAGGGATTCACGGAACTTCGCAGGTACGATTAAGCGCCCCTTTTCGTCAATATTATGGCGATATTCACCCATGAACATAAGGGACACCTCCTCTCCATTTTGTTCCACTTTCATCCACTTTCCACCTCTGATAAACACATTTTATAGAAATCAGGGTAAAAAATCAACCCACATATCGCGAAAATACGTGGGTTGTGAGAAGTGGAGGACTTTCCCACGTCCTCCCATTCGATTATATAGTGGTAATAATAGAAAAAGACCACAACATCTTGTGCTGTGGTCTTAAAATTAAGATTTCTTTGTGCAATTTTCACAAAATTTGAATTCAATTTTTAGTTATAATAACTCATCAAATTCGCCACTGTTAATGCTTTTCGAATGGTATTTCCAAGCAAAAATGCCAATGCGATTTTCATGCAGTCAAATGCGATAAAGGGAATGACGCACATAGAAAGTGCCTCTGCAAAGGTTACCTTCATCTGGAATACAAACCAAGCTGTTCCAAATACATATAAAACTGCAAGTCCCAAAAGCATTCCCACTACCTGAAGATAAAACTTCTTCATAGGGAAGCGATCGATAAACCATCCGGAAAGCAGCGCCATAAAGATATATCCTACGATATATCCGCCGGTAGGTCCGAAGAGTTTTGCAGGACCTCCCGCAAATCCGCTAAATACCGGAAGTCCAACAAGTCCAAGCAAAATATAAATTCCGCAGGCAAGGCTTCCTCGCTTTGCGCCAAGTGCGTATACGCATAAAAATACGCATGCCACGGATAAAGTGATCGGCACAGGGCCAATCGGAATAGACAGCGGGCTTAAGATACACATTACTGCTGTCATAAGCGCTGTAAATGTAATTTTTTTGACTGTGGTAGCGTCCACAATTCGTGTTTTTGCACATTCGTTCATTTCAAGTCACCTCTTTTTGTATTACTGCACTTCTTCCATGAAATATAATCTCGCGTTGTTATCATGCATGATACGCACACTTCCTTCCATATCAAATCCGGTGGAAGAAAAGGCCGGTTTTAATCCTACACCCGCATACATAAGTGCATCTCCATATGCGATGTAGTCTTCTTTATCACCCTTTGGTGTGACAAATCGATCAATCAGACCGTGTAAGAATCCATCCTGTTTAATGTGAATCGGAGTTACGCCGTTTACCAAATCACCGAACATCTTAATGGACACCTTGGACTCCTTACTGTAGAAATGATACTTCTTTAAAGGATCCAAGCCCTTTGCATGGTAGTCCATAAACGGTGCATTCGGGCGAACTTCTTTTTGGAAAACCATACCCACTGCCTGTTTCTTATCCTTGGATACAACCGTCCACTCAATCACATTTCCAAACTTGGAACGATAGAAATCGCCGTACTGCATACACTCGCGGAACTTCTTATAAGTTTCAATCTGTTCCTTGATTGCAGATAAATCTTCCTTTTTCATATCAGAAAGGTTGCACTCGTATCCCAAAACGCCAAAGCAGGCAACCGCAAAGCGATGTTCAATATCAACCTTGCGAAGGGTCTGGTGATTCGGCACGTTGGAAACGTGAGCGGATACGCAGCTCATAGGATAACCGTAGGAGTATCCGTTTTGAATGGTAAGTCGTGCCACTGCATCCGTATCATCGGAAGCCCAAATCTGCGGAAAATAACAAAGGGCACCTAAATCAAAGCGATTTCCACCGGAAGCGCATCCCTCGAAGAGCACCTTCGGAAAGCTTTCTGTTAAAGCCTTTGCCAAACGATAGAATCCCATGATGTAGCGATGGAACACTTCTCCCTGGCAATCCGCCGGCAAGTACTGCGAATACACATCGGAAAAGATGCGGTTCATATCCCATTTGACATAAGCGATATTTCCGGAAGAAATCACATCGCTCATAGCCTTAATCATATAATCCACCACATCCGGATTCGCAAAATCAAGGATTCTCTGGTTACGTCCTTCGGAATGATTCTTTCCCGGAATTTCAATAGCCCAATTTGGATGTGCACGATACAAATCCGAATCCACGTTTACCATTTCCGGCTCAATCCAGATACCAAAGTCAAGGCCGACCTTATTAATCTTTTCAGCCAAACCTTTTACACCGCGAGGAAGTTTTTTTGTATTTACAAACCAGTCCCCAAGTGCGCGTTTATCGTCATGGCGATCTCCGAACCATCCGTCATCCATAACGAAGAGTTCAACACCCACTTCCTTCCCCTTCTTTGCCAGTGCCACAAGCTTTGATTCGTTGATATCAAAGTAGTTTGCTTCCCAGCTGTTTAAGAGGACCGGTCTAGCTTTTTTTGACCATTCACCTCGTACAATATGGTCATTTACAAAAGCATGCATATTCTGGCTCATACCATTATGACCCTCACGGGAGAATGTCATAACAGCTTCCGGAGCTTCGAATTCATCCCCCGGCTTTAAGTTGAAGTTAAACTGTGTCGGATTAATTCCCGTTACCACACGAGTTTTATCGTAGGCATTTACTTCCACTGCTTCGTAGTGATTTCCGGAATAGATTAAGTTGAATCCGTAAACGTCACCCTGGTATTCGTTTGCTCCTTCACAGGAAACCATAATAAACGGGTTTGCACGGTTGGATGAAGAACCGGTAAAGGAAGAATTTACAAACTTACCTGCGCTGACCTTTGTATCCACCATCTGCATCTCTTTGATCCATGCACCACGGAAGGTAGAAACAAT
>CAJOGB010000026.1 GCA_905233835.1 uncultured Lachnospiraceae bacterium
TCTGTTTTAATGAATATTGTACCGGCAAAGGTGGCCGGGGTTTCAAATATTTATATGTGTACGCCCTGCGATGCTTCCGGAAAGGTTTGTGCATCTACATTAGTGGCGGCAAAAGAAGCGGGAGCCGACATCATTTATAAGGTCGGCGGTGCTCAGGCTATAGCCGCCATGGCTTTCGGTACGCAATCCGTTAAAAAAGTGGATAAAATCGTTGGACCTGGAAATATTTATGTTGCGCTTGCGAAAAAAGCGGTGTTTGGATATGTTAGCATTGATTCCATTGCAGGTCCTTCCGAAATATTGGTATTATGTGACAAAACCGCCAATCCTCATTTTGTGGCCGCAGATCTTTTGTCTCAGGCGGAACATGACGAATTGGCCTCTGCAATTTTGATTACCACATCAAAAGAAGTGGCAAATAAGGTGTCCGATGAAATTGATGGATATTTGAAAGTATTGTCCCGCCGAGAGATTATAGAAAAATCACTGGATAACTACGGATATATTTTAGTTGCGGATGATATGGATGCTGCCATTGATGCTGCTAATGCAATCGCATCCGAACATTTGGAAATCGTTACGAAAAATCCGTTTGAAATCATGACCAAGATTAAGAACGCCGGAGCGATATTCCTCGGAGAATATTCTTCTGAACCTTTGGGAGATTATTTTGCGGGACCGAATCACGTTCTTCCCACAAACGGAACCGCACGTTTTTTCTCTGCTCTTTGTGTAGACGATTTTATAAAAAAATCTTCTATCATTTCTTATTCGAAAGAAGCCTTGAAAGAGGTACATAAAGAGATTGAAGAATTTGCATGCTGCGAGCAGTTGACGGCTCATGCAAATTCCATTAAAGTTAGATTTGAGGATGAAAATTAGTCCTATCGGAGAGAGGTTTTTATGGCTGAAAAAAGAGTAGCGACTGTGAGTCGTAAAACAAAAGAAACCGACATATTTTGCGAATTAAACCTAGACGGTACCGGGGAAGCATCCGTAGATACCGGCATCGGTTTTTTGGATCATATGCTTACCTCCTTTGCGAAGCATGGTTTTTTTGATTTAAAGCTTACCTGCAAAGGTGATTTAAATGTGGACTCCCATCATACCATTGAAGACTGCGGCATCGTTTTGGGAAGTTGTATAAAAAAATGTCTTTCCGATAAAATGGGGATAAAACGATACGGAAGTTTTTTGCTTCCTATGGATGAAACCCTTGTTTTATGTGCCATTGATTTATCCGGAAGACCTTATTTAAACTTTGATGCCTCATTTGATGTGGAACGCGTGGGATATTTTGACACGGAGATGGTAAAGGAATTCTTTTATGCCATTTCTTATTCCGCAGGCATGAATCTTCATATAAAAGTTTTGGATGGATCAAATGCGCATCACATGATTGAAGCGATGTTTAAGGGATTTTCAAAGGCTTTGGATGAAGCTTCTTCAAAAGATGAAAGGATTACATCCATTTTATCAACAAAGGAAACACTTTGCTAAACTAGGAGAGTTTTTACATGGAACATAAAAATATCGTTGCTACGATTTATATTAAAGACGGAAGAGCAGTTTTAAGTAAATCCGATACCGGTGAGGGAAGAGATATCTTAGAACTTGCAAAAATGTATAACGATACCGGTATTGATAAGATTTTTTGCGTTGATTTGTCAAATGATGACGAAGAACATGAAAAAAATATTCTTGCAATCCGCGAAATTAACCGCTCCATCGATGTAAAGATTTGCGGTGGCGGTAATATCAAACGTTTGGAAGACGTAAAGAAATTCTTATATGCCGGATGCGTGGAGGTTGTTTTAAACGGTGCCAAACCGGAAACAGCCAAGCTTTTGGTGGAGGCTGCGGAACGTTTCGGAAAAGAAAAGATGCTGGTTTCCATCGACACCTTGGATTTTATTTTTAAGAATTCCGAAACATTATCTTCCTATGTTCATGAACTTTTGGTAATGAATAAGGATCTTGTCAAAGGCTTGGAAGATTTGACGGATGTCCCTTATATTTTATATCAGAAAGATTATGACTTGGATGAAATCGAACGTATTTTATCCTCCGATAAGATTCGTGGTATCTATGGTGATTTTATCAATGATACCTCCACGGATATTATGAGTTTAAAGTCCGCTTTATCCGAGCGTGATATTTTAATGGATAATTTTGCTCCGAAACTGAAATGGTCCGATTTAAAGGTGAATTCCGACGGCCTTGTTCCTTGTATTGTTCAGGATTATCGAACCGGTGAAGTTTTAATGCTTGCTTATATGAATGAGGAGAGCTTTAATACCACCATTCGTATCGGAAAGATGACTTATTATTCCAGATCCCGTCGTGAACTTTGGATTAAAGGCGAAACCAGCGGACATACCCAATACGTGAAGTCTTTGACTGCGGATTGCGATTATGACACTTTGTTGGCAAAGGTTTCTCAAATTGGAGGAATCGCTTGTCATACGGGAGCACCGAATTGCTTCTTTAATGAAATTATTAAAAAAGAATACGTGGAACGAAATCCGCTGAAAGTCTTCGAGGATGTTTACAATGTTATTTTAGATCGCAGAGAACATCCGAAGGAAGGCAGTTATACGAATTACTTGTTCGATAAAGGCTTGGATAAGATTTTGAAAAAAGTCGGTGAAGAATCGACGGAAATTGTGATTGCCGCTAAGAATGAGAATAACGAAGAAGTGATTTATGAAATCTCGGATTTCATTTATCATTTGATGGTGCTGATGGCTGAAAAGGATGTTACTTGGGAGGATATCGTTCGCGAATTGGCACAAAGATAAAGGTAATTTATGAGAAAACTATTTCTTAGTGATGAAATATTAATGAGCGTGGAAAAGTCCGCTCGCTATATCGGAAATGAGGTTAACAGCGTTATGAAGGATCCTAACGCTGTTTCTCTGCGTTTTTGCATGTGTTTTCCCGATGTTTATGAAGTCGGCATGAGTCACTTGGGTATTCAGATTCTATATGAAATGATGAATCGAAGAGAGGATGTATACTGTGAACGTGTATATTCTCCTTGGCCGGATTTGCATAAGATTATGAAGGAAAGAAACCTTCCGTTATTTTCCTTGGAGACCCAAGAACCCATCAAAGAGTTTGACATGATCGGTATCACATTACAGTATGAAATGTGTTATACCAACATATTGCAAGTGCTGGATTTGGCTCAGATTCCTCTTGTTTCTAAGGAACGTACAAAAAAAGACCCCATTATTATCGGTGGTGGACCCTGTGTTTACAATCCGGAACCAATTGCACCGTTTTTTGATATTTTATACATCGGTGAAGGGGAAACCAGCTACGATGCTCTTTTTGATTTATATATTTCCGAAAGAAATAAACCGGATTATGACAGAGAAAGCTTTTTAAGAAAGGCTTCAAAGATTCCCGGCTTATATGTTCCTTCCTTGTATGAAGTGACTTATAAAGAAGACAAAACCATTGAATCGTTTATGCCGATTTATGAGGATGTTCCGAAAACCGTCCTTCGACAGGTTGTTACGGATATGGATGTCTCCCCTTATCCTACCGCGCCCCTTGTCCCTTTTGTGCAGGCAATCCAGGATCGAGCGGTTTTGGAAATTCAACGGGGATGCATTCGAGGATGTCGTTTTTGTCAGGCCGGCATGATTTATCGTCCGAACAGGGAACGGAGTTTAAAAGTGTTAAAGGGTTATGCCGAAAAGATTTTGGCATCTACCGGGCATGATGAGATTTCCCTTTCCTCTTTAAGTTCCAGTGATTATACGGAACTTCCCGAACTCATTGATTTTTTGATTGAGGCTTGTAATAAAGAAAAGGTTAATATTTCTTTGCCGTCTCTTCGTATCGATGCTTTTTCTTTGGATGTTATGTCAAAAGTTCAGGATATTAAGAAAAGCTCCGTTACATTTGCACCGGAAGCCGGATCCCAGAGAATGCGAAATGTCATTAATAAAGGCCTTACCGTAGATGATATTATGGGCGGTGCCAAGGAAGCGTTTTTGGGCGGATGGAACAAGGTTAAGCTTTATTTTATGCTTGGCCTTCCGGGAGAAACGGAAGAAGATATGAAGGCGATTCCGATTCTTGGAAATGAAATAGCGGCTTTGTATTATGAAACAGTGCCGAAGGAGAATCGAATCGGAAAATGCCAGATTACAATGTCTACGTCATTCTTTGTGCCGAAACCCTTTACGCCGTTTCAATGGGCAAGAATGTATACGCCGGACGAGTATTTGCATCGCGCCAAAGTAGTAAACGACACCATGAAAGAACAATTAAATCATAAAAGTTTACGATATCAATGGCATCATGCGGATGTTACGGTTTTGGAAGGAGTCTTTGCAAGAGGCGATCGTCGTGTGGCGGATGTTATTTTGTATGCTTACGAACATGGACAATTTTTCGATGCTTGGGGAGAATTCTTTTCCATGGAAAAATGGATAGAAGCCTTTGATGCCTGTGGTGTTGATATGGACTTCTACACCATGCGTGAACGTGATATCGATGAGATCTTTCCTTGGGATTTTATTGATGTTGGTGTTACGAAGGAATTCTTTAAACGAGAATGGCTTCGCGCCACGAAAGAGGAAAGAATCACGAAGAATTGCAGGGATGCTTGTAATGCATGCGGTTGCATGACATATAACTGCGGTATTTGTATACGTTAGGAGTTTTATGAGAGTAAGACTTAAGTTTTTTAAATACGGAACAATGAAATATATTGGTCACTTGGATATGTTACGCTATTTTCAAAAAGCATTTCGCCGAGCCAATGTTCCTATGAAGTATTCGGAAGGATTTAATCCTCATCCCGTTATGTCCTTTGCGGCTCCTTTAGGTGTAGGAATCACATCGGAAGGAGAATACTTGGATATCGAAACCGATAAAGATGTGGATTTAAATGCTTTGGTGTCTGATATTAACAGCCAAATGGTGGAGGGTTGCGAAGTTTCGTCTGCCAGGGAACTTGTTCAAAATGAAAAAAAAGCTATGGCCGCCGTTACCGCAGCGGATTATATTGTTTATTTAAAAAAAGAATCATCCCTTTTAAATGAGACAGACGTAAAGAAAACGGTGGATGATTTTATGGCGCAGGATGCCATCAGAGTTGTAAAAAAGACGAAAAAGGGTGAACGGGAGATTGATTTAAAGCCTTTTGTATATGATTTTAAAGGCGATACCTTTGCATCGGCTTCGTTTTTAAATGATTTGGTCCTTGATATCAAAAACCCTGAATTTTGCTGCGAAAATAATGATCCCGTGTTTTTCTTAAAAGTATCCTGCGGAAGTAATGATAATATTAAACCGGAATTGGTTTTAACAACTTGTTTTGAACAGTTAATGGATAAAGAGAATATTTTTGCGATTCATCGCAGGGATTTGTATTTGGATGAATATCCAAATTTAAAATCATTGGGAGAGGCTTTATGAAAACCTATAAGATGCATAAATTTATTCTGACGAATATGGAGTATGAAACCGGGAAAATTTTTTGCGGTGTCTATTTTGATGCATCCAATCATCCTTTGGATATCATGGTTGAAAAAGATTTGTACCAAGATAATTTATATCCAAACGAAGCTATTTATGTTGGTAAGGTATCAAAGATTCTTCCGAATCAAGGTGCCTTTGTCCGAATTTCATCAACCGTTAGCGGATATTTACCCTTAACGGATAACCAAACGTTCTTCTACGTGAGAAAGATCGGGAAAAAAGACTGCTTACAGGCAGAGGATGAGATATTTGTTCAGATAAAGAAGCAACCCATAAAAACCAAAGAAATGGTTTTGGATTCCAATTTATCTTTTCATGGGGATCATATGATTCTTGTGACAGGCTCTTCCAATGTCTCCGTATCTCAGAAATTAAAAAAAGCCGAAAAAGCGCATTTTAAGGAAATTCTGTGTGAAAAGTTTAACGATTTGTCCGAGTTTGGTTTTGTGGTTCGCACCAATGCAGTAAAAAGAACGGATGAAGAATTGATTTTAGAAGCAAAGGAGTTATATGAAGAATACCAACACTTAATGACCTATGGGAAAAACAGAATGGTTTTTGAGTGTGTGAAAAAGGGGAAAGACATTTTAGAAGAGTTTTTAAGAAGATTGGATCCTTCTATATGTGAAATTGAAACTGACGATAAAAATATTTATGATTCCTTGCTTTCCATTATGGAAAAGGATATGTATGCTCCCTTTAAATCAAATTTAAAGTATTACGAAGATAAATCCTATCCTTTGGCAAAACTATACGGAATTCATACAGTTTTGGAAAATGCCTTAAAGCCCACCGCTTGGTTAAACTCCGGTGCCAATTTGATTATTGAGCAGACGGAGAGTATGACGGTTGTTGATGTAAATTCTTCAAAACAGAATTCAAAAAAAGAAACCAACGCTTTTCAAATCAACGTGGAAGCGGCCAAAGAATTGGCTTTACAGATCCGCTTACGTAATATTTCCGGTATTATTATCGTAGATTTTATTAATATGAAATCGGATGAGAATAAAGCCCAATTATTGTCTGTTTTGCGTGAAGAAACAAAGTTCGATCCGTGTAAAGTAACGGTTTTGGATTACACAAAGTTAGGACTTGTGGAGATTACGAGAGAAAAACGCTATCCTTCTTTAAAAGAAGTGTTGACATTAAAGAAATAGGATGGTATCATATCACAGTATGCCGCACAGCGAGGTTTTTTAAGTTCGAAAGACACCAAAGCTGGCGAGTAATGATAATAGGAGGTGCCAATATGTACGCAATTATTGCAACAGGTGGTAAGCAGTACAAAGTATCTGAAGGCGATATCATTACCATTGAAAAGCTTGGAGTAGAAGCTGGTGAGAAAGTTACCTTTGATCAGGTATTAGCTGTAAGCGATAAGGGACTTAAAGTTGGAGATCCAACTGTTTCCGGTGCTACTGTAGAAGCTTCAGTTCTTCGTGAAGGTAGAGCGAAAAAGGTTATCGTTTATAAGTATAAACCAAAGACTGGTTATCATAAGAAAAACGGTCATAGACAGTCTTTCACTCAGGTAAAGATTGAAAAGATCAATGCTTAATCATTATGATTAAAGTCACAGTATTTAAAAAAGAAAATACTTATATGGGATTAAAAAGCATAGGACATGCGGGCTATGCGGATCACGGACAGGACATTGTTTGTGCTGCGGTCAGTGTGCTTATGATTAATACTTTAAATTCCATAGAAAATTTGACTGACGACAGTGTTATTGCAAAGAATGCTTCCGATGGAGATTTGGAATGTGATTTTCCAAAGGGTTTATCCAAAGAAGGAGATTTGCTTATGAATTCTCTGTTGTTGGGTTTAAAAGAGATTATTAAAGAGTACGGCGAGACGTACCTTACTTTATCGGTTAAGGAGGTGTAAAGACATGTTACAGATGAACCTTCAGTTATTTGCTCATAAGAAGGGAATGGGTTCTACCAAGAACGGTAGAGATTCTGAGTCTAAGCGTTTAGGCGCAAAAAGAGCAGATGGTCAGTTTATTACTGCTGGAAGCATCATTTACAAACAGCGTGGAACTAAAATCCATCCAGGTGTAAATGTTGGTAAGGGCGGAGATGATACTTTGTTTGCAAAGGAAAGCGGAATTCTTCGTTTTGAAAGAAAAGGAAGAGATAAGAAACAGGCTTCTGTCTATCCAGTAGAGAACTAATATGTTACTTTGACCCGACTCTTGTTTGAGCCGGGTCTTATTTTTCTTAAAGGTGAATGTTATGTTTGCAGATCGTGCAAAAATTATTATAAAATCCGGAAAAGGCGGAAACGGACACATTTCATTCCGTCGTGAGAAATATGTTCCTGCCGGAGGACCGGACGGTGGTGACGGAGGAAAGGGCGGAGACGTCATTTTTGAAGTGGATAAGGGGATGAATAACCTATCTGACTATCGTCATAAGCATAAATTTGCCGCCACACCCGGAGAAGAGGGTGGCAAACGAAACTGTCACGGTAAAAACGGCGCAGATCTTGTTTTAAAGGTACCGGAGGGTACAGTTGTAAAAGAAGCCGTTAGCGGTAAAGTTATTGCGGATATGTCCGGAGATAATCAGCGTCAAATCGTATTGTATGGCGGTAAAGGCGGACTTGGTAATCAGCATTTTGCCACATCAACCATGCAGGCTCCCAAATACGCTCAGCCCGGTGGCGAATGTATTGAATTGGAAGTGCTTTTGGAATTAAAAGTATTGGCGGATGTGGGATTGGTCGGATTCCCGAATGCCGGAAAATCCACTTTGTTATCCCGCCTTTCCAATGCGAAACCGGAAATTGCCAGCTATCCGTTTACCACGTTACATCCGATTTTGGGTGTTGTGGATATAGGTGAAGGAAAAGGCTTTGTAATGGCTGATATTCCCGGACTTATTGAAGGAGCATCCGAAGGTGTGGGTTTGGGACATCAGTTTTTAAGACATATTGAACGTACAAAAGTATTGGTTCATATGGTTGACGGTGCTTCTTTTGATGGAAGAGATCCCGTGGAAGATGTTTATACCATACGTAAAGAATTAAAGAATTACAGCGATATTATCGCGAATAAACCACAGATTATAGTGGTAAATAAACTGGATGCCATCCCGAATCAAAAAGAAGAGATTCTTAAGCGCATGCAGGATGAATTCGGAAAAGATGGCACAAAGATTCTTCCGATTTCCGCTGTTTCCGGAGAAGGCGTGGATACTTTGGTTCGAGAAATAGCCGACATGCTTTCTCATTTTGACGATAAACCAATCGTATATGAGCAGGAATATGACCCGGCAGAGCATGTTTTCGAAAACGAAGCTTATGAAGTCTATATTGCCGAAGACGGTGCGTTTTGTGTGGAAGGACCAAAGATTGAAAAGATGCTTGGATATACCAATATGGAATCCGAGAAAGGATTTTTATTCTTCCAACGTTTCATGAAAGAACAGGGAATCTTAAAAGAATTGGAAGAAAAAGGCATTAAAGACGGCGATACCGTTCGTTTGTATTCATTAGAATTTGATTATTATAAATAAGAGGTTATTATGACAAATAAGCAAAGAGCATATTTATCTTCTTTGGCAAATGATTTGGATGCGATTTTTCAGGTTGGAAAGAATTCTCTTTCCCCGGAACTCATTCAGGGCATTGACGATGCCATCGCAAAGCGGGAATTGATTAAAGTTTCTGTATTAAAGAATTGTTTTGACGACCCGAAAGAGATTGGGGCAGTGATAGCCGAACGTACTCACTCCGAGGTTGTACGTGTAATCGGAAAGAAGATTATTCTTTATCGTCCGGCAAAAAAACCGGTAATTGAACTTCCGAAAAAATAGGTTTGTATTATGAAAATTGGTGTATTAGGCGGTACTTTTAATCCTATCCATAACGGACATATAGAAATGGCAAGAAAAGCCCTTGAGATGGCTTCTTTGGACGAAGTCTGGGTCATGCCTGCAGGAATGCCTCCCCATAAGGAAAACTCCGACATTTGTCTCGGCAGACATCGAATGAAGATGTGTGAGCTTGCGTGTGCTTATGAGGATCGTATTATTGCTTCCGATTTTGAAATTAAAAGTACATCTTTTAATTACACGTATCAAACATTGGAAAACTTACATTCTTTGTATCCCATGCATCAATTCTTCTTTATTATGGGACAAGATTCCGTTAATGGGTTTGATACATGGAGAGAACCCCAAAAGATTTTGGATAATGCCACCTTATTGGTGTTTTTGAGAGGAAAATCTTTTGAACTCGAAAAAGAGCAGTGTTTAACGACCATTTCTTCGTTAAAAAAGAAATATGACGGATCTTTTCTTTTACTTGAGTATGAACCGACTGCTATATCTTCGACAGATATAAGAAATGCCATACGTTCCAATGATTCATCTTATGATTTAAGGTGCGTAATTTCAAAAGATGTATATGATTATATAAAGGAGCATCGTTTGTACGAAGTATTCCCTGCATATGATGTTTCCTCCATCAAAAAGTCTTTAAAAAAAGAACTGAAAGAATCTCGGTATAAACACAGTTTGGGCGTGGCCGATACCGCTTGTTCTTTGGCTTTAAAGTATGGATATCCCGAAGAATTAGCCGGCGTAGCAGGATTGTTACATGACTGTGCAAAATACATGTCGAACGATGAATTATTATCCTATGCGAAAAAGCATCACATAGACGTGTTAGACGGTGATAAAAAAGCGCCCCATTTATTACATGCACCGGTGGGAGCTTATCTTGCAAAGCATAAGTACGGCATCAAAG
>CAJOGB010000027.1 GCA_905233835.1 uncultured Lachnospiraceae bacterium
ATTAATCGGTTCAAGATTATATATTTTCTTGATGACGGAATTTTCACTATTCTCAACAAGATAATCTATAACTTTTTCTCTATAAGTTCTGATATCAATGCTTGTATTATCCGGCTGATAATCAGAATCATTTGATGTCATTGCAGAATGCGGCAGATGAGATTATGTATAAAAACGGTTTTAATGCCAAACAAGTGGAAGGAAATCGAAATTCCACATGGATTCTCATGGATTATGAGGATATTATTATTCACTTGTTTTCCGCGGAAGACAGACTTTTCTATAATTTGGAACGAATCTGGCAGGACGGAACATTTATTTCCTATGATGAATTAAAAGAATATATGGATTAAAAAAACGCATGCTTTTCAAAAGAGAAGCATGCGTTTTCTATTAGAAGAATCGATATACACCAAATACTTTTCCGATAATTTGACAATCCGGTACGATTATATCATCCATATTGGAGTTTTCCGGATGTAATACGATATGATCGGCCTTTTTATAGAAAGTTTTTACTGTGGCAGAATCCTCAACCAAGGCGACTACCATATCTCCGTCCTTAGCAGTATTGGTTCGCTCTACGATAATTGTATCACCGTCCAAAATACCGGCTTCAATCATCGATTCACCTTTTACATGGAGCATAAAGCATTCACCGCGCGGTGCGTATTCAGCGGGAATAGGAAAGTAGCTTTCTATGTTTTGAATCGCCAAAAGCGGTTGACCTGCAGCTACCTGTCCCACAACCGGAACACTTACCATTTCCCGACGTGTCAGGTTAAAGTTATCATCTAAAATCTCAATGGTTCGTGATTTCGTGGGATCTCTTCTTATATAACCGTTTTTTTCAAGTTTTTCCAAGTGAGAGAAAACGGAAGAAGTGGATTTTAAATTCACAGCCACACAAATTTCACGAACGGATGGCGGAAAACCTTTGGATAAGATTTCCGATTTCAAATAATCCAGAATTTCCTGCTGTTTATCTGTAATTTTACCGTATGCCATAGCAACCTCCTCATTTATATCTAAAAAGAGTATAACACACTTCCGGAAATTAGCAAACATATTTTTGGGAAAATTTGTTCGAAATAGTATTGACAAACACATGTTTGTTCGATATTATGTTCGTAGAACATCTGTTTTGCTGATTCGAGAGGAGTGTATCATGAAAAGAAGACGTGTAAATACTTTATCATTAAAAACATTTATATTTTGTGGTTTATTTGTCTTTATTCTATTGGTGTTTGCATGTTCTTCTTTTGCAGATGCACATAATGATTCGGAAAAGTATTACACCAGTGTATATGTGGAAAGCGGAGATACGCTCTGGAGTTTTGCAGATCGTTACTGCTCGGTAGAATATAACGATAAGGATGAATACATTAAAGAAGTAATGCGATTAAATCATTTAACATCATCGGATATTCATAGCGGCAGCTATCTGATTCTTCCTTATTATGATTCAAAATCCTTGTAAAACCTTATAAAAACCGATATAATTCTCTTGCTTGTTCTAAATTATGCATATTAGGTAGAGTATTATGTTTCGTTTTATTTATGTGATATTTGCCAATTTGTTTCGTGGACCTTACATGATTCCCCACATGCGAAAATTGGCAAAGAATAAAGCCAAATATTCATTCGAAGTAAGATATCGTTATGTAAAGCGAATGATTTATTATATGATGTCCTCCGGGAATATTGAAACCGAAGTATATGGAACTGAGAATTTGCCAAAAGAAGGCGGATACGTTATGTTCCCAAATCACCAGGGTAAATTCGATGCCCTTGCTGTGATTAATGGTCACGATGCTCCCTGTACCTTTGTGATGGATAAAGCGAAATCAAAAACCTTTCTTGTTAATGAGATGTGCAATCTGATAGATGCGAAACGTTTGGATTTGGATGATATTCGTCAGAATCTTAAAATCATTAACGAAATAACCGAGGAAGTAAAAGAAGGAAAGCGCTTTATTTTGTTTTCCGAAGGCGGCTATTCCATGAATCATAATCATGTGAGAGATTTTAAACCCGGAAGTTTTAAGTCTGCCATGTCTGCGCAGGCTCCTTTGGTTCCTGTTTGTTTGATTGATTCTTATATTCCGTTTAACAGTTTAAAACTGGGTCATTGTGTAACGAAAGTAATCTTTATGGAGCCTATTTATTATGAAGAATATAAGGATATGAAGACTCCGGAGGTTGCCAAGATGGTTCGCCGACGTATTATTGAAAAAATGGCGGAATTCGGAGTAGAAGGCGAAGAGTAATTTCTTAAAAAAATGATATTATTTGCTTGACGTATGATGTTTCATATGTTATATTACAGAAGTTGTAAAAAAGTAGAGTATCCACTCTCACCTAAGCGCAATCGGGCGACTTAGTGTCATTACACTTTTATTGATGTGTTTTTGAATTGTGGATAGTCTGCCTATCCACTTTTTTATTGGGAGGACAAAGCCATTAGTAATAACGATTTACAGATTAACGAACAGATCAGAGATAAAGAAGTTCGCTTAATCGGACAGGACGGAGAACAGCTTGGAATTATGTCTGCGAAAGATGCTTATTTTAAAGCTCAGGAGTTGGACTTGGATTTAGTAAAGATTTCTCCGAATGCGAAACCACCTGTTTGCAAGATTATCGATTACGGAAAGTATCGCTATGAACTTGCTCGTAAGGAAAAGGAAGCAAAGAAAAAACAAAAAATTGTTGAAATCAAAGAAATTCGTTTGTCTCCGAATATTGAAGCAAACGACTTGAACACGAAGATTACCGCTGCCAAGAAGTTTTTGGCTAAAGGAAACAAGGTGAAGATTACTTTACGTTTTCGTGGTCGTGAAATGGCACATATGTCTACCAGTAAGCACATTCTTGATGATTTTGCAGAGCAATTATCAGATGTTTGTGTTGTGGAGAAGCCTGCAAAGCAGGAAGGCAGAAGTATCAGTATGATACTTGCAGAAAAGAAATGATTTAGGAGGATTTTGAATTATGCCAAAGATTAAGACAAAAAGAGCTGCTGCAAAGCGTTTTAAAGCTACAGGAACAGGTAAATTAAAGAGAGCTAAGGCTAACAAGAGCCACATCTTAACCAAGAAGTCTACTAAGAGAAAGAGAAGCTTAAGACAGGCAGCTATGACTGATGCTACCAATGTAAAGGCAATGAAGAAAGTATTACCGTACATTTAAGAAGAGTTTGGTTAGGAGGAATTTAAAATGGCAAGAATTAAAGGCGGAATGAACGCTAAAAAGAAACATAACAGAGTATTAAAGATGGCAAAGGGATACCGTGGAGCTCGTTCTAAACAGTATCGTATTGCGAAACAGTCTGTAATGAGAGCATTAAAGAGCTCTTATGCAGGTAGAAAAGAAAGAAAGAGACAGTATCGTCAGCTTTGGATTGCACGTATCAATGCAGCTGCTAGATTAAACGGTCTTTCTTATTCTAAGTTTATGTATGGATTAAAATTGGCTAACGTTGATTTGAACCGTAAAGTATTAGCTGATATGGCTGTTAATGATGCAGAAGGATTCAAGGATTTGGCTGATCTTGCAAAGAGCAAAATCGCTTAATATTTCTTTTGTTTTTTATCCCTTAGGTAGTGATACCTAAGGGATTTTTGTGTATAATAGACATGATAAATCTATATTGGTACAGGGAAATATGTCTGAAAAAAACAATGTCATTAAATTTCATAAGCAGATTCATATAAATATTGCATTCGTAATTATATTCATTATTTTTATTTATATTCTGTTTCATGTGTTCACCTACCTTACAACCGAAAATGTAACCATATACGAAGTTAATCAAGGCACAATCACCTCAAAAGATAGTTATAAGGCTTTGGCTATTCGTAATGAGCAGATTATTACGGCTTCGGAAGAAGGAAACGTATACTATTTTGCGCCCAATAAATCACGTGTGGGTGCAAAGAGTTTGGTTTATGCCATCGATAAAGATGGCACCATCGTTTCTAACTTAAAAAACGTTGATAAATCAACCGTGAACGTGTCGGATTTGGATTTATCCGAAGTGGAATATTCTCTGCAGAACTTTGTAAACGATTATAATTCCAATGAATATTTAAAAACATACTCCTTTAAAACAAATCTGGATAATGATTTGCAACAGTTGTTTGATGAAAGCATCCTTTCTTCATACGAAACCGATATCCAAAACGCATTGGCCAACGGAACATACTTTACCTATTATTCGCCTACTACAGGGGTCGTTGTTTATCAGACGGATGGATATGAATCTGTCACTTTAGAGGATTTTTCTTCCGATTTGTTTGATTCCGGAAACGTTACTCCCGTTAACTTAAGAAATAATGAGAGTGTCTTAGGCGGGGAAGCGGTATTTAAACTTATTACTTCCGATAATTGGAATCTTGTTATGCCGATTGATTCCGATTTAGTTGAAACATTATCGGATAATTCTGCCATTGAAATCGAGTTTAATGAGGATAATGCAATCACTTGGTGTACATATACCATTGTTGAAAGAGGCGGAGTTAATTATCTTGTGTTATCTCTTGACGATTCCGTGGAACGATATGCGGATCAGCGTTTTATCAGTATTAATTTAAAACTGGATGAAAAGAATGGTCTAAAGATTCCAAACAGCGCCATCGTATACAAGACTTTTTATACCGTTCCCAAAAAGTACTTTACAAGAGGAGAGGATTCCTCGAATTATGGGCTTTTAATTCGAAATGGATCTAATGTGGAATTTGAAAGAACCACCATCTATTTCGAGGATGATGATTTTTATTACATTGACAGCGAAAACGTGTCTGATGGCGATGTGTGTCTGATGGTTAATTCCGGTGAATCCTATACCATCGGCTCCGATACCGATCAGCTGCAAGGAGTATATAACGTAAATAAAGGATATACCGTATTTAAGATAATTGATATTATCTATCAGAATAATGACTATACCATCGTTCGCTCCGGAACCGATTACGGTCTTTCTTTATACGATAGAATCGTTTTACAGGGCGATAAAGTAAGCGAGGATGAAATTCTATAAAAGAGGAATGCGCAATGTTAAAAGAAAATTTATTGCAAGTAGAACAGAATATTAAAGAAGCGTGCAAACGCGCAAATCGCAAACGCTCCGAAGTAACACTAATCTCGGTTAGTAAAACAAAACCTATAGAGACATTAAAGGAAGCGTATGATTTAGGGATTCGTGTCTTTGGTGAAAATAAAGTGCAGGAATTGGAACAAAAGATTCCCGCTTTCGGATCTGATGTTTCCTGGCATATGATTGGGCATTTACAAAGAAACAAAGTGAAATATATCGTCGGAAAAGTAGATTTGATCCATAGCGTGGACTCTTTGCGCTTGGCTGAAGAGATTCAAAAGGAATCCGAAAAGAAAAACGTGGAATCGAATATACTGATAGAAGTAAATGTGGCAGAAGAAGAATCAAAGTTCGGAATCACTTGTGAAGAAGTGCTTGATCTGGTAAAAACCATTTCTGAATTCCCCAATATTCATATAAGAGGATTGATGACTATTGCACCATATGTTGTGGATTCTGAAGAAAATCGATGGATTTTCCGCAAAATAAAGGATTTATCTGTTGACATAAAAGACAAAAACATTGATAATGTAAATATGGATATTCTGTCAATGGGTATGACAGGAGACTATACAGTAGCGATAGAAGAGGGTGCTACCCATGTTCGTGTGGGAACAGGCATCTTTGGAGAGCGAAATTATAATGTGTAAGGAGATAAACCATGGGCGTATTTGATAAAATGTTATCAGCCATGAGATTAGGTGACGAAGATTACGACGATTACGAAGACGATGATGAATACGAAGATGATGAAGAAGAATCATCAAAATCTATATTTAAAAGACCGGATAACGATTCGGAAAAGAAATCATCCGGTGCTTCCATTTCAAGATTTTCAACCATGAGAGGCGGAAAGAAGAATAATTCCACCAGCATGGAAGTATGCGTTATTAAACCTTCTTCTTTTGAAGATGCCAGAGAAATAGCTGAGACATTACTTGCAGATCATACCGTTATTTTGAATATGGAAGGCTTGGATTTAGCTTTAGCGCAGCGTTTAATTGATTTTATTTCCGGTGCTTGCTATGCGATTGATGGAAATCTTCAGAAAGTATCAAATTATATTTTCATTATTACACCGGCAAACGTTGATATTTCCGGTGATTTGCAGGAGTTAATGAGCGCATTTGACTTCTCCGGCATTCAAACCGGTTTTTAATTAAAAAGAAATGATTATGAAATAATAAGATAAGCCTCCGAAAGAATAATTTGGAGGCTTTTTCTATAGGAGGATGAAAATGCCAAATATTCTTCCGGTGAAATACGAAGATAAATTTTGCTATAATATTAATTTTCAAAGTTCTTTCAACAAACTATATGAAAGTTTAATCGAAATTAAACCTAATAAATACGATAAAATATGTGTTGTTACAGACGATATAGTCGAAAAGTACTATTTAGATGACGTATTAAATACTTTGAACGATAAATTTAATCTAGTTATAACACACATAATGACGAATGGCGAAAAATCTAAACAATTATCCGAAATAGAGAAATTATATGAAGAATTAATTAATCATAACTTCTCCAGAAAAGATTTACTTATCGCTCTCGGTGGTGGCGTCGTCGGAGATATGACCGGTTTTTGTGCATCTACTTATTTAAGAGGCATTGATTTTATTCAGATTCCAACTACATTGTTGTCTCAGGTAGACAGCAGTATCGGAGGGAAAACCGGAGTAGACTTTAAAGGCTATAAAAACATGATTGGTGCGTTTTATATGCCAAAGCTGGTTTATATCAATACAAGCGTATTAAAAACCCTTTCAAAGGAACAATTTGCATGCGGTATGGGGGAAGTTATTAAATACGGTTGCATTTGGGATTCGAATTTTTATGATTTTTTAAAGAATAACGTTTCTTACATCTTAAACAAAGATGATTCTGTGCTTGAAGAAATGATTTATACCTGCTGTGATATTAAGCGTCAAGTAGTGGAAATCGATCCGAAAGAGGAGAGTATTCGATCTTATCTAAACTTTGGTCATACCATCGGCCATGCAATTGAAAAAATGTCTGATTTTAAGCTGTTTCACGGTCAGTGTGTTGCCATCGGTATGGTAAGTGCCATGTATTTATCCGTAAAAAAAGGTTGGATAAGTAGGAATCAACTGGATGATTTAAAAGATTTGCTTATTAAATACAATCTTCCGATAAAAACATCCGATATATCCGCCAAAGATGTTCTTTTGGCTTCAAAATCAGATAAAAAAATGGAAAACCAAAAGATTAAGTTTATTGTCTTGGAAAAACTCGGCAAAGCTATGCCATACATGGATTTTTCGGACGATGAGCTTTTGGATGCCATTTCTTATGTAATAGAAGGATAAACGTTAGTTATGATATCAAAATCAAAATTTCACTATATATTTGCTGCCGTAATTACAATTGTATTAGTCGTTTTGGATCAATTTACCAAGTATTTGGCAGTTAAATACCTGTTGGGTACAGAGGGAATTACCCTTATAAAAGGTATTTTGGAACTGCAGTATTTAGAAAATACCGGAGCTGCCTTTAGTATTTTAGAAGGAAAAATGATTGTATTTTATGTTTTAACGCTGATTATTGGTGCCGGTATTGTATATTTAATGATTCGAATGCCGAAAAAAGGAAAATATTTAACCCTTTTCTATACGTTTTCCGTTCTTTTGGCCGGTGCCTTCGGAAATTTGATTGATCGAGTCGTCCATCATTATGTCGTGGATTTTATTTATTTTTCGTTGATTGATTTTCCGGTATTTAATGTAGCCGATATCTATGTAACTTTATGCGTATTCTTCATCGTATTCTTAATTTTGTTTTATTATTCCGAAGATGAAATTAATGCGATTTTTAGCTTTAAAGGAAAGTAGGAATGGAACGATTTTTAATTGAAATGGAACAAGACGGAATGCGTATCGATGCTTGTTTAGCCGATCGTTATCCTGAGTTATCCCGAAGTCACTTCCAGAAGCTGATTAAAGAAAATAATGTTCTTGTTAATGAAAAATCGGTAAAACCCAGTTATACATGCACTGTAGATGATGAAATTACCATGCTTCAGGTAGAACCGAAACCCGTTGAAATTGTTCCGGAAGACATTCCTTTGGACGTTTTATATGAGGATTCGGATATTCTGGTTGTCAATAAACCGAAGGATATGGTAGTTCATCCTGCAAATGGACATTTAAGCGGAACCCTGGTAAATGCGATCTTATTCCACTGTAAAGAGGATTTGTCCGGAATTAACGGGGAAATTCGCCCGGGTATAGTGCATCGCATTGACAAAGATACCACAGGAAGCCTTGTTATTTGTAAAAATGATAAATCCCATATATTTTTAGCCGAAAAAATAAAAGTTCACGATATTGATCGAATTTATTTGGGGATTGTGAAAGGATCTCATATAAATGATTCCGGTATCGTAAACGAGCCAATCGGCAGAGATCCCAATAATCGTTTAAAAATGGCTGTAAACTTAAAAAACGGGAAGGAAGCCGTTACTCATTACGTAAAATTAAAAGAATACGACGGCTATGCATTAATGGCTTTTCGTTTGGAAACAGGAAGAACACACCAAATACGCGTACATATGGCGCATATCGGTTGCCCTCTTTTAGGTGATGAAGTATATGCTCCGAAGCAATCAAAGTTTAAACTTAACGGACAGTGTTTACATGCATATAAATTAGGCTTTGAACATCCGACAAAAAAGGAATATATGGCATTTTATGCACCGATTCCCGATTATTTTTCTCATTTAATGGATGTTTTGCATTTGGAATATGATTTTAAAGAATTGGAAGCTGTAATATAGATAAAACCGGGATTTAGTCCCGGTTTTTCTTATAATCTACCGCATTGGCGGCGGTGCGTTTATGTTCATCTTCAATGGCTGCATAGTAATCAATGGTTGTATTAATGTTTTCGTGACCCAAAACGTCTGCAACAAGACGAATATCACCGGTTTCACGATACAAAGCGGTTCCATAGGTGGAACGAAGCTTATGGGGCGTGATTTTCTTAGTAGGAACAGCCATTTTAGCGTATTTTTTAACCAAATTCTCTATGGCATCAATACTGATGCGTTTTCCTTGCCTGGAATAGAAGAGTGCCTTTTCGTGTCCTTCAATTGGAATTATAAGTGCACGTTCAAATTTGATATAATCTTCCAATGTGTCGTGTACGGCATCTCCGAAGTATAAAACGTCCTGACCACCACCTTTTCGAACGATGGTAAGTGAGTTGGCACGTAAATCAACATCGTTTAAATCTAAGCCGTTACACTCAGAAACACGAATTCCGGTATTAAGCATCAAAGTAAGGATTGCCAAATCACGTTTTTGGGTTTTTAAACATAATTTTTTCTGTCGTTCGCTCATTTGACCGTTCCCGGATTGTATACAATCTAAAACCGCCTGAACCTCATAGGAATTCATACGAACGATGTTTTTATCCTTTTTTAAACGCGGCAAAGGCACCAAAATCATAGGATTTTCCTTGATATTCTTACGTGCGTAATGATATTGGTAAAGTCCGCGTAAAGGAGACATTTTACGGGCAATGGCTTTTTTCCCGTTTTCGTGAAAATTATCGTTATCGACGTTTAATTCCAAATAACGTTGATATTCGATAATATCTTCGGATGAAAGCTGATCCAATACGTTTAAAGGAATACTTTTAAGTTCAACGTCTTTATAGATAGGGTTTTTATCCTGTATAAACTTAAAAAACGTAATTAAGTCATAACTATAAGAAATAAGTGTGGAAGTCTGTGTTGTAACTTCTTTGGAGTAAATATAATCAACAGCCCAGGAAGGCATTTGATTTAAAAGTTCTCGTAAACGAAGTTTTTGATTTCTGGATTTATCTTTATAGAATTCCGAATCTTTTCCCATGTAAAAACCTCATAAA
>CAJOGB010000028.1 GCA_905233835.1 uncultured Lachnospiraceae bacterium
TCCCAGAATCCGGCGGACTTTGATGTTGCCAGCTTTTACGGCGGAGATTTAAAAGGGGTTCGGGATAAATTAAACTATCTCCAGGGCCTTGGAGTGGAAGTCATCTACTTTAATCCCCTGTTTGTGTCTCCCTCCAATCATAAATATGATATTCAGGATTATGACTACATCGATCCCCACTTCGGTGTCATCGTGGATGATGGCGGAGAATGCTTGGACCCGGAGGACTACGATAACCGTCATGCCTCCAAGTACATCAAGCGTGTTACAAATAAGAAAAACTTAGAAGCTTCCAATCGCTTTTTTGCTCAGTTGGTGGAAGAGATTCACATGCGGGGCATGAAGGTGATTTTGGACGGCGTGTTTAACCACTGCGGTTCCTTTAACAAGTGGCTGGACAGAGAGAGAATCTACGAAGGACAAAGCGGATATAAGGAGGGCGCCTTTGTGTCAAAGGACAGTCCTTATCATGACTTTTTCTATTTCTATGAAAGCGAGGACGAAAAGTGGCCTTACAACCATACCTATGACGGATGGTGGGGACATGATACGTTGCCCAAGCTTAACTATGAGGGCTCCGGAGAACTTACGGAGTATATTTTAAACATCGGTAAAAAATGGGTTTCTCCGCCTTATAACGTAGACGGATGGAGACTTGATGTGGCAGCGGATTTGGGACACTCCGAAGAGTTTAATCATGAGTTTTGGAGAAGGTTCAGAGACGCGGTGAAAAAAGCAAATCCAAATGCTGTGGTATTGGCGGAGCATTACGGAGACGCATCTTCCTGGTTGCAGGGTGATCAGTGGGATACCATTATGAACTATGATGCGTTTATGGAGCCCGTTTCCTATTTCTTAACCGGTATGGAAAAACATTCCGACGGTTATGACGAGTATGCCATCGGAGACGGAAAGCGTTTTGAGATGACCATGCTTCATCATATGGCCCAATTTATGACACCGTCTTTGTACTGTGCCATGAACCAGTTGGATAATCACGATCATTCCAGATTTTTAACACGTACCAATCATAAGGTTGGTCGTGTGGCACAGCTGGGTAGCGATGCCGCAGGGGAAAATGTGAGTGTACCGATTTTGAAATTGGCCACACTTATGCAGATGACTTGGCCGGGAGCGCCTACGCTATACTACGGAGATGAAGCCGGCGTGGTGGGATTTACGGACCCGGATAACCGTCGAACCTATCCCTGGGGAAATGAAAATCGTGTCTTAATCGATTACTTTAGAGATTCCATCAGCCTTCATAAGAATCATGAATGTTTAAAGGACGGATCCTTCCTGTTTTTATCAACGGGACGTGATTTTGTGTCCTACGGTCGATTCGATGCATCGGAAAAAATCGCTGTGGCGGTGAACTCCGGACCAAATACCATGGAAGTGGATGTGCCGGTATGGAAGATTGAAGTGCCGACTTCCGGTGAGATGTCCCAGATTTTTATGACAAACGAATTGGGATATTCCTTGTTCCCCATGCGCTATCACGTGGAAGGCGGAAACGTTCACTTAAAACTTTTACCATTCTCCGGAGTGGTTTTAATCTGTAAGAATTGAGGAATATAAATGAAACTGATACATGTGGCTGATTTGCATTTGGCCTCAAAAATGGAGAGTAACCTGTCCAAAGAACAGGCGAAACTTCGAAAAAGAGAATTATTGGATCGCTTTGGGGATCTGATTGTCTACGCTTGCGAAAATGATGTCAGCGGTATTTTGATTGCCGGGGACTTATTTGATGAAAAGCGTATTGCAAAGATGGTAAAGCAGAGAGTGTTGGATGAGATGAGAATGCACCCTGAGATTACCTTTTTCTATTTGCAGGGGAATCACGACCGAAGCGATTTTTTGATGGATGTAGATTTAAGTGAAATCCCAAACTTGAAACTATTTTCCAAAGATGAGTGGATCAGTTATGACTTTGGTGAGGCAGTGATTACCGGTCGTGAGATTACACCGGAGAATGCAAAAACTTTTGCCATGAATCTGGTGTTGGACCAGGCAAAGACCAATATCGTTATGCTTCACGGACAGGAAGTAAATTACATCGGAAAGGATAAAACGGAAATTATTCCTTTGCCCGAACTGCGCGGAAAGTATATTGACTATTTGGCACTGGGCCATATTCACTCCTATAAAAAAGATCGCCTCGATGACAGAGGAGAATACTGCTACTGCGGATGTTTGGAAGGCAGAGGCTTTGACGAACTGGGTCAAAAGGGATTTGTGCTTCTTAAGGTGGAAGATCATAAAGTGGAAAGCGAGTTTGTTCCTTTTGCAAAACGTATCTTTCATGAGGTGGATGTAGAACTTTCCGAAGAGGATGATATGCCTTCTGTACTTCGCCGTATTCACGGAGCCTGTGATGAACTACCCACAGAGGATTTGGTAAAGGTGGTACTTACCGGAAATACGGGAGTGGATTTTGATGTGGATATGGATCGAATCCTAAGAGAATTTTCGGAAGCATTTTTCTTTTTGAAAGTTCAGGATAAGTCTGCCATCAAGGTGCATTACGAAGACTTTTTAAATGATAAGTCTTTAAAAGGTGAATTCGTGCGCTTAATGGAAAAACAGGATATGGATGAGGATACAAAGGGTACAATTGTTGAAATCGGAATCCGTGCGCTGATGGGGGAGGAATTGTAATGGTAAAATTAATCTCCTGTTATGTGACGGGATTCGGACGACTTACAGATTTTGAATATGATTTTAACGAAGGCTTAAATTCGGTATTGGAAGAAAACGGATGGGGAAAAACCACCTTTTGCGTTTTCTTAAAATCCATGTTTTACGGATTGGAATACCGAAGAGTAAAAAGCTTAACCGAACGAAAGCATTACCAGCCTTGGTCCGGTATGCCCTTCGGCGGAAGCCTTACCTTTTCTTTAAATGAAAAAACCTATCGAATTGAACGCACCTTCGGCTCAAGAGATGCAGAGGATACCTTTGCGCTTATTGATGTGACCACCGGCGGAAAGTCCCAGGATTTCTCCGCGAATCTCGGCGAAGAGATTTTCGGTGTGGATCGGGAGTCTTTTGAAAAGAGTATCTTTGCACCCCAGGGTGAAATTCAAACATCCATGACGGACAGTTTGAATGCGAAGATGGGAGACTTGTCTGCCGCAAAGGATGACATGAAAAACTTTGATGCCGCCATCGGTCGCATCGAAGATGCGAAAAAAGTTTATTCCGCTACGGGAAAAATCAATCCCGGAAAACTTATGTTGGTTCAAAGAGAAATTTCTTCCTGCAGAGAGTTGTCCGAGCTTCTTCCGGTGAAACTGGATGCCTATGAGAAACAGGGAAATCTTTTGACCGAGCGAAATCAAAGACTATTAAGACTTCGTGAGGAGCGAGGAAAAATCGCGGAAAAGATTGCACTACAAAGTAAGCGGGAGCAGGAAATCGGAGCCTTAAAAGAAAAGAAAGAATATTTGCTTTCCTATAAAGAAGAGCTCTCCGATTTGGATGATTATTTTGCGGTAGGAGTTCCTGAGGTAGAAGAAATTGCAGACATTCGTGAAAAGCAGGGAAGACTATTGGCATTAAAAGGTCAGTACGAAACTCTTCTTTCCAAGATGCCTTCAAAGGTTGATGAAGGAAGATTAAACGAACTCTTCCGAGATAAAGAAGTATCCGAAGAAGTGCTTTCTTCCTGGGATCAAACCTCCGATCGAATTCGTGAACTTCGCCTTCAGGGTGAACATAACCGAATGCCGGAGGAGGAAAAAGAAAAATTAAATGAACTTAAGTTTTTCTTTTCAAAAAAAGTTCCTACCGAAGAAGAAATCGAATCTGCTTCCCAAAAAGCCACGGAGCTTTTAAAAGCGGATACTGAGATTGAAGTTCGCCGCAGTCATTATCGAAATCTTTTGGCGGAAAAGGACGTGCTTTCTCAAGCACAAAAGGGAGAAAAGAATCCCATCGGTATTATTGTGTTACTTCTTTTGCTTGGGCTTGTTTGCTTGGCCGGCGGCATTGTAATTTTCTTATTCGTACACGAAGAAATCTCTGCCATGTTAAGTGCTGTTTTTGCGGGAGCAGGTGTCTTTTTGATTTTGTCCGGACTGGTTACGCTTTTGCATAATCGTACCCGTCACGTAACGAAAAAAGAAGGCTTGGATGAAGCCATCGAGGCGGCATATCGAGATTTGGAAGAGAAGGAACAGGAAAGAGAAACCATCGCATCTTATTGCAAAAATTTCTTAAGCGGATATTTGGTTACCCCTACGGAAAGCATGCAGGAGATGGTAGGCGAAATCCAAAAGAAGTCCTTAATTTACAAACAGCTTTTGGATGAGGAAGCCTCCTTTAACGAAAAGAATTCTTCCGTCATGGAGGAACTTTCCGAATTACAGTTACAACTATATACGGCGCTGAATCATTTTGCGGCAGTTTACAAAATGGATTTGTATCAGGACGGAAACGAGACGGAGCTTTTGTTTAAACTTCACCGTGATTTTCGAACCTATTTAGAGTACAAAGAGGATAAGAAAAAAGAAGGAAAACTTCGCAAAGAAAAAGATGCATTGGAGCAGGAGATTTCTGCTTTCTTAAATCGCTTTAACGATATCGAAGGCGAGGAAGATAAGTTAACGGGCTTGGAACATCACCTTCGTACTTACCAAAGACTGTCCGAACAGGTGGAAGTTTTGGAAAAGGAATTGGAAGAGAAAAAAGAGATTTTGGATCTTCCAAAGGACGAGGTTTCCGTGGAACAACTCCAGACCATGCAGCAGGAAATGGAAGCGGAATCCGACATTTTAAACGAGCAGTTGGTACGTGAGAACGAAGAGTATAACCGTATCGGTGAAGAGATTGAAGCCTGCGAGGATGCAAAGGAACAGTTAGAGGATCTTTTGGAAGAAGAAAAGGAAATCCAAAAGAAAATAGATGTATACGATGCCACATTGAAATATCTTCAGGCGGCAAAAGAATCTTTCTTAAGTAAATACATGGGACCTCTTCGAAAGGGACTGCGCGAGTATCTGTCTTTGATTTACGAAAAAGAAGACAGCGAATTGATTGCAAAGAATTTTTCTTTGGATATGGATTTGTCGGTGCAGTTTAACTATCACGGAAGCACCAAGGAGGAAGGATATTTATCTGCGGGCTATAAGGATTTGGTAGCCTTTTGTTCCCGTTTGGCATTAATTGATGCGTTGTATCAAAATGAAAAACCGCTTTTGGTGTTGGACGATCCTTTTACGGATTTGGATGAGGATAAAATATTCGAGGCACTAAAGCTTCTTCGGGATATTGCAAAGAATCGACAGGTACTGTATTTTACCTGTCATCAGAGCCGTTTGCCTTAATCTTGTTTCCTAGGGTCAATCATGATATTATTCTAATGCTTTAAGGTTAACCAATTATGGATGAAAGAGTAGAAAAGCAGAGTTTATCAAAAATTAAACCGGGCACCAAGGTGCGCCTGGCGGTATACGGAAGACATAATACCTGCGGTTATTTTGATTCCGAGGTCATCGGCATTTCCGAGGTAGATCGTCCTTATCTTAGTTCCAAGAATTTCGATAACATTATTTTGTTGAAACTTTTCCGTGAGCTTGGAAACGACAAAGTCGTTAATTTTGAAAGCGATGAGATTGTTTGTGAGCTCATGATTAAGGAAAGTAAGGTGGTCTATAAGGATGTGTTTGTCCGTCGTATCGATTTGCCCATCGCAGGGGATGTTCATGCAATCATTACCCATGAAAAAGAGCATCCTACCGTTAACCGCAGACAGTTTTTCCGTCTGTGGATTGGTTTAAACGGTACCGCCAATACTGTGGATCATCTTTCCGCCAACGTGATTGTTCGTGATGTGTCCGTGGGCGGTGTGGGATTTATTTGCTCACCGAAGTTTATGGTATCCGTGGGAGATAAGGTGACGGTATCTTTTGTGGATGAAACAGAAGACCGACAGTTTTTTATTATCATGCCCTGTACGGTGGTGCGAGTGGATCAGTGGCGGGGAAATACCCAGATTGTAGGCTGTACCATTAATCAGGATATTCCAAACGTAAACCGTTATATCATGTTAAAACAGCAGGAACGTCAGCGCAGATTTAAGAAACCGTTACGTGTGTCTGTGTATAAAGACGGGGGTTCTTCCGAGAAAAAAGTAATTTAAAACGAAAAAGAAAAAGCTTCGGCAGAGGATGAATAAAATCAACCGCCGAAGCTTTATTCTTTGTAGGAAAGATGGCCTTCTTTGATCCATCGTTGAACGACTTCCAAAGGAAGGTCAAAATGATCGGAGACTTCCAACTCCGTTACGTCGTTATGAAGGACGTATTCTTTCACATCTTTGTACTTCATATCGTAGAGACAATTATCGCAGTAGTCACCTGGGTGTCTGCGGGGAAGTGCAGTTCCGCATTTGGTACAGTGCTTGATGCGAGAAGTATTTTCGTTTAAATCGATTCTTCTTAATGACATATCAATTCTCCTTGTGATACCTCATTTTAGCACACTTGAATTTCTTTTTAAAAGGTTTAAAATGAAAAAATGAAAGCTTCAGAGAGGTTTTTTATGAAAGATGCAATTTGTGTTTTCGACTCCGGTGTGGGCGGAATCAGTGTTTTAAGAGAACTGGTGAAACTTATGCCCAACGAGGACTTCATATATTTCGGTGATTCTTTACATGCACCCTTTGGTACGAAGTCCAAGGAAGAAGTTCGTAAACTTACCATAGATGCCACGAAAAAATTCATGGATGCGGGAGCAAAGGGTGTAACCATAGCCTGCAATACCGCGACTTCCGCGGCGGTTCGAGTACTTCGTGAGATGTATCCCGACTTTCCTATCGTAGGAATCGAGCCGGCATTAAAACCGGCGGCCACGGAATTCCCGGGAAAGCGAATCTTGGTGCTTGCCACCCCTATGACCATAGCGGAAGAAAAGTTTCATCTTTTGCTTTCCAAATATGAAAACGACGCAGAGGTAATTCCTCTTCCTGCGCCGGGTCTTATGGAGTTTGTGGAAAAAGGAGAGACGGAATCCGAAGAATTAAAATCATTTTTGGAAGAACTTCTTTTTCCTTATAAAGAGGGAGAAGAAAAGGAAGTCTCCGGTGTGGTTTTGGGATGTACCCATTATCCTTTTGTGGCAAAACAAATCGGAAATGTTCTCGGGAAAAATGTAAAAATTTTTGATGGAGCGGAAGGCACTGCCCGGGAAATGCGACGCCGATTGGATGTGGCGGGGCTTCTTCGCAAAGATGAAAATTATAAAGGTACGGTAGTTTTTAAAAACAGTATCGAGGACGAAAAAAAGATTCAAATGATGGAAAACTTGTTTCGGTTGCCGTAATTTTGACAGAATGATGAAAATGTATTTTTGATAGACAAAACGCTCGAAATGAAGTTGGAGTAATTTTTAAAAAGGACTAGAATCAGTAATGACTTAAGGATAAGGTCAGAATGAAATCTTTAAAGACGGGAGGAAGACGTATGGAAAAGCAGTTAATCGTAGCCATCGGACGTGAGTTCGGAAGCGGCGGCCATGAAATTGGTGAACGAATTGCAAAGCAGTTAAATATTTCATTTGTTGATCGAAGCATGCTTGATGAAATGTTTTCCGGGAACGGGAAGCATAAAGAGCAAATTGAAAAGTATGAGGAAGACGTGGCTAAACCATTTCTTCATAAACATGTGCGAGGTTTTACAAATTCCATTGAAGAGAATTTGGCAGAGGCACAGTTTGAATACATTCGGGAAAAAGCGGCTTCAGGGGAGTCATTTGTAATCGTGGGACGATGCGGTGAGGCAGTCCTTCGCGGAAATGAGAATTTGGTTTCCGTATTCGTATTGGGAGATATGTACGATAAGATTCATCGTGTTATGGATAAGTATTCTCTTCCGGAGCGTGACGCCATTGAAAAAATCAATCGTCATGACAGAAAGAGAAAGCGTTATCATAACACTTATTCGGATTTTAAATGGGGCGATTCTCGGGGATATGATTTATGCATCAACTCCAGCAAACTTGGAGTACGCGGCACGGCGGAGATGCTTTGCAAATATATCGAGGACGTTAGAGAAAGGAAGTAATGCACATGCTTTCAACAGCACAGATAGTAGCGCTTATAATATTTATTCTGATGTTCGTCGCCATCGTTATGGATAAGATTGAACGTCAGTGGGTAACTTTAGGATGCGGAGCGGCTACGCTACTTATTGTATTCGGACTTATTATGAAAAGCCCCGCGACAATTTTGGAATCTTTAAATGTTGCCAGTATTTTTCACAGAGACTTTTGGATTACCTCCGAAGCGGAATCCGCTTCTATCGGTGTCAACTGGTCAACCATTATTTTCATCGCAGGTATGATGATCATGGTAGAGGGTATGGCGGAGGCCGGATTTTTCCGCTGGCTTTGTATGCGTATCGCAAAGCTTGTAAATTACAAGCCAACCCCGCTTTTGGTTTCTTTCATGGTAATGTCTTTCTGCCTTGCCATGTTTATTGATTCCATTACCGTTATTTTATTCTTGGCTGCGGTTACCGTAGAACTTGCAAAGATGTTAAAGTTTGATCCGGTACCCATGATTTTGTCAGAGATTTTCTGCGCGAACTTAGGAGGTTCTGCCACCATGTGCGGAGATCCTCCAAACATTATTATCGGAACGGCACTTCACTTGTCATTCTTTGATTTTGTATCTCATACGGGACTTATTGCCTTTGTTTGTATGTTCCTTGTTATCGGATACTTTTATATGGTTTACCGAAAGGAACTGGCGACGGAGGAAGTAACGGCAGAGGATATCGCCGCACTTCCGGATCCGAAGTCTGCAATTAAAAACCCGAAGGAATTTACCTATGCCTGCGTTATCTTCGGATGTGCGGTGGCAATGCTTGTTACACATGCGCAGACAGGACTTACCGTTGCCTTTATCGGAACCTTTGTTTCGGCTTTGACCATGATTTTATTCCACAAAGATTTGGTTAAGATTATTAAAAAGGTGGATTACAAAACCTTATTGTTCTTTGTTGGATTGTTCATTGTTGTAAGTGGTTTGGAAGCAACCGGTGTTCTTGAGATTTTGGCCGGATTTATCGGAAAGGTTTCCGGTGGAAACTTAAAGGTTATGATTGCCATTATTATTTGGCTTTCTGCAATTGCTTCTGCAATCGTGGATAATATTCCGTTTTCTGCGACCATGGTTCCTGTTATCCGTGCGTTGGCTGCAACTCAGGGTGTTGACATTAATACCTTGGCTTGGGCACTTGCTATCGGAACCGATGTCGGAGGATCCGCAACACCGATCGGAGCTTCCGCAAATGTTGTTGGAACCTCCGTTGCAGCAAAGAACGGTTATGTAATCAGCTGGGGAACCTATTTAAGAACTGCTCTTCCGGCAACGATTATTGTAATTACAGTTTCTATGTTGATTATTTTTGCCAGATACTGCTAAAAAAATAAGATGAAATGAAAAGGTATGCCATGCTATAGTATAAATAGCATGGCATATTTTGAATTTGTAGAAAGCGTAGGTGCGGGATGAGAACGAATGAAAAAATTGTAAACGAAAAATTTTTGGAAGAGCGTGAGCTGTTTCACGGGGAAGATTTGCAGTTGGACGGATGCGTGTTTGAACAGGGGGAGTCTCCTCTTAAGGAAAGCAGAAATATCACAGCTAAAAAATCACTTTTCCGATGGAAATATCCGTTTTGGTATGCGAAACATATCGATCTTGAAGAAGTAACGTTTTTTGACGGAGCCAGGGCGGGGGTTTGGTATACCGACCATTTTAAGATGAAGGATGCCATTGTTGAGGCACCCAAAAACTTCCGAAGATGCGATGACATTTTGCTGGAAAACGTTACCATTCCAAATGCCCTTGAGACTTTGTGGAATTGTAAGAATGTTACGCTTAAGGATGTGAGTGCCCAGGGACCGTATTTTGCAATGGGATGCGAGAATGTTACGGTGGATGGATTGAATCTC
>CAJOGB010000029.1 GCA_905233835.1 uncultured Lachnospiraceae bacterium
TGTACATCCATAACTTCAAGGCCGTTTATGGTTCCTTTATCCGGAGTCTGTCCGCCTTCCTCGGGGAAAAACAGGGTTTGATCAAGCACCACATAATAGGTATCCCCTTTTGCCTTTTCACAGGAAAGAACTTTTGCGTCGCAGGTTGTTAAATATGCATCCTCATCATAGAGTTTTCTCGTCATTGGTTTTTCTATCCTTTTCTTGAATGTTGATTTCTCAAACATTATAATATATTTAAATACGGTTTTACATAATTAGGGGGACATTTATGACCGTTTATAATCTGGACTTTGACTTTGCTGCCTGTATGGTGGCACTGTTTACACTTATCTTAGTTATCATCAAAAAAGATTTAAAACGATTGGAAAACAGGCTCTATGTTTTAATCGTTGCGGATAACCTATTCGCCTGCATTTTTGATGTCTACAGCGCCTATGCCATCATGAACACGACATGGGTTCCCAGAGCCTTAAACATGGGCCTTTCCTATGCGTATCTTATCTTCCACGCCTGCTTTGCACCCTTATTCTTCGGCTACGTCATGCTGGTGTCCGGAATTGTATTTTCAAAAAAATATCAGAATATCAACATCTTTATATCCGGAATCCCTTGGTTTATCAGTTTGATTGCCATCGCATTAAATCCGATTTTTCATTGGGTATTTTATTTGGATAAGAAAGGTGCCTACTTCCACGGTAACGGTATCTATACCATGTATATTTCCGCCGCCATATATCTGATCGGCATCTTTTACATCATAATCCGATTTAAGAAAAACTTTTCAATTGCACAAAGATTTTGCTTGGCCATTTTTTGGATTTTGGCACTGTCCACCCTCGTCTATCAATTCTTTAATCCGGGAGTATTAATGGAAATGCTGGGTCAAGCCATGGTATGTCTGGGCGTGGCCGTTACCATTACGGACGAGGAGGCCCTTTACGATCCCTCCACCCATGTATATAACCGGATTACCTTCCAGAACGATATGAACCGACTTTTAAAATCCGCTGCGGATTGTTCCGTTTGTTTTGTAAGAATCACAAACGGAGCCAAGGTCGCATCCTCCTTGGGCTTGGAACGTACGAACACAGATCTTACCAAGGTTGCCGATTTTTTGCGACGCATTGCCAAACACAGAGCCAGACAAAACGTTTACGATTTAGGAAATTATAACTTTGCCATTCTCCATCGAAGTTCCGACAAAAAGGAAATAAAAGAACTGTCTCTCATCTTAGAAGAGCGGTTTAAAAAAGAATGGTCCAGCGATAATTTCCGCGTAATATTTGATGCTCAGATTATTGTAATCCACGTACCTACAGACTTTAACGACATGGATTCCATTATGGCCATCGGGGACCGGAACTATATCCACAGTCAGGAAACAAAGGTCTTTTCCGGAGAAGGTTTAAATCAGATTAAACGCTACCACAGCGTGGAACGTGCCGTATCCCGAGGACTTGAAAATCATAATTTCAAGGTATACTATCAACCCATTTGGGATGCCACCTCCAATAAAATCCACTCCTGTGAGGCACTGCTTCGTCTCTTTGACGACGAAATCGGATTTGTTTCTCCGGACGAATTTATTTTGGTAGCGGAAGAAAACGGATCCATCGTGGAAATCGGAGAATATGTCTTTGACGAAGTCTGCCGATTTATCGTGGAAAGTAATCTTTTGAAAAAAGAAATCGAATTTGTGGAAGTAAACCTTTCTACTGTACAGTGTTTGCAGAGTAACTTAATCGAGCAGTTAAGCAATACGTTGGAGAAATATAATCTTTCGCCTTCTGCTATCAACATCGAGATTACGGAAACCGCAGCAGTGGAAAACGAAGATGTTTTAAAAGATACCATGGATAAACTTCACGAAATGGGATTCTCCGTTTCCATGGACGACTTCGGAACCGGCTACTCCAACTTAATGAGTATCTTTAATTTGGACTTTGAAATCATCAAAATCGATAAATCCATTCTTTGGAATGCGGATGATAACATCGCCGGCGATATCATTTTGGAAAACACGGTAAATACCATTAAGCAAATGGATCGACGCATTGTTTGCGAAGGTGTGGAATCTTTAGAACAAAAAGAAAAGCTTACCCGTATGGGCGTAGATTATTGCCAGGGCTATCTCTTCTCACGACCGGTCAAAGGCGAAGAATTTGTGGCATACGTAGATAAGTTTAATTTTAAAAAAGACTTGGCGGAAGCTAAATAAAACTTAAGGACAAAAATCATGAAACTACTACTGATCATTCTTTTAGTTTGCCTGATTATTGTTTTGGGCATCGGATACTTTTGTATGTATTACGTTTTGACACCGAAGGTACGCTCCATGGAGGACGGTGTCATCTTGGAAAAGAAGCTGGACAATTGGAAGGACTACGATACCTACGAGAAAGAAGAACTTAATGTATCCTCCTTTGACGGTTACCTATTACACGGAACACTGATTCACAACCACGGGCCAAATGCAGATGAAAATAAATACTGCATCATTACCCACGGCTATACCTCCAATCGATACGGTTCCCTTCGTTATGTACCTACCTTTTATGATCTGGGTTATAACATCTATATTTATGACGACCGTCATCACGGTGCCAACAAACGATGTCATACCACCATGGGCTATTTGGAAAAGAAGGATTTAATCGCCGTAAAAGAAGAACTGCAAAACCGTTTCGGAAACGGCATCGAAATCGGCATCCACGGAGAAAGCTTAGGCTGTGCCATTAGTTTATCCGCCCTTGGTTTAACACAGGATTTTAAGTTTTGTGTGGCAGATTGCGGATACTCGGATTTGGAACTTTTACTTACGGAATTAATCGGCGGACAAATGCATTTACCAAAGTTTTTTGTAAAGATTGCATCTTTCTTTTGTAAGGTAACCCAAGGATTTTGGTTTTCTGATGTAAAACCTTATAAAGCTTTGGAAGAAAATCAAACGCCAATTCTATTTATTCACGGGGATGCAGATTCTTTTATTAATAAGAATCATTCCCAAATCAATTTCGACCACGCAAAAAGCTGCTACAAAGAATTACACTTCTTCCCCGGTGCAGACCATGCATGGAGTTGCATGTCGGATAAAGAAGGCTACGATAAATTGGTAAAAGAATTCGTTAAAAAAGTTCATTAAAAAAGACGCTCCAAAGTTTGGAGCGTCTTTTAATTTTGTTTTTAAACCTCAAAAATCATATCACCGTAGGACGGCATTGGCCACATGGATTTGTCCACCAGCATTTCCAGCTTGTCCACCGGTTTACGAAGTGCTTCCATGGCAGGAAGGACTTTATCGCGATAGAAGAATGCTCGATCGGTAATATCCGAAATCTTAATTCCTTCCGCTTCGAGATTCTCAAGAACCGTAAGTTTCTCCTTTGTATCCTTAAGGTAAGAAGATACCTCCGTAAGCATCTCAACCTGGGTGCTCACATCCGCATCCCCCGCAGCCTGTCGAACCTGATTCACGGAATCTGCAAGTACCGTGGTATATCGAATGGTGGCAGGAATAATCTGCTTTCTGATGATATCGATCATGGTCTTTGCTTCGATATTTCTCTTCTTTGCATAGATTTCATATTCAATCTCTGCACGGGACTCTAACTCGGTCTTTGTAAATACACCAAACTTTGCAAATAAGTCCACAGAAGATTCGGATAAAAGCGCAGGAATGGCATCCAACATATTATCCGCAACAGGAAGTCCGCGCTTCTTTGCTTCCGCTGCCCATTCGGTCGAATAGCCGTTTCCGTTAAATACGATGCGCTGATGTTCTTTGGCAAGACGTTTAATTAAGTCATGCACTGCCAAATCAAAGTCTTCGGCTTTTTCAAGTTCATCACATGCATCGGAGAACGCTTCCGCCACGATGGTATTTAATACGATGTTCGGCTCACCCACAGAGTCCTCGCTACCAACGGTTCTAAACTCGAACTTGTTTCCCGTAAAAGCGAAAGGAGAAGTACGATTTCGATCGGTGGCATCCTTTAAGAAATCCGGTAAAGTGGTAACACCGGTCTCCAATTTTTCACCCTTTAAGCTGTGGTCTGCGGAACCGGTACGAATAAGCTGATCCAAAACATCCTGAAGCTGCTCACCCAAGTATACGGAAATAATTACAGGAGGAGCTTCATCTCCGCCCAAGCGGGAATCATTTCCCACATCCGCAGCAGACTCTCTAAGAAGTGCCGCATGCTTATCTACCGCTTTAAGTACACAGCAAAGCACCAATAAAAACTGAATGTTATCATGAGGTGTTTTACCCGGATCCAAAAGATTAATTCCGTCATCCGTAACCAAAGACCAGTTGTTATGCTTTCCGGAGCCGTTTACGCCGGCAAATGGCTTCTCGTGTAACAGGCACTGTAACCCGTGACGATAAGCAACCTTTTTTAAGGTCTCCATAATCATCTGGTTATGATCAACCGCTACATTAGCCTCCTCATAAATGGGGGCCAACTCATGCTGCGCCGGAGCCACTTCGTTATGCTCCGTCTTTGAAGTAACACCCATCTTCCAAAGTTCGATGTTTACATCATGCATGAATGCGGCAATGCGCTCACGAATGGCACCGAAATAATGGTCGTCCATTTCCTGACCCTTCGGCGGCATTGCACCGATTAGAGTGCGTCCGGTATATACCAAATCCTTTCGTGCAAGAAAGTCATTTCTGTCAATAATAAAGTATTCCTGCTCCACACCAACGGATGGAGTTACCTTCACGGAAGTGGTATTTCCAAACAAGCGAAGCAATCGAAGAGACTGCTTGTTAATGGCTTCCATAGAACGAAGAAGGGGCGTCTTTTGATCTAGAGCCTCTCCCGTATAAGAGCAGAATGCGGTGGGAATACAAAGGGTTGCACCGGAAGCATCCTGACGAACAAAAGCCGGAGATGTGGGATCCCAGGCTGTATATCCTCTGGCCTCAAAGGTGGCGCGAAGTCCTCCTGATGGGAAAGAAGATGCATCAGGCTCTCCCTTGATAAGTTCCTTTCCGGAAAAACTCATCAATACTTTTCCGTTCTTCTGAGGAGCCGTAATAAAGGAGTCATGTTTCTCGGCAGTTACGCCGGTTAAGGGCTGGAACCAATGGGTAAAATGGGTAGCACCCTTTTCGATAGCCCACTCCTTCATTTCATGAGCCACCACATCCGCGGTTTCCAAATCCAATTCTTTTCCCAGGCGAATGGTCTCTTTTAATTTCTGATAAGTTTTCTTCGGGAGACGCTCCTGCATGGTAGCATCGTTAAATACGTTCTCTCCGAAAATATCTGCAACATTAAAATATTCCTTTTCCACAGATACTCATCCTTCCTTTTCTTTTTAAAAAAGGGATGCCCGAATATATTGGGGCACCCCTTGATGTTTTAAATCGATACTTTTTAGGCTTTGCCTACAGAACCGAATAATTCCATCTTTTCTTTTACTTTTGCTTTGATAGCTTCAGTACCAGGTGCAAGAAGTTTTCTAGGATCGAATCCCTTGCCCTGCTTATCCTTGCCGGCTTCAATGTACTTTCTGGTTTCCTCAGCAAATACCAACTGACATTCGGTGTTAACGTTAATCTTAGAAACACCAAGGTCGATTGCCTTCGCGATCATGTCATCCGGAATACCTGTACCACCGTGAAGAACAAGCGGCATAGAACCGGTCTTCTGCTGGATGGCATCCAAAGTTTCAAACGAAAGTCCTGCCCAGTTATCCGGATATACACCGTGGATATTTCCGATACCTGCTGCAAGCATATCTACGCCAAGGTCAGCCACCATCTTACACTCATCCGGATCAGCGCACTCACCTGCACCTACAACTCCGTCTTCCTCACCACCGATAGCACCAACTTCTGCCTCGATAGAGATTCCGTTCTTATGAGCAAGTTCAACCAACTCTTTGGTCTTTGCAACGTTCTCATCAATATTGTATGAAGAACCGTCAAACATAACGGAAGTAAATCCTGCTTCGATGCAAGCCTTTGTTCCGTCATAGGTACCATGGTCTAAGTGAAGAGCTACAGGAACCGTAATTCCCAAAGACTCATCCATAGCCTTAACCATAGCGGCAACGGTCTTAAAACCTGTCATATACTTTCCTGCGCCTTCGGATACACCTAAGATAACCGGTGATTTGCACTCCTCAGCGGTAAGTAAAATGGCCTTTGTCCATTCAAGGTTGTTGATGTTAAACTGACCAACAGCATAGTGTCCTGCTTTAGCTTTGTCTAACATTTCTTTTGCAGATACTAACATTAAGTTATCCTCCTTTATTCCCTTTATCAACACGGGTTTTCCCCGTAAGATTTCCGTCTTCAATTATATCTTAAAGTACGGTTTCATTCAACCATGATTTCCATGGCTTTCTGCATATTCTTAACGGTTACGGTCTCTGTGGCACCGCCGAATTCTCCGTCAAGAGTCCAAGGCACTTCTTCATTACAGGTAAACTTTATCTCTTTGGTACGGAAGGAATAAACAAGTTCCGTATCCTTGGATAATCCGGTTAAAAAGGCCAGGATCTCGTTTAGTTCAATGGGGTTCTTCGGTGTCTTAATCAAAGTCACCTCAAAAAGACCGTCGTTTAATTCGATATTTCCCGGAATAATTCCCTTAAATCCCCCTACGGACATGGTGTTTGTCACCATACCGTAAATAAATTCATCGTAAAAAATATTTCCGTCATGCTCCACCATCATACGAAATGAAGGAATATCCCAAAGCTGTTTCATTCCCTCCAAAATATATGCGGCATGTCCCAGCATGTTTTTTAAATTCTGATCCGTGGCATAGGATACTTCCGTAAACAGACCGAAGGCGGCCACATACACGAAATAATCGTATCCGAATTTTCCCACGTCACACAAAAAAGAATGCTCACCACCGGCAATACGCGCGGCATTAAGCATTTCTTTGTCTATACCCAAAGAACTGCCGAAATCATTGGTGCTTCCCGCCGGTATATAACCGATGGGAAGATGGTGGCCGGACTGCATTACACCGGTAACCACTTCATCCAATGTACCATCACCGCCGGAGCACACAATACGATCAAAGTTTTCTGCTTCCAAGCGACATTTTTCCACGGCATCCCCTTGGGACTGTGTCGGATAAATTGTAATTTCAAACCCTTCCTTAATCAGGACATCCATGATATCGGACAAGTGCTGCTTAATTAGTCCCTTTCCGGAATGCGGGTTATAAATAAAAAGAAGTTTTTTATTCATATGCTTCTTACTTTGTCAGAAATTTCTCCATAGCTGTAATTGCTTTTGCTTCATCATCACCCTCTGCATCGATGGTCACGGTGCTTCCGGTAGATAACACAAGGCTCATCATACCCATGATGCTCTTTGCGTTTACACGTTTTGTATCCATCTCAAAATAGACACGGCTTTCAAACTGATTTGCCAATTGAACGAGGTGTGCAATTGGGGTTGCCTCCATGGCTGAGTCCATCTGAATGACAACATCTTTCTTCATGATTCTTCCTCCAACTTTTACGTGCGAATTGAATTTGCGATTTCCCCAATACGACGCAATCGGTGATTCACTCCGGACTTGCCCACAGGCGGATCCAAAAGGTTCCCCAAATCCTTTAGTCCCATATCCGGATGAGTCTTTCGAAGTACTGCAATCTCCTGTAAATTCGGTGGCAGAGACTTTAACCCTCGTGTCTCTTCTATCAAGCGAATATCTTCAAGTTGGCGCACCGAAGCCGATACGATTTTCCCTATGTTCGCCGTCTCGCAGTTTACTTGACGGTTAATGGAATTTCGCATCTCTTTCTCAATGCGAATGTTTTCAAAATTCAAGTAAGCAACGTTTGCCCCCATGAGCCCAATGAGTTCCTCAATCTGGTTTGACTCTTTCAAGTACACAACCCATTGATTCTTTCGCTGCACAATCTTTGCATCCATTTCAAAAAAGCAGATAAGTCCCTGCAGCTGCTTCGCCGCAAAAGAAGTATCACATACAATTTCCAAATGGTATCCCTTCATGGGATCGCTGACGGATCCGGATGCCAAAAAAGCACCTCGAATAAATGCCCGCTTACAGCAAGACTGTTGGGTGATAAGCCCCTCTGACAAGAGTTCGTCTTCCCTCATTTTTAAGACGTCAAATAACTCCTTTGTCTCAGACTTTTTCAGGGTATCGTCACACCCACTTATAGTAATCGTTTTATTTAATAAAGTAAAGAACTTTCTTCTTAGGTCATCATTTTCGGTATATATGGAAAACTTCCCGTCATTTGCCCTACCAACCATTGTGACAATTGCCGCCATTTCCGCGATCTGACAATGTCTGGCCTTGGGAAATTCGGGAAACAATTCCTTCTTCACATCCTGAGAAAAAGACATTTATTTTCCTCTCTTTCGGTCCTTATCGATGTCTCTGTGTTCGATACGAAGTCCAACACCCTCGTCCGTACCGGAAAGTTTTTCAAAGATCTTATTTGCCACGGTAACGGAACGATGTTTTCCGCCGGTACATCCCACAGCAATCACCAGCTGAGTTTTTCCTTCCTCGATATAGCGAGGAATCAAAAAGGCGATTAAGTCGTTTAACTTTTTTAAAAACTCTTCGGCATCCCTATTGTTTAAAACATAATTTTGAATGGGTGCATCATTTCCCGTCATAGAGCGAAGATCCTTTTCATAGTATGGATTCGGCAAGAATCGAACGTCAAACACCAAGTCCGCATCCTGAGGAATACCATACTTATATCCGAAGGACATCACCGTTACGAATAGATTTTGAAACTTCTCGTTTCCCAAAAAAATCTTTCGAAGTTCACTCTTTAGATCCTTGGTCAAAAGATGAGTGGTATCCAAAACATAGTCGGCACGCTCTTTTAAAAATGCCATGTAACCCCGTTCCATGTGAATACCTTCGTAGAGGCTCTCAGCTCTGGCCAAAGGATGATTTCGTCTGGTCTCCTTATATCTGGCAATTAAAACGTCGTCGTCCGCTTCCAAGAAAACAATGGTCACTTCTTTTCCGTCTTTTGCCAAATCGTTTAAAGTCTCTTCAATGGTGGCGATTGCTTCTCCGGATCGGATATCGATACCCACCGCCACTTTGTCCGATTCCTTTTCGTTTTTCCAAGCAAGTTCCGCAAAACTTTTTAGAAGCGGCACCGGAAGATTGTCCACACAGTTATAGCCCATATCTTCCAAACATTTAAATGCCGTATGTTTTCCCGCTCCGGACATTCCGGTTAAAAGTATTAGTTTCATTCAAACCTACCTATCATACGAACTTCGGGTTCTAATGTAACACCAAACTGCTCTTTTACCTTTTTTTGCACATCCAAAATCAAATGATATACATCTGCTGCCGTTGCATCCCCGGTATTTACCACAAATCCGCAATGCTTTTCACTGACCTGGGCACCGCCCACTTTATAGCCTCTTAGTCCGGCGTCCTCAATTAACTTTCCGGCAAAATATCCCTGTGGGCGTTTAAAAGTACTTCCCGCACTTGGGAAATTTAAGGGCTGCTTTTCAATGCGTTTTGCATTTAATTCTTTTACCGCGGAAGTGATTTCATCCGCATCCCCCGGTGTAAGACAAAGGGTTACGGATAAGACAATCATCTCTTTTTCCTGCACCGCGCTGTGGCGATAAGAAAACTTCATGTCCTCGCAAGAATAAACCTTTACTTCTCCGTCCTCCAAAACCTCGACGCTTTCCACCACATCCTTCATCTCTCCGCCGTAGGCACCGGCATTCATGGCGATGGCTCCGCCCAGGGTTCCCGGTATCCCGCAGGCAAA
>CAJOGB010000030.1 GCA_905233835.1 uncultured Lachnospiraceae bacterium
CCCCGGACGATTATAAGATGTTTAACCTTGGAAACAGTTCTACCGTAGGCGGTCTTATGATTAATAACCGACGCTACACCTGGGACGAGCTTGGAGTGGACAATTCCGAAAACGATTGGGAGAAAAAGTTTACCGACGACAACGGCGAGTTGATCTGGCTCAAACTGGATAAAGGTGCGGATTACAGTTCTATGCGCCGCGTCTATGAAATGGATGCGGATTCCACGGGCATTAAGATTAATAACCTCTACGCCGGAAAGTGGGACGATACCATCGAGCAGGACGGGGACGAGTACAAATTTTCATGGCACGGCATGGACTTTACCATCACGGCAGGTGAGGGGGATGAAAGAGATGATGTCATCGCTCATATCAAAAAAGAGACCACGTCTTCTATTACCTGGAATGCGGTTCCTGCCGGATTAAGCGGATCTTCTGCGGTTTCTTCCACTGCAGATACCATGACATTTAATGTTACAAATACAAATAAGAATAACATTGAACAGAAATCCTACAAAATAGAAGCGGACGAACAAGGGGTATGGGTCTCTGAGTATAACGGAGCAAACGGTACCACCACAGCGGGAAACAAAGTAAAGTGGTCTGAATTCGACGATGCAAACGGCGACTATGAGATGCGTGACTGGGGAACTTCAAACGATGCATCCCATCCGGTGGCAAATGACGGAAATAACGGCTCCAACCCGGTGACTTTGGACGATAGCGCAAAGTATCATTTTACGGATACAAAGGCTTGGGACGGCATCACTTCCAATAAGATGGAATTTGACTTCCGTTATTTAAAGGATGAAGTCAGCCTGGCAGAAGCTATTAACGGTGTGAAGCAAAACATTACCGGTGCCGCAGTAAATGCACCGATTAAAAGCGTTACCTCAGGCAACAACAAAGTGGATCCGACCGGCTATAGTAATATCAACTTCCACTTCCAGAGAGATCAGCTCCTTCGCGACTTTGGAACCGGCGGTTCCGATGCACCCATGAGTTTAACGGTGGAGCGTACCCGCGTTTTTGATGGGTATGTCTATGACTATGAAAAGAGAAATCAACTCTCTGAAGCCTATGTAAAAAACACAGAGGCTGTAACCACCACCGTAACCGAAACCTACGGAAGTGCTACGAGAAAGTATTATTTGGGCGATGATGAGATAACAGCAGAAAGTGATGCTGCTTTATATGCGGCCCTGCAGGCGGGAACAGTTAATGGAATTGCCACCCATAACGCAGGAGATGAGGTTGCACCAAACTCCGTCACCACCACTTATACAGATACCTATCTTGCAAATACCGGTCAGTCACCGGCAACGGTAGCGGATACTTCAAACGACGTGGCCGGCACACAACGAACTGAAATCGGCACCATAGACTATGTGGTGAATGAAGAGACAGGAGAAACCGTTACTTATAAGGTTATAGACACCTACGATACCAACATAAATACCACCGTTCATACCGTAAATACCTTTGACGGAAAGAATTATTATAAGGATGGCACAAGCTACATAGAATCCGCTGAAACCGATCTTTACGTGGAAGACAGCGATACCTCCAATGAGGTCCGAGACATGAACGGTATGCGCTATAAAGCGGAGACCGGAAACGGACAGCGCTATGTAAAAACCGGAGAAGGCTATGCGCAAAACAAGCGCTATGAACTTTGCCACTACGAATATGCAGGAAAAAATTCAAGCGGCACCACCGTGGTGACCGGTAAAAGCAATCAGTTTATCGATACCAGTTCCAATATCGTAGATTCCGAACTGGATGCGGGAAATTGGACTACGGGACTTTCTGCGGAGAACAAAACATATACAAAGGAAATCACAAACGCAAACGGCAGTAAGACCGGCTATACCACGAACTTAGCACAGCGAACCACCACGCTTTCCGGAAAAAACGTGGATAATTTCACCTCCACAATTACACTAAACTACAACGATACGGCTGATACCTCCGGCACCGGAAATGCATCTGTGGGACTTACCATTACACCAAACGGAAACGCTACCCGTACCTACACAAAGGCGGCGCAGACGGCCGGAAGCGCATCCGAAACCAATTTAAAGGTAAAAATCGATCCTCCGGAAAAGACCCTAAATATCCAGGCAGGTGCGTTGGGACTTCAGGGAATCGAGATCAAATGGACGGCACTTTCCAACTCCATCATCGGAATGGGTGGTGTAAAGACCACATCCTACGGAACCTCCCAGGCAGCCTTATCCGCCACCGATGACGCGATAGATATGATTTCAACGGTACGTTCCGGCTTTGGTGCCCAGCAAAATCGTTTGGAGCATGCCTATGCCATCGATCGCATCATTCAGGAGAACACGGACACCGCAGAAAGCCGCATCCGAGATACCGATATGGCCCGTGAAACCGTAATCTACTCAAAGTATCGTCTCTTAGAACAGGTGGGACAGACTCTACTTGCCCAGGCAAATCAAAATAAGATGGGAATATTGAACTTGTTGCAGTAATTTTCCTTTATTTTGTATATACGTTTATGGTAAAATATCACGCAGGAGTGAAGGTATTTTTGCCCTGCGTGTTTTTTGTGGGCAAAATACATCGGGTTAATAGTTTGGAGGAAGAGCAGTTATTATGGAGAAAGAGATTTTTAAATACGCAAGTGAGAGAGAACGTTTCAGAAGAATAAATCGGGCGCTTTTTCTTGGCTTTGCGATGGTTTATGTTTGCATTATCGTGGCAGCGTCAACGCAGATGGCCTTACATGAAGTAAGTTCCAAAGCCGGAATAAGTATTATTGCGCTATCTGTTTTATTTTTGTCGATTATTGGACTTTTGTTAAAGAAAAATCCCATGGGGAGTCTGGCCAGAAATGTATCAGTTATTTTGATGGTAGTGATAGTAATGTTGGGATCTTTGTTTTTAAATTCCAATTATATGATTGTATTCGGTTGCTTCCCACCGATTGGCTATATTGCTTACAATGATTTTAAGTTCCAAAAGAGAGCATTTTTCCTGCTTGGAATTGTTTCGTCAGCGCAGTTTTTCATACGTTGGCTCGTGCTTAAGTCATTGACCAATCCTCTTCAGGACTGGTTCTTATGGCGGCGCTTCTTATTTGTAAAATCAATTCCGAATTTTTGAGAGACATCACCGGAAAGTTAAAATCGGAGCAGGATGAAATTAATAATATGATGAACGATGTGCTGAATGTGGCGGATCGGGTTCGTCAGGGAACGACAGAAGCCATGAGCGTCGTGGACAAACTTTCCGATTCTACAGGTGTGGTAACGGGAGCAGTTCGTGATATTACGGATTCTACTCAGAATACCGCAGAAAACATTCAGTCACAGACTGTAATGACCCAGAATATTCAGCAGTCTATCGACGATATTTTGGTTCGTGCCGAGCAGATGGTATCCATCGCAAAGGATTCCGAAGAAGTAAACGTAAACGGCATGAAGATCATGGATCACTTAAAGGAACAGGCAAAGATTATTTCCGAAACCAATGCGGATGTATCCATGACCATGGCTCATCTTCAGGAAAAGGCCGAAGAAGTGAAGAGTGTAGTTGGAACCATTTACAAACCTTTTGGCATTAAACGCATCTATCGAATCTGCCCGTGCCGGTGAGGCGGGACGCGGATTTGCGGTAGTAGCCGACGAAATCAGACAGTTGGCGGAAAAGACCAAGGAAGAAACAGAAAATATCGAGCGCGTTTTGGACGAACTTTCCGAAAATGCACAGGCAGCAGCCAATGCGGTTGCTTCTTCCGTAGATGCTACAAATACAGAGGATGCGTTAATTAACGATGCATCCGACAGCTTCTCAAACATCAGTGAGGACGTAAACAGCTTAACTTCCACCATTAACGAAGTGGATAAGATGTTAAACGACTTGGCTCAGGCCAACAATCAGATTGTGGATGCCATTACACAGCTTTCCGCAACCACAGAGGAAGTAACCGCTTCTTCTTCTCAGGCAGAGTCTTTATCAAATGAAAACCTGGAAAATGCGGATAATGCCCGTACTTTCTTAACCGGCGTTATGGACGTGGCGGCAGAACTTGATAAATACACCGCCAATGCCGAAGCAGCCGAGGAAGAAGAGGAAGTTGAAGAAAATTCCGAAGAAGATTAAAATAACTGTTATATTTTCGTAAGAATCATCCGAAGTATTAGGTATAAAAGAAGACAAACCATATTTTTGTATTTTTTTACAAAAAGCGGTTAAGTTTTCAAAAATTCATCCGATAAATGAGATGAAAGCATGAAAAAGCTTCAGTTTCATGGAAGAAAGGAGAGTGCCGTTATGCGAATAGAGGCATATAATCAGGTAGCACAGATCTACTCAACCAATAAGACGACCGCTGCAAAGCCTGCAGATAAGGTGAAAGCCGCTGCTAAGGACTCTGTTCAGTTATCATCTTTTGGTAAAGACATCCAGGTCGCAAAACAGGCAGTCGCAGAAGCTTCGGATATCAGGGAAGATAAAGTTGCCGAAATGAAAGCAAAGTATGCAAATGGTAATGTAAGCGTTGATACCGGAGATTTTGCAAGCGTACTTCTTGAGAAGTATAAGCTGAACAGTCTGTAAGAAAGGACCAAACCAAAGTGGCTAGTTTAGTGGATGATTTACTGGACGTGATGGCCAAGGAGACAGAAGGTTATGAAAGACTTTATGCCCTTGCCGAAGAAAAACGTGCAGGAATTGTAAAACGAGACCTAGAGGCGATGGAGACTGCGACATCGAAAGAAAACGATGTCTCATCCGAACTTAAGAATCTGGAAACAAAACGTGTAAAGATTCTAAAGGACATGTCCGTTGTCTTGGGAAAGGACGATGAAACACTAACCGTCACGCAGGTGATTTTGCTTTTATCGAAACAGCCACAGGAGCAAAAGGCTCTGACGGATGCGAGAGATAACCTGGTAAAAGCTGCAAGCAATATGCAGTTTATGAACACGCAAAATCAAATCCTTTTGAATCAGGCCATGGAAATGGTAGAGTTCGATCTGACATTATTTAAGAGCATGCGACAGGCGCCGGAAACCGCCAACTACGACAAGAACGCCTATAACACAGGCGACATCCTGCCCAGCGGTGGATTCGATGCCAAACAGTAGCATGGCAATTTTATTTTAATTGAATATATCCGAAGCCGATAATGCGCCTAAGATTTACCCTACTTTTGGAGGACACACGTTATGGCAAACGGTTTTGGAAGTTTATATGTTGGTTCTTCTGGGCTTCGCGCTCAACAGAACGCTATGAACGTAGTAGCAAATAACCTGTCTAACATAGATACCACCGGGTATGTACGTCAGCAGGTTATTTTTGAAGATATGAATTACAACTTTTTTGCGACAGCGTCAATTTCTGACCAGTACACCGGTCTTGGCGTGTCTATTGGTGATGTAATTCATGCCAGAGATCAGTTCTTAGATCAATCATATCGATTGGAAAGCGGACGTGCAGCTTTTTATGCATCTCAGTACGACGCTACCTCCGAAGTAGAGACTCTTTTAAAAGAAATCGGAACCGGGGAAAGCTTTGCGACAGCAGTTAATGATTTGTATGAAGCCTTTGCGGAGTTCGCAAAAGATCCCTCAGACACAGTAAATTTAAATTTGATTTCCCAAAAGGCATCACTTTTTATCTCTCGTGCACAGGGCGTGTACGACGGTTTAAAGTCTTACCAGACCAATTTGAATGCGAAGATTAACAACGACATCGATCGCATCAATGAAATCGGAAAACAGATTTTTAATATGAACTTGGAAATCCAAAAAATCGAGGCAGGTGGAACAGAAACCGCCATGACTCTTCGTGATGAGCGCGATGCCCTTTTGGATGAACTTGGAAAGTTGGCAAAGATTTCCTATAAAGAATCTGCAGATCATATCGTAAGCGTAAAGCTTGAAGGTGTGGATTTTATTTTGGAATCTCAGTACTATTCTATCGGTTCTCACTTAGATCGTGAGACCGGTTTCGTGGTTCCTTATTGGAATCAGTTGTCCGAGCCGGCTGCAGATGAATACTATGAAGTGTTTAACACCTCTGCAGTGGATGCGGTAAGTAACAACGACGTGGGAGAAGTAAAGTCCCTTCTTTTGGCCCGCGGAGATAAAGTTGCAAACTACATGGACATCATCAACTTGAATTCTTACCAGTATGAAAACGGTATTTCAAATTCCGTGATGTTAAATACGGAAGCGGAGTTAGACTCCATGATTCATTCATTGGTGGTAGCCATTAATGATTTCCTTTCACCGGTAGCAAAATATACAGATACCGCATATTACAAAGATGGCGATACACTTCCGCGTGACGAGCGAGATGCACAGGGCAAAATCACAGCTCAGTATCCGCTGGAAACCAGAGATGAAAACGGTGAAATCGTAAATATTTATACAAACACAAAGGTGCTTGATATCGGAAATGTAATTTACGGATCCGACGGCGAGCTCCCGCCTCACGAACTGTTTTCAAGAAACGGATGCGAGAGATACACAAGAACCACAGATGCAAACGGAAATGTTTATTACGTATACAACGAGGAAGATCCTGCGGATACTTCCACCTGCTATACCATTAAGAGTTTATCCGTAAACAAAGATGTGGTGGAAGATTCTTCTGTTATCCCCCACATTATGCAAAACGGGGACATCGCCTATACCATGGCGGAAGACATCTACAATCTTTGGGAAGATAAAAACTATACTTTAAACCCAAATGATACAACGCCTTGCAGTTACTCTGAGTTTTATACCAAATTCGTGGGAGATTTATCCACAAAGGGTTCTATTTACAAAACCACTTCAGAGAGCTTGAAAGGAACGGTGGACACCATCGAGTCCAACCGACAGGCAGTGGTTGGTGTTTCTGCCGACGAAGAACTTACCAATTTGATTAAGTTCCAAAATGCATACAATGCATCCAGCCGATATATTAACACCGTAAGCCAGATGATTGATTATTTGCTTTCATCCTTAGGATAGTAAAAGGAGAGTATTATGGCTTCTACATTTTTTGGATTACATATCGCATATTCCGGATTAAATGCCTTTAACGCATCCATCAATACCACGGCAAACAACGTTTCCAACGTGGAGACCGAGGGCTACAGCCGTCAGACCGTGGAATTGCAGTCATCTTCCGCACTTCGCGTATACCAGAAGTACGGCAGCGTGGGTACCGGTGTTAAGGCCGAAAAAGTAACCCAAATGCGTGATGAATACTACGATCAGAAATATTGGTACACCAATCCTTCTCTTGGTTTCTATGACAGAAAAGTATATTACATGAACCAGATTGAAGATTACTATACCGATAATGCCGCAAATCCCGGTTTTTCCACCATCTTAAGTAAGATGTTTAATTCCTTGGATTCCATTAAGGATAATGCGGGAGATACTTCTGTTCGTAACGAGTTTATCTCCGACGCGGAAAAACTTTGCAATTACTTTAATCATACGGCAAGTTCATTACAGGAGTTACAGTCTACCATCAATGACGAGATTAAGACGGTGGTGCAGCAGATTAACTCCGTTGCGCAAAAGATTGCCCTTTTAAATAAGCAGATCAACACCATCGAGCAGCAGAACGGTCAGGCCAACGAGCTTCGTGACCAAAGAGCGCTTCTCGTGGATGAGCTTTCAAAGATCGCTACCGTGGATGTGGAGGAAAACGAAGTTGTAAACTCCAACGACCCGGATATGTATACCGGTGCAACCACCTTTACCGTGAAATTAAACGGACAGCGTTTGGTGGATACCTATGAGTATAAGCAGTTAGCTGTAAAGACCCGTGAAGCAAAGCATAATCAGTGCGATGTGGACGGACTTTACGATTTGGTTTGGGAAGATTCCGGAAACGTATTTAACGTTCAAAGTAAAACCTTAAACGGTTCCTTAAAAGCACTTTTTGAAATGCGTGACGGAAATGACGAGCAAAACATTCACGGCGTGGTAGACGGTGAAAGCCTTACCGGACAAAAAATCAAGGTCGGCGGCTTAAATATCACGGATATTCGCGAGTTCAACCTTCCGGATAACGGAATGTTAATGGTAAATAACTACGAAATCCCCTATCGCTCTTTTGAGGTAGAAACGGATGCAAACGGAACCATCGTTTCCGTAACCTTTGATTTGCAGCGCCCCATCACTTCAGCGACTCAGGAAGATATCGCAAACCAGAAGTTATCCGTAGGAACCACCATTAATTACAAAGGTATTCCTTATTATCAGAACCAGATGAATAACTTCCTTCGCAGCTTTTCTACCGCCTTTAACGAGATTCATGAACAGGGTCAGGATTTAAACGGCAATCAGGGTGGAGCTTTTTTTGTGGTAGATGACGGAGCTATGGACCGTGAAGGAACCTATAGCTATGACTATAAGACAAACGGCGGATTTAAAAATACCGACGATACAGTTCTTCGAATGACCGCATTAAATGTGGATGTGGCATCTGCGTTGGACGACCCGAAAAAATTTGCTGCCACAAAAAATATTAATAATGGTATCGATAATTACGATAATATACTTGGATTGCTTGATTTGGAAAGCAAGACCATTTTATATCGCGGAAATGCGGCGGATAAATTTTTGCAGTGTATTTACGCAGATATCACCGTAGATGCTCAGGAATGTGAGACCTTTAAATCCAACTACACCAGCATCATGGATGCCATTCAGGCACAGCGCGATTCCGTTTCTTCCGTAGACGAAGATGAGGAAGCAATGGATTTGGTAAAATTCCAAAACGCGTACAATCTGGCAAGTAAAGTCATCCAGACCATGACAGAGATGTATGACCAGTTGATCCTTAATACAGGAGTTTAATTCGAACAGTAGCGAAAGCGAGTAGGAGGAGAACCTATGAGAATTACAAATAAAATGATTACCAACAATGCATCCGGAAACATTAACGGAAACAAGGTGCTTGTGGACAAAACCAATACTCAGATGACGACACAGAAGAAAATCGCTCGCCCTTCCGAGAATCCGGTTATTGCTATTCGTTCTCTTCGTTTGCAGACCACGTTAAATAAGGTAAATCAGTATTACGAGAAAAACATCCCGGATGCAGAGAGCTGGATGGATGTGACAGAAACTGCACTTACCAATATTAAGTCATTGATTACCAATATGCGTACCCTTTGTGTCAACGGTTCCACAGGTACTTTAACAGAGGACGACAGAAATACTATTTTGACACAGCTTAAGGCATTGCAGTCTCAGGTCTATGCGGAAGGAAATGCGGATTATGCGGGACGAACCGTATTTACCGGCTATCGTACCAATAAGACCTTAACCTTTACCGAGGATGACACCAAGACCAGCTATAACATTACAGAGCCATCCAATGCGGATAAGATTTATAAGAAGCGCTTTTATACAAATGAAGTAGAGGTGCCGGCAACCGCAGACGAGATGCGTAACTGCACCGATAATATTAAATCTACCATGGATGTGGGCGAATCCGATTATTATGTGGTTCGTTTGGCGTATGACAGTATTGACGAGGTTCAGTCATTTTCCTATACCATGAATGGAAAGACTTATACTATGAAGCCGGATGAGACGGACCCGACAAAGACCGATACCTATAGTTATACAAAGAAAAAATCCGACGGAACCGACGAAACCGTAAATGAAACCTATACCTATCAGAATTTTGCAAAAGGTAAAGATGGGGACGGAAACGAGGAAAGCCCGGCATCCATTTCGTCTTTGATGGTCTTTGAAAACGAAGCAGAGTGGGCATCCTGGTCAAAGAACAACGGAAATGCAAATAAAAACGTTCCGGATGACGGTGCGGTTTTGATTAAATCCACCGGCGAACTGATTTTAGGAAGTGCCGTTGCGGATACTTATTTATCCAACGATGCCACCTTTGAGGTAAATTACGATAAGACCGGATTTAAAAACGGAGAACTTCGCCCGGAGTATTATTTCAACTGTACCCAGTATACGGATGAAACCGGTGCCGCCACCAATAAAGAGGTAGACGCCAACGGAAAGACGATAGGAATTAAGTTCGAGCGATTTGACGAAAATGGTGAGCCGATTAAATATGACATTCAGTACACCGTTTCTCAGAATCAAGAACTTACAGTAAATATGGAAGCAAACGAGTCCTTCAATCATGATATTTACCAGGATATGGGAGATATGATCGATATCGTGGACCGTGCGATTCGTGCTCATAATAAGGTAGATCAGATTAAGGGTATGATGAAGGCAAACGAATATCAGTCCGAATCCGATCAGGCCCTTTTAAATGAATGGTTAAAGGCAGCACAGAAGGAAGCGGATTACGCAGACGATAACATGCAAAAGAGATATTCCGAGCTTTTGGGCAACGTGGACAGCTATTTGGAAGACATTAACCTTTCCATCACAAAGATCGGCTGCCGCGGCGACCAACTGGCCATCACAAAGACCCGTATGAACAACCAGCAGGAAACCGTGGAAGAACTCCAGTCCACCAACGACGACATGGATCTTTCCGACATCATCATTAAGTACACCGCAGCCTACACCGCTTACCAGTCATCCTTGACTGCCGCCGGAAAGCTAGGCCAGCAGACGCTCTTGAACTACATTTAATGTGTAGCCTGAAAAATTTACCGAATACTTTTCATGTAGGGGACTTTTGAATGACATCGGTACTTAACGAGCGAAGCGAGTTTAGTATCCGCTATGTCATTCGAGAAGCGAGAGCGTGTCCCCGATGAAAATGTATTCGTAAATTTTTCTTAAAAGTGATAAAATAAAGAAAAAATGTAAGGAGAAGGCATCATGAAAGTGAACACAAGATTATTTGGTGAGATAGAGATTCAGGATGACAAAATCATCACACTGGATAAGGGTATCGTGGGATTTCCTGATCTGACCAGATTCACCATCATTTACGACACAGAGAAGGAAGAAAAAACCGCGGTTATGTGGTTCCAGTCATTGGATGAGCCGCAGTTCGCTATGCCTGTAGTCGTACCGGGGGACATCGTTCCGGATTACAATCCGACGGTTAACGATGAGTTACTAGAGCCACTTGGCGAATTAACAGAGGAAAATCTTTATGTCTTAGTTACCTTAAAGGTACCGAAGAAGATTGAAGATATGACCATTAATTTAAAGGCTCCGATCATTATCAATACCGACACCTTAAAGGGCGGACAGATTATCGTAGAAGACGATGTGGAAGTGCGCTTCCCGGTATATGATCTTTTGAAAAAAGCGAAGGAAGGGGCAGGTGAATAAGTATGTTAGCATTGACACGTAAAAAGGGTGAATCCCTGATGATCAATAACAATACCGAAATCACCGTCTTGGAAGTTCGCGGTGATCAGGTAAAGATCGGTATTTCTGCGCCTAAGGAAGTTCCTGTATATCGTAAAGAGGTTTACCTCCAGATTCAGGAAGAGAACAAGGAATCTATGAGCGCAGACAGCTTAGAAGCATTAAAAAATTTATTTTAATTAAAATGAAAAAACTTTAGGAAATTTTTTGGAAAATTTTCTAAAGTTTTTTTCGCTTTTTCCGATACAACAAATAGAAGTAGCATATTCTTTTGTTTTACCCTGCCCAAAAGGCAGAGCGATTTTTAAAAACCCTGCCGAAAGGCAGCAGGCACATGGAGGTGTAAGTTATGGAAATCAGTAGAAGTCTAGGGGTTACCCAGCCGGGACAAGGAAGTTCGGTGGCGAACTCTAATCCGGCACCTGCTCCTGTATCAGGAGTAAACAGCACAAATTCAGAAAGTTTATCTAATGAAGTAAGTAAGGTAACAAGTAACGTTACCTCTCTTGATGCGGAATCTGAAAGAAAAGAACCTACCCAGGATCAGATCAAAAAGGCCGTATCAGAGATTAATAAGCGAGCTCAAGGAACAGAAGCTATCTTTGGTATTCACGAAGCCACCAATCGTGTAACAATTAAGATTGTGGACAAGGATACAAAGGATGTCATCAAGGAGCTCCCTGCCGAGAAAACACTCGACCTTATTGCTAAGGCTTGGGAAATGGCAGGTATTTTAGTTGACGAAAAGAGATAGGAGGAATTCTTATGGCTATTCGAATTTCAGGTATGAACTCCGGCTTGGATACAGAAGCCATCGTATCTGCCATGGTCTCCGGCTATAAGTCCAAAAAGGATAAATACGTAAAAGCTCAGACGAAGCTTTCTTGGAAGACAGATGCTTATAAGGCTGCCAACAAGAAGGTTTACAGTTTATATACGTCGATCAGTTCGCTACGTTATACTTCTGCTTATGCATTAAAGAAGACAAACGTATCTGATACCTCAAAGGCTACCGTATCCGCATCTTCCAATGCGATTAACGGTACACAGACCTTAAAGGTAAATAAACTTGCAAAGGCAGGTTATTTGACCGGCGCTCAGCTTGGAGAGGAGACTTCCGGAAGCACAAAACTTTCAGAGGTGCTTCACTATAATAAGGCAGCAGACGGAACCCGTACGTTAAGTGGTGATACTTATACCGGAGGAACCGGACGGATTACCGTTACGACCGGCGGAAAGTCTACGGAGATTTCTGTTGACGGAAATACTACGGTAGATGAATTTGTTCAGAAACTGCAGGATGCCGGATTAAAAGCCAGCTATGATTCCAATAACAAGAGAATCTTTATCAGTTCCGCAGATAGTGGAGCATCAAATGACTTTACGTTAAACGGTGCGAATGCAGACGGTATCGCAGCTTTATCTGCATTTGGCGTTTATCAGGCGTCTACAACCGGAACGGCAGAAGCGGCTAAGTACGCGACGATGGCGGAAGAAACTGTTGCTGATATTGCGGCAAAGATTCGCGCTGTTGCTGAAAATTATAAGACCGTTT
>CAJOGB010000031.1:0-14372 GCA_905233835.1 uncultured Lachnospiraceae bacterium
AAGACGCAAAAATAGTCGCCCAATGATCCTGCAAGATTTTTAGGCGACTATTAATCTTAATAATTGAACGGGCTACCATCTATTGGTGGCATCATTGTTATTGCTCTATACTATCAATATTAAGTGAGTAACCCATTACTTCTCCAACATCGGTAATTTTACCCTTCACTGTAATTGTAGAGTCTTTTGACAATGTTTTTACCACATCTCTTACTTCATCAGATTTAATGTAGCACTGAACCCCCAAAATTGCCCATTCGTCATTAGGATCTACAATATCTATGTAGCTTCCTTGAGCATCAATATTTGATAATTTACCTGTAACAGCATAATAATTACCCTTATAGGTATCAGATGCACTCATTGCATTTGCATCCAAATCATTCATCAACTGTTCTACTGTGATTGCCTCGTATTCAACTGTTTTTTCCTCAGACTTTGTTGTGCTTTCTACTGAAGTTGATGAAGAACTGTCGGCGGATTTCTTTGAAGAATCCTTATCATCCCCGCTACCTGCTGCTGCAACAATAATAATCAGTACAACAACACCAATAATTATCCATTTCGCAATTCCGCCTTGTTTCTTTCTGCAATTTGGGCAAATCTTTGCATCTGCCGGTATTTCTGACTTGCAGTATTTACATATCTTTGTCCCCTCTTTAGCCATTATTCTACCTCCTAAATAGCTATAAAATCTTGATATAAAAAATTCTAACCTATTTCAGGTTAAAAATCAATAATCTGTTTCAGGTTAGCTATATTGATTTTGAGGTAAAATATATGTATCCACGAATCAGAAACCTTAGAGAAGATTCAGATATGAATCAAACAAAAGTAGCTAACTATCTTGGTATGTCGCAAACCGGGTATTCAAAATATGAAACCGGCGAAAATGACATTCCCACTGCTGTACTTATAAAACTAGCAAAACTCTATGACGTTTCTATAGATTATATGCTTGGAATTACGGATAGGAAAAAATAAAAGAGTTCAAGATGATATTTTCTCTTGAACTCTTTTTTGAATGCAGGAAATGGGACTTGAACCCACACGATATTGCTACCACAGGCACCTGAAGCCTGCGCGTCTGCCAATTCCGCCATTCCTGCACACGCAAAAACTATTTTATCTATTTTAATCCACGGTGTCAACCAAAAACAAAGTATGCAGAGAACGCGAAAAAACGTTTTCCTGTCACCAATTTCAATGAGTATATATAATAGCGCGCAGGCACTGCGCGCTATCAATATTCATTAAACCAAATGTCATGTTCCATACTTTTGTGTGATGTAGTCTACAAAATCCCTAGAAGTAAGATGTCGTCCTGTGACACGGTAAATCCACTCAAACGGTGGCAGAGAATCCGCCTCTGCAAACACGTGCTCTGTCATCCATGCGTTTATACGCTTAAAATCTCCGTTTGAAACAGCCTCGAAAGGATCAACTTCCTCTTGCATTTTTTTCAAATACATCGCACCGTAAAAGTTTCCCATAACATAAGTGGGGAAATAACCAAAACTGTCTGTCCAGTGAATATCCTGCAATATTCCGGTTAAGTCATCCTTTGGACAGACTCCTAAATGCGTTTCATATAAACGGTTCCATTCATTTTTTGCATCCTCTGCCAAAATCTCTCCATGCAGCAAAGCTTTTTCCATCTCATAGCGAATATAAATATGCAACGAATACGTCAGTTCATCCGCTTCTGTTCGAATCAGAGACGGTTGCACCACATTTACCGCTTCATAGAATTCCTTCTCGCTTACATCTGCCATCACTTCCGGAAAAATTCGGCAAACTTCGGGATAAATAAAATGAATAAACGCCTCAGATCTTCCGATGATATTTTCATAAAACCGGGAAACCGATTCATGCTGTCCCATAGTTTTATTATCCGCTATATAATGTGTAAAGTTTTCCTTTGGCTGGTTTTGTTCAAACAGTGCGTGTCCGCATTCATGAATCACAGAATACATACTGGATATAAAACAGTTCTTTTCAAAATGCGTTGTGACTCTGGTGTCATGTCGTCCCAAACGTTCCGTAAACGGGTGAACCGCCAGTCCCATGGTACCCTTTTCCGTGTCAAATCCCATGACATGCAATAACACTTTGGCAAACTCTTTTTGTGCCTCATCTGTTACCGGTCGATATAAAAAGTCAGTACGTACCCTCTTTGAGCGATTCGCAGACTTTGTCATTAAATCACGAATCACCGGAATACACTCAGCAAAAAGACCATCCATGATTTCAGACGTAAGCCCCGTTTCGTATTCATCCAGCAAACGATCATATACATCCTGCGGAAGCATTTCATGCGGTTCCACCAGCTGCATTCGTTTTTGTTCTACTTTGATTCGTTTTTTTAGTGCTGACTGAAACAAGCGATAATCATTGGCTTCTCTGGCATTTTGCCAGGCGATATACGCCTGTTCGTTTGTCTCATCAAAGGTTTTATGGAAAGACGGCGTCATGTTTTTTTCACGCAAATACTGGCGATACAAATGCAAAACCAATGCTCTGTCCCATGTGCTTAAACGATTCTTTACTTCATATAGGGAGCAAACCAGTTCCGAAAACTCTTTTTTCTTTCGAATCTTATATGCTTCCTGAGACATAAACGTAATCAGTGCGCCCTCTTCTTCCTGTCCGTCTTTTGGGCATACGGTCTGCTGGTCATAGCTTATCAGCCGACGGGCATGCAAAAAGTACTCCTGTTGTTTTAACAAACTGCGCAACCGATCCAGTTGCTCCTCATACTCCGACTGAATCTTTTGCACGTGATCGGAGTTAATTCCGTTTTCCAGCAAATCTTCCAACAGGTCATAGGTTTCTTTAGCACCTGATTTAAAATTCGATTTATTTCCCGGCGCGTCTCCTGTTGTTTCAATAGTTCTGCAATCTCAGGATGATATCTACTACCGGCTTCCTTTATCACCTCATCCATAATCTGATCCGCAGTCTTTGACCCGGAATAACTGCGTCCCACACTGTCCGTTGCCGCATCCATACAATCCGCCACACAAACAATATCAATCAGTATTTTATTTGGTGAGTCAAAGGTATTGTATTCCTCCGGATAGCCTCTGCTGCAGTCATACCAGCGATGATGGCCGCGGGCGATATCCGCATAAGCCTTTGTGGATTCGTTGGATTCCAAAAGCAGTCCACCCACACGGGGATGATGTTTTAACAACGCAAACTCGTGATTCAAAAGGTTTCTTCCGTATACAAAAATCGTATCCACCATCGGAATTTTTCCAAAATCATGGCAGAGGGCGGCATGGTAACAAAAGTTCTCAATCTCATTCTTCTTTTCCAAAACCATGCTCTCATCCCGGCATCCGCAAACCCCTATAAAAAGTGCAGGCTTTTGTTCCAACAAACTAGCACAAAGACTCCTTGAAATCTCTCCTCCCATCCGGGAATGAATATAAGTAGGTGGGTGAAGTGCAGCCATGCAATACAGCCCCATCTGCTCAAAGGTAAATTTACCCTCGATTTCTATAAAGTGATATAACAATTCCGAAAAGTATTCCAGCAAAAGGGAAAACGCTTCTCCATTTTTCGCACGTGCCACATATCCGATTACCCAGGTATACAGCTCAATGATTTCCGTTTCTTCCTCATCCAAATATTCCTTTTTACCTTCGTAACTGATAATCAGTTCCAAAGGAATTACCAGATTTGGGAAAATCGAATTAAAATCATAGCGATTGTTTCTGTTGGAATGATAAATCCGTCTTAAGCTTTCCCGATAATCTGCCACATCCATCTCGCCGGCAAAAAACCGACTCCGATTGAGCATCAAAAGTATACTGACATACGGAAGAATCTCCTCATTTTCTTTTGGATTTCTCTCCCAAATATCCTTCAGGCACATCATTTTTTCGGCTATGATACTGCACTGCTTTTTAGAAAAACCTCTGGCATTTCCGCACTCTGTGGACTGCCCCAAATACTCCAGGCAGCGGATTTTATGATAATTCCAATCATAGTCTTTTGCCGAAGTTACATAAAAATCATCATCGGCGTAATCAAAGGCCTTCTGCAACAGATAAATATAGCGATCATTATTTTCCTCGTTTTTCTCTGAGGTTTCATACAAATAAATGGCATATCGAATATTTATAAGAACCAATTCCTTGCTTTCCGGGCAAAGATGCTGAAACTTCTCCTGTTCCATGTACGACCAGATTTCATGTGCTGCCTGTAGTCCCTCTTCACGATACTCATCCACAATATGTCCGGCAGTACACATTCGCTTTGCCTGATGCGCCATCTCATAGCAGGAGGAAACATGAATATCCAGCTGGCGAACCAAAGCATCCACATCATCCTTCGTATGCGCATCCTCCAAAAGGCGTTTCGATACCAGATAGACCAATCCCTGATCGATATCGCCCAAATCCTGTCCATTTAACAGCATCTGGCAAAAGTCCTGTAATAACTTTTCATCGCTGTCACTTAAACTCTGAGGCGATTCCAGCAGAGGGAAAATTTTTCCGGACAACACCTTTTTATTTTCTTCTGCCATGGATCCGATTTCCATAAACTGTTGTTTAAACAGTTGCTCATATCCTCCAACGTTTTCCAATTCCTCCGGTTGCGGAGCGGACAACTCACGTATTCTTACGGTTCGTATCACATAACCTTCCAAAGCATCACTTAGCGTCATGTTATCATTCTGATGAACATTCCACAGCATGAGCCAAACATCCATATAACGACTGTCAATGCCTCTGTGTAAAATAGATGCTAAATCTTCGCGCACTTCCAAATGATCAAAGATTTCACGAAGTTCATAATGCTCTTCGCTCAAAGTCTCCGTGATATCCCCCAAGGAGCGTCCCTGTTCATACTCCGACACAATACGTTTTGACACCCGAATAATGGCAGCCGGCAGTTCTTCCTTTAAAAACTCGCACTCCATCTTCATGGTGGGCTGACGTTTTTTTAAATACTCCCCCATGGCATCCGACAGTTCCAGCAGTTCTTTCTCCGGATAAAACATCTTTCTTCCACCGGAAATAACCGTATCCATCACAGACAGTTTTCCGATTTCGCCCATACTGCATCCATGAAATATCAGATGTTCGATACGTTCCCGATTTTTTCGCACATCTTCCAATGTCGTATATTTCCCGACCCCTACAAAGCTTTCCGGTCGATTTTTTAAAATATGACCGCAAAGATTTCTCGCCACATAGGCACACTGCATCCCATGAACAAACGTAGGCGGGTTCAACGCCGCCAGACAGGTAAGTGCCATCTCAGAGAAACTGTATTCCTTTGGGATTTCAATAAAACTTTCAAAGAAATCATTTAAGTATTCCAGCAAAAAAGAAAAGGACTCACTACCTCTGGACTTCAACACGTATGCGCTTATTTTCTGATAAAATTCACGCAACACCTTCCACTGTGTTTCATCCATTTTTTTCAGGGAGAGCGTTTTTAAATATTCACATGGCAAAAAGAGATTCGCAAGCACAGAGTACATATCATATTCGCTGTTTGTGTAGGTATGATACAGTTGCAAAAGTTTATTTTGATAGGTCTTTAAATCGATTAGATTTGCGTAATAGGAATTTCTGGTATACAAAAGTTCCATATGGATTCGGGGTAAGCATGCCTCCCCTTCCTCAACATCTGACTCCCAAAGCGTCTTTAAATTTTCCATATGCTTCATGATTTTTTTGCACTGCATAGGAGTCATGTTCCACTGATTTCCGTTTTCCGTCAGTTGGCCCATATGCTCGTAACAACGAATCACAAATTTCCGCCAATCATAATCTTTTACATGAGAACGGAACCATTCATCCTCCGATAGGACAATGGCGCGCACAAGTCCATCGATTCTCTCCTCGTTTTCTACTTCATCCGTAGCATACCAGGTATCATACAATGCCAAATAAAATCTGGCATTGGCAAACACCATCACACGCGTTTGGTCTTTGGTTAACCGAAGAAATTTATCATGATCCAAATAGGAAAGAAGCACCCGGGCACAGGATAGCCCCTCTTGTTTATAATACTCCGTAAACTCCTTTGAAATTCGCAGTCGATTTACACGATTTAAGTTATTATAACAAGACAAAATATAACGATTGGCACCGCGAATGAGTTCATCGTCATCCTCTTTTTTTCGTGCATCCTCATACAACTTTTTTGCAACATAAAAATGCAGTGTTAAATCCAAATCCTCTTCCGGCCATGACACTAAAAGACCTTCGCAGAATTCAGACAACACTGCCTTTTCCCTTGCATTCAAAGAATAGGAGTCCTCCAAAAGAGGCTCCAACACCTTTTCAATAATCCGATTGTTTTTTTCGGCATATTCTAGAATTCTTTTTTTGTTCTCCTCCAAAAGAATTCGATATCCGTTGGCATTTCCTGCCACATCCACACGCTGTTGAGAAAGCCGCCGAACCTCTAAAAGTCCGGCGGTTAACTCTTCCAGTGATTTTTTCAAATCCACCATATCTCCCCTTTAATATTTGATTAGCCAATGATTTCTTTTGCGAAGCGTTTCACGTCTGCGATGTCCTGGTCGTTTGGACGGCCCTTATGCATCATTAAAAAGCTGCCGCGGCAGTAGAAGTTTTTCTCGTCAACTTCGATGCCCATATCTTTAATGATTCGGGATACTTCCGGGTATGCGCGCTCTGCCAATGCAGAGGTCGAAAATACAACAACCTTTCCCACCTTTTCCGGATTCAAATCTGCGATGTAACGCTTCATTTCGTCAGCGATTCCGTATGCGTAAACGCTGGCTCCCAAAAAGAGGATGTCTGCTTTTTCCTCCAGGGGATGTTCTGTTGTAAGCGCTTCCACTCCTCCTACTTCCGCGATTGCATCCGCAAGTTTTTTCGTGTTGCCGCTTTTGGAATAATAACGAACTGCTACTGACATAAAATTCTCCTTCCTCGCATTTCCTTTTTTTCTGTCAAATCATATCATAATAGTGCTGTGTTTTGCCAGAATCATTATACTACCTATTACTTTTAAGCACGAATTCGAATATCCGTAAGTGCCACCTGGTCACCCGTTAAGGAAACGTAAATCTTATCGTTTCCGTCATTAATGGTGGTAACGTTTCGGATATCAATTCCATTATTGCTGGTAATGGTAGTAATCTTGTTACCCTTTTTACGAATGGTCACATTGGAATCATATCCGGCTTTTCCGATTTCCTTCCAGTCATCCCAGCTCTTAAAGAAGCCTCGTTTTCGCATCTCTATATGGTTGGATGCATAGTCTCCAGTCTCCCAAGCCTCGCCATCCAAACGAATCAGCGCATACTCCCTGTAGCTGTCTCCCTCCGGTCGTTTCGTATCCGAATAGAAAAGGACAATAAACGGGCAATGCCAAACCAGTCGCGCTGTCGGAAGATGCATTGCGTGGAAGTTTAATTCCATACCGTCCGTAACTTCGATTGCCTCCGATGAAGCGCTACGGTAGCTATCCACTTGAACATTCGGGATATCACCCTCCATTCGGTTAATATAACTAACCTCATCAGCAATACGGGGAATGTAATCCTCCGGAACCTCCTTTTCGTCATGGGTAATATGAATACTGTCGATGTGGCAGTGTTCTCCGGTAAATCCAATATATAAAAATCTGGAGTTGTCCGTAAGTGCAACGATTGCTTCCATGTTTTCATACTCACTGTTCATGCGAATCAGCATGTGGTCACGCTTACGCACTGCCTGAAGCTCATATTCTATGAAATCTCCACCATCGAAAACCTCCTTCTGCGTAGGTTGTCCTTCGATGCATTTAAAGTCAATCTTCATGGTTCTGGCTCCGGAGGTAATGCTGTGTCCATCCAGCCAGATTTCTCCATATTCAAAATAGTTTAACGTATCAATTTCGCGAATCGTAGTATGCACCATGGCATCCAGCGAGTCAAAAAGTACAATCGCCGGCATACAGACATCATCTTCCGCCTCTTTTTTCGGAGTACAGCGGAAGCGAATCCGCGTCATTTTCTCCGTAATGGCAACGCCTTCGGAAATGCAGTCACGATAGCTCTTGCAATCAAGTACGGTCTTGTCGGAGAACTCACGCACCTCAATACGTTCCTGCATCTTATACTCGGTATCCAAATCAATCATATGAAGCATCAGCTTCGCATATACCGGATCAAACTGTGTACCGGTTCCCTTAACAATTTCCTCTCGCACCTTCTGCTGTGGTATCGGGTCACGATAGCTTCGCTGCGAAGTCATGGTATCATACGCATCTGCCACTGCAATAATACGTGCAATTTCCGGAATCTTTTCTCCGGCGAGTCCATCCGGATAGCCGGTACCGTCATAGCGTTCGTGGTGATAGTGGGCACCCACACTTAAATACGGGAATTCTTTGATACTTGATAAAATATCGCGTCCGATTTCCGGATAGCGTTTTAACTGTGCATATTCCTCATCGGTAAGGGCGTGGTCTTTTGTTAAAATGTAATCCGGGACACCTATTTTACCGATTTCATGTAGCAGCGCAGCATAGTAAACCTTCTGGCATTCGTCCTCATTCTTGCCGTTCATTTGCGCCAGTTCTTTTGCATATTTTGCCACTCTGGCAGAATGTCCCTTGGTATATTTATCCTTTGTATCGATTGCACTGACAAAAGCGGTAACCGTCTGCTCAAACAAACGGTTTTGCATTTCTTTTTCTATCTTTAAGTGGTTAATCTCAATCAGTGTCGCCTTTTCCACCGCTTCATTGGAATCCAAAAGTGCAAAGATATAAAGCACGATTGCCATAAAAACAATGGAAAGATTGGTCAGTGAAATACCATAAGTAAATATCTGGATTAGCGTAGCCAGTAAAGGCACAACCGTAAATGCCAGCATGGAAAAACGAATGGACTTTCTCAGCTTACGTGTATATTTAATCATCGCGGACAATTCAATCAAAAGAATTGCCAGTGGAAGCATATAAGAAATCAGAAAGAAGGGACCGCGTTGGTATCGGTTATGTTCATCAAAGGTATAAAAAATACCTGTGGGCTGTGAAATAACAATCAGGACTTCTCCGACTATTATCAGCCAGTCAATGATCTTGATACGTTTAGGAACGCTTTTTAAACCTCCCTCATTTACAAGCAAATCTCTTAAATACAGGCTAAATGAATACAGTGTGAACAAAGACAAGACGTAGACCATAAAGTTGGAAATGCGTACCCACCAATAGCCTTCCGTTGTCTCCACACCTCTGTATATATAAGCGATTCGGTCAAATTCCAAAAGTGCTGCCGCCCCAAGCTCCAGAATAACAAGCGCTCTTCTTCTTTCTTTGGAAAGCGTTTTTGTCAAGGCGACAAACAGCGCGATGATGGTACAGATGGATGTCATCGACAGCATCATATACAATTGATGGTTTCTAAAAAATTCAAACACGTTTCTTCCCTCTTTACTATCCGGTTTATTTTATCCTAGCTGTTTAAAAAAGTAATCTGAAAGCTTTTGCAACAATTCATCTTTTTCTATACTCTTTAAAAAGTATCCCTGGGGCTTTAGGGACATTACCTGCATAACACTTTCCTTGTCGCTTTTTCCGGTCAAAAACATAACAGGGATGGCTCTTGTATCCGGGTCACTTCGGAGCATTTCGAGCACCTGCGGTCCGGAGGTGACCGGCATTTCATGGTCTAAAAGAATCAGGTCCACCTTGTTTTTTCCAAGCCACTTAATCGCCTGCAATCCGGAATTTGCCATGGCAACCTTATAGTCTTTTTTCAACCATTCCCGTACCAGTGACAAATAGTTGGGGTCGTCATCCACAATCATGATGGTCTTTTTAAAATCTCCCGCCTCCCGCTTTTTATAATAACCCTGTACACAGGAGACAAATTCATCATTGTTTAGCGGACGGATAAAGGTTTTGTATATCACATCCCCGGGAAAATGGTCACAAATAAACTGAATATCGTTTTTTTCTCCAATCGGAAGAATCATTTTCTCCTCTTCGGAAAGCTTATCAATCAGAAAATGAATGGCATCATCCGGCGGACGCTGTCCGTCATCCATATAAAAAGCCACCAGCGACGTTCCTGCCAGCTTTTGATTGATTTCGTCAACCTTCCAGGTAGAAAATACAGCTTCCATTCTGGAATCGGTTATTTTTTTCATAAGTGTCCGAATGAGAAAGGTTTCCTTTTCTCCAATCATCATTATGCGGTCTTTGTTTACCATTTCATGATTCTCCTTATTCCCTAAGACTTTATCATTTCTTCCATGCCTTCCCATTGGAAATTTTTAAGCATACGCTCTAAGTTAAACATTTTATCTTCATCCTCTTTCGGAAGACGATATTCTTTCAACTGCTCCAAAATCATCTCAACGGAATCATAATCCATTGCAGGAATCAGTTCTTTTAATGCCGCATAGGCATCCTGTAATTCCTCCAAAGGAATCTCTTCCTTGTCGGCTTCTTCCTCCTCATCCTTCTCCAGCAATCCGGCCAGCTTATCCTCGTAAGCCCGGTATTCTGTAAGCATTTCATTTGTATGCTCTTTAATAAAGGAAATATCATCTTTGTTACCGGCATTCTCCAAATCCTCACACTTTTTGGACAGATTCAAATCTCCGATAATTCTGCAGGAAGTCTTTAGCGCATGTACCTTTACGGTATAGAGCATATAATCCCCCTCGTCATATGCTTTTTGAATCACTTTGATATTTCCGTCAATCGTATCCAAAAACAGCTGCAAAGAGAAAATGTAAGCTGACACGCCGCCGGCGTTTTTAATTCCCTCTTCCACGTTAATGGTATCAATATCGTAAACCCATTTTAGTTTTTCCGGAATCTCCGTCAAATCCTCCACCGCATCTGCCTCGGTTGCTTTTGACATAATCTCCTCCGGCAAATGCTTCATAATGGTTCTCTCTAAAACCTTAGAATCAATGGGCTTTGACAAATATCCGTTGAATCCGTTTTCAATGTAGAAATCCTCACCCACAGCTGTGTTTGCGGTAAGTGCATACACCGGCAAGTCCGGATTGTTTTCACGAATGTGCTTACAGGTCTCCACACCGTCCATGCCCGGCATCATATGGTCTAATAAAACAATGTCGAAGTTTCCGTAGCGAAGCTTTTCCAGACACTCCTCTCCACTGGATGCGGTTGTCAGAAACATCTTCGTGGATTTTAAAAGTCCCTTAATAACGTTTAGGTTCATCGGATTATCATCCACCACTAAAACCTCTGCGTCGGGAGCGATAAACTGGGGAACGTACGGTCCGGCTATCATATCATCCGTTACCTCTTTAAATTCTCCGATTGGCTTTTTATCAACCACCCTTTGTGTAATCACAAAGATAAACTCAGAGCCCTCGCCGTAAACGCTCTCGCACCAGAGTTTTCCGTTCATCAGTTCCGCAAACTGACGGGAAATATCAAGTCCCAATCCGGTTCCTTGAATGCCGGAATTCTTTTCCTCATCCAGACGCTCATAAGCCGTAAAGAGTTTTTCCAAATCCTCTTCCTTGACGCCGATCCCTGTATCCTTTACAGAGTACCGTAGCGTATACTCATCTCCGTTTTTCGCCTCCAAAGATACCTTAAGCTTAAATCCACCCTCATCCGTGTATTTCACGGCATTGGTAAGAAGATTTAATACCACCTGTTTGATTTTTCCCTCATCTCCGAAAAGTCGTTTTGGAAGTGTCTCATCCACGTCCACATCGAAAGTTAAATCCTTGGAATTGGCTCTTCCCCGAATCATAGAACAGATGCCGCGAAGCAAATCCTCCATATCATATTCCTGCTCCACGAGATGCATCTTTCCGGATTCGATTTTCGAAATGTCCAAAACATCATTGACCAGTCCAAGAAGTGTATCCGTCGCATTTTTAATATCCAAAGCGTAATTTATAACAGATAAAAAGTAGCCCTTCGGAACATCCGTGGGGTCCTCACGAAGAATCATTTCGTCCATACCCAGAATCGTGTTAATCGGGGTACGGATTTCATGGGACATATTGGCAAGGAATCGTGACTTGGCACTTCGAACAATGGTTCCCGTCATGAATCGCCATACAAAAATACCAACCAGTAATGCCAAAAGTCCAATGGAAATCACACGTACGGATGTCAATTCAAAAAACTTCGGTTTCTTTACAATCCTAAATGTAGCGTCCTGACTTACTTCTCCGGTCGCCTCATTCAAAACCTGAATATGAAGGGTATAGGTTCCGTAACGGAAACCCGTATACTCCAAACCATAAAGCTCATTTTGTTTTGCGACAACTCCCTCGTTCTCATAGTCTTCAAAATACATTTTCACCAATGGATTGGCCATGGAGTAATCCAGTACTGCCGGATAAAAAGAAATACGTCCCACATCCGCCGGGATTGTGTAGGTTCCCAGCTCATCCGGATAAATCAGTGTATCATCCGCCTGAATGTATTTTAAATCCACATTAAGCATTCCGTTTTGATTGAAATAATTATTGATGTTGACACGATTTACACCTGCGCGCCCTGCCACATACAGATTTCCTTCTTCATCAAAATAGCTGTATGCATTTCCGGTAGGAACGGAGGTCATACCGTTTGAAGTATTATATAAACGATACTCCTCTACCGAATCGTTAATCATATCATCTGCAGCCACACAATAAATTCCGTAGGAAGAAAGAACCCAAAGGTTATCGTTGGTATCGTAATATACATCAAAGTTGTTGTTATAAGGGAAGGAGGTTACGTTTTTAATCTCTCCGTTTTTTAAATACTCTATGGAGTTTGATGTAATAATCCAGTAGACGCCACGCTGTTCATCCTTTTTAATTCGAAGAATAACGTCACTGGTCAATCCCTCATCTCTGCCTAACTGTGTCACTTTACCATCCGAAATGATATAAATACCACCACCATCGGTTCCGCAGATATAGCTTCCGTTTTCTCCCTCTTCCACTGTTAAAAATACGGTATTGCCAATGCCATCCTTTTCGCCGTAGCTTTCCACCATCTGACCGTTTTTCATAACTGCCAGTCCGCCGTTTGTTCCCACTAAGATTCGCCCGTCTTCCGTGGTAGCAGCACACCGGGTCTCATTTTTCAGAAATCCCGTTTCTTCGGTATAGCTGATAATCTGTCCGTCAGCGGTATAACAAATCAGCCCCAAACCATTTGTATAGGTACAAATCCACAGGTTCCCGTCATTTTCCAACAGACAGCGTATTCTGGTTTCTCCGATATAATCCACCAGTTCATTTACTACCGGCTGATTGGATGCATCCAAAGTCTGTAATCCCTTATCCGTACCAATATATAAAACACCGTTGTGTATGCAGGTTGCATTTACAACATTTTCCTCCAGTCCGGCTGCCCGGGTAATATCCTGAAAGTTATTGGTTACCACCTTCATAACACCCTGTCGTGAAGATGCATACCAAAGGTTGCCCTGATAATCCGGAACCATCATCTCAATGGCACTGTTCATTGGAAGATTGTCTAACGGATGAAAAATATTTTCCTCATCCAAATATCCGGCAACGTCATCGGAATTCACCCACATTCTTTCGCATGCATAGGAAATCCAGTTGATTCCTGTTGCCGGTGCCACCGAAATACGCTGCATGGAAGATGCTTTCTGTCCAAACGCACCATAATATATAGCATCGGAATCCGTTCCGAAATAGACCATTCCCGGATTTTGTTGGTCTACATAAATAACCGATATCTTCTCCATCTGAAGATCTTCGGAAGAGTAAAATTTATCTACTACGCCATCTTTGATGGAAAAGACATTTCCGTTTCTGGTATTGGCATACACCACCCCCTGCGAATCCTCCATCATACGGATGATGTATTCATTATTGATTCGTGGGTCGTTTAGATTCTTAAGTCCGGAGTTTTTGTCCGCGTAGTCGATTCCTGCTGTAGAACCTATATAGATTCTGCCGTTTTCATCCTCGGCAAATCCACGTATCGTCGAAGAAGCCAGACCGTCTTTATAGGTGTAATGTATGGTCTCGTCTCCGCCGACCTTTACGGCACCATTATCGTTGGTACCAACCCACATATAGCCTTGACTGTCTTCAAAAAAAACTTTTCCACTGGTAAGACCTTCGGAAGAATCAAGTCTTTCGAATGACAGACCATCATATCTCAAAACACCACTGTAACCGCCAATCCAAACATATCCGTCCTTTGCTGCATAAATACAGTTTGCATCGGATGTCGGGAGTCCGTTATCGGCATTATAAAGTATTGCGGAATATCCAACGTTTGGAATCTGTCCCGTGGCGGCGTATCCGCCACCGGTGGTAATCGTCGCAGAAGAAACCGCATCTACACCGTCTTTTGCCGATTCTATGCCGACAGAACCATCGTCTGTAACCGTGGCTCCGTAAATGGTGAGT